>DAIRFN010000170.1:0-1963 GCA_036795065.1 Vicinamibacterales bacterium
CGGACGGTTGGCCACCGGCACCAGCTGCTTGGCGCTCGTGTGGGTGATCGGCCGCAGCCGGGTGCCGGCGCCGCCGGAGAGGATGAGGCCCTTCACGGGCCCTCATCGTAGGTGGAGCCGTCAGCAGCCCTCGCCCGGCGGCGCCGTCGGGACCGCCCCCGGTGAACGTGGTAGCCGAGAGCCTCGCGCCAGGCGTGTGGCTGCTCGCCGGCCAGTCGCATCACAGCGTGCTCGTCGAGTTCAGCGACTACCTGATGCTCATCGAGGCCCCGCAGAGCGAGGCGCGGACGCTGGCGGTCATCGCGAAGGCGCGCGAGCTCGTGCCGGGCAAGCCGCTGACGACGCTCGTCAGCTCGCACCATCACTTCGATCACTCGGCGGGCCTCCGTGCCGCGGTGGCCGAGGGCCTGACGGTCATCGCGCAGCAGGCCAACGTCGCCTACTACGAGGAGGCGGCGAAGCGGCCCTTCACGGTGCAGCCTGACGCGCTGGCGAAGAACCCGCGCCCCCTCGCCATCGAAGGCGTGGACGATGCGAAGGTCGTGGAGGACGCGACGCGACGGGTGGAGCTCTATCACATCGCGGGCAACCCGCACGCCGACACCCTGCTGATGGCCTACCTGCCGAAGGAGCGGCTGCTGGTGGAGGTGGACGCCTTCAGCCCGGGCTCGGCCGTGCACCCGTACGCGGCCAACCTGCTGCACAACATCCGCGATCGCAAGTTGCGCGTGGACCGCATCGTCCCGCTGCACGGTACGGTGGTGCCGCTCAACGAGCTCGTGAAGGTTGTGCCCGCGTCGTGAACACGCGCATCGCAGCCGTCGTTCTCTCCTTGCTCGCGGTCCTGCCCCTGTCGTCCGCCGACGCTCGGGCGGAAGGCTCCACCGGGCGTCGGCCAGACCAGCAGGAACCCTACAAGCCGCGTGTCGGACAGCCCGGCAAGGACGTGGTGTGGGTGCCGACGCCGCCCGAACTGGTGGAGAAGATGCTCGACCTGGCGCAGGTCACGAAGGACGACTTCGTCATCGACCTCGGTTCCGGGGACGGGCGCAACATCATCGCCGCGGCCCGCCGCGGCGCGCGCGGCCTGGGGGTGGAGTTCAATGCCGAGATGGTGGCGCTCTCGCGCCGGCTGGCCGATGAGCAGGGAGTCAGCGACCGGGCGACCTTCGTGCAGGGCGACATGTACGAAGCGGACATATCGAAAGCCACGGTGATGGCCATCTACCTGCTGCCGGAGAACCTCGAGAAGCTGCTCCCGAGGTTCCAGGCGTTGCCCCCTGGCACACGCATCGTCTCGAACACGTTCGGCTTCCAGGAGTGGGACCCCGACGCGCGCGCCACCGTGGACGGCGGGGCATGCGCGAACTGGTGCGAGGCGCTGCTCTGGATCGTTCCGGCCCGGGCGGCCGGCGAATGGGCGATGGACGAGGGCGCGTTGCGCCTCACGCAGTTGCACCAGGTGCTCTACGGAGCCCTTCGGGCTGGCGGTCAGGACGTGCCCCTATCGAACGCACGGATGCGCGGCTACGACATCGCGTTCACGGCAGGCGATCGCACCTACACCGGCCGGCTCTCGGGGAACGCCATCGAGGGGACGACGGAGAGCCCCGCCGGCACGAGGCCCTGGCGCGCCACGCGGGTCAAGGCTCCGGCTCGGGAGGCTGGCACGCGCGCCCCGCGCCCGGGCGCGTCAGGAAGGCACCACGGCCAGCACCGGCACCTCGCGCGCCGGCGTGCCCGCCCGCATCACTCCACGGTCATCGAACCGCAGCCCCGACCCCGGCACCAGGTCCACCACCGTACGTGACACATGCACCTCGCCGGGCCCGGCCGCCCCCGCCAGCGCGTCGGCTACTTCGAAGATCGGCCCTTCGCGCGCCTCGCGATGACACTCCCCGATGTGCACACCGGCAGACACGCCCAGCCCGGCCAAGATTATGAACGACATCGACAATGTACC
>DAIRFN010000170.1:1973-11933 GCA_036795065.1 Vicinamibacterales bacterium
CGCCCAGCCCCAGGTCGCGCGCGCGCGCCATCAGCGCCGCGCCGCACTGGGCGGCACGCCCCGGCCCGTCGAAAAGGGCCACCAGCCGCGCGCCCTCGCCATCGACGATCTGCCCCCGCCACCGCGCCACCTCGCGCGAGAAGGCATTGCCAAGCGCCTCGCCGCCGCCCTCTCCACGGCCCGACCGCACGACCAGCACCGACGCCAGCACCCGCTCCAGCTCGCGCGGCTCGTGCGTGCGCTCGAGGAAGCGCTCGATCTCGCCGAGCATCGCCCCCTGATCACCAACGAACGGGAGGTGATCCTCGCCGGGCTGCTCCACGAACGTTGCCCCAGGAATGAGCGACGCGAGATACCGCCCCTCTTCCACCTTCAGGCAGCGGTCGCCCGTGCGGTGCAGCACCAGCGTTGGCACGCGGATGGAGGGCAGCACGTCGCGGATGTCGATGTCGGCGTTCATCCGCGTGAGCGCAAGGGCCGCGCCCGGGCTGGCGCCCATCCGGAGGTACGAGGCCCACCAATCTCGGAATGCCGCGTCGGTCGCGCGCGAGGGCGCGCGCTCGTCGATGCCCACCGGGCCGCCCCACTCGTCCAGGATGGTCTGGCAGAAGCGGTCCCGCTCTTCACGGGTGACGCCCCACGGGTAGTGGTCGTCCCGGAGGCGGCGCGCGTAGCTGCCGATCATGACCAGCGCGTCGGTTTTCGCCGGGTGCGTCGCCGCAAACAGACTGCACAGCGGCCCGCCCTCCGACACCCCCAGCAGCACCGCCCGCTCCGACCCGGCCGCCTCCATGACCGCCCGCACGTCGTCCATCCGCTGTTCCAGCGAGGGCAGCTCGGGCTCGGACACGCGGTCCGACAGGCCCGTGCCGCGCTTGTCGAAGAGGATGAGCCGCGCCATGCCCGACAACCGCTCGAGAAAGCGCGCGAACGACGGCTCGTTCCAGAAGTACTCGAGGTGCGACACCCATCCCATCACGAACACCAGGTCCACCGGGCCGGAACCCACCACCTGGTACGCGATGTTCACGTGGCCGCTGTGCGCGTAGCTGACGCGCGGCGCGGTCACCGGGGGCGCCGCCGGATCGGCGGCGGCAGTGGGTGCGATGAACCGGTAGCCGCGGCGGTGCGCCGTCTCGATGAAGCGCGGCTGCTGCGAATCGTCGCCGAGCGCCTTGCGCAGCTCCCGGATGCTGCTCTTGAGCACCGCATCGCCCACGAAGACCCCGGGCCAGATGGCCGACAGCAGTTCGGTCTTGCGCACGAGCCGCCCGGCGCGCGCGGCCAGGTAGTGCAACAGCGCAAACGCCTTGGGGGTGAGCGCGACGGCCTGCTCACCGCGATAGAGGTGCCCGCTGGCGGGATCGAGACGATACTCCCCGAAGGTGAGGACGCGGTCGGATGTCATCGGTAGAGCTGGCCCGGGCGGGCCGAAGCCTTCCGATTGTATCGTTCCCGGCGCTCTTACCAAATCCTCACCAATCTCTCACCGGCGCCTGACGTCTTCGCGCGCCTCGCCTCCGTATGGTGTGGGTGGAGGTTCGAGATGTCATCGAAGTCGGTTGCCGTTCTTGCGTTCGCCGTCGCGCTGTCGCCGGCCAGTGTTCCATCCGCCATCGCCCAGAGCGCGACCCCCACGTCGCAGCACAAGCACTACGACACGCCGCCGGACTACCAGCCGCCGGCGCCCGGCATGCCGCTGGCGCCTCGGCTGCAGAACCTCGGCGTGCACACCTTCCCCGTGTCCACCCGCATCGAGCGCGCGCAGCTCTTCATCAACCAGGGCGTGAACCTCGTCTACGGCTTCAACCACGCCGAAGCCGCGCGGGCGTTTGCCGAGGCAGCGCGCCTCGACCCCTCGCTGGCGATGGCCTACTGGGGCCAGGCGCTGGTGCTCGGCCCCAACATCAACGCCCCCATGGACGCGGCCGACGAGCCGAAGGCCCTCGAGCTGGTCCGGAAGGCCGTGGCCATGAAAGCGTCCGCCACGCCGCGGGAGCAGGCCTACATCGACGCGCTGGCCGCCCGTTACACCGGCCGCGCCGACGATCGGCAGAAGGCCGACCGCGCTTATGCCGAGGCCATGGCGAAGGTCGTGGCCAGGTTTCCAGACGACCTCGACGCCCGGACGATGTATGCCGAGGCGCTGATGGACCGGCGCCCGTGGAACTACTGGACGCGCGACGGGGTGGCCTATCCCGACACCATCGAGGTGCAGTCGTCGCTCGAGAAGGTGCTCGCCGCCCACAAGAACCACCCGGGCGCCCTGCACCTCTGGATTCACCTGTGGGAGCCGACCGACACGCCCGAGCGCGCTGAAGCCGAGGCCGATCGCCTGCTGCCGCTGATGCCCGGCGCCGGCCACATCGTCCACATGCCGGCGCACATCTACCAGCGGGTGGGCCGCTACGACGATGTGGTGAAGGCCAACCTCCTGGCGGCGAAGGCCGACGAGGACTACATCACGCAGTGCCGCGCGCAGGGCCTCTACCCGCTCGGCTACTACCCGCACAACCTGCACTTCATCTGGATGGGCGCCAGCGCCAGCGGCCGCCGCCAGCTGGCACTGGACTCCGCGGAGAAGCTCGCGAACGCGGTTCCGCCCGAGGCGCTCGGCAGCGTGCCAATTCTCCAGGGCTTCCTGGTGGTGCCCTACTGGGCGATGGTGCGATTCGGTGAATGGGACCGCATCCTGGCCGACAAGGGCCCGCGCCACGAGACGGCGTTCACGAAGGGTGCCTGGCACTTCGCGCGCGCGATGGCCTTCGTCGCGAAGAACCGGCTGGATGCGGCAGAGGCGGAGCGCGTGAAGCTGGCGGCGCTGGTCGCGGACCCGTCGCTCAAGGGCCAGACGACGTTCTCGACCAACACGGGCGAGGCGATCCTGCGCATCGCGCCCGAGGTCGTGGCCGGCGAGATTGCGGCGAAGCGCAAAGACTGGGACACGGCCGTCCTGCACCTGGACCGCGCCGTGCGCTATGAGGACGGGCTCATCTACCAGGAGCCGCCAGACTGGCACGCGCCCGTGCGCCAGAACCTGGCGGCGGTGCTGATGGCGGCCGGACGGCCGGACGAGGCCGAGGCTGTCTATTGGGAGGACTTGAAGAAGAACCCCGAGACCGGCTGGTCGCTCTTCGGCCTGATGCAGGCGCTGAAGGCTCAAGGCAAGGGGGAGGAGGCCGCGAGCATCGAGGCGCGCTTCCGGAAGGCGTGGAAGGACGCCGACATCACCCTCGACGCCGAGGGGCCGCGGACGAGCCGCAGATAGAGCAGACAGAGCGGGCCGCAGATGGGCGCAGATAGACGCAGAGAGAGCAGATAGAGCAGGCCGCAGATGGACGCAGAAAGGAGGGGCTATGGCGACTCAGACAGTGATCAGGGAGCGTGACGTGCGGCTTGCGGACCACCTGAACCTGCATTACGCATCTCAGGGCCCGGAGACTGGACCGGGCATCCTGATGCTGCACGGCTACAGGTCATCGTTCCCGATCAGCGGACACGGCCAGAGCGCCCGCCCGCGATCCGGGTACGGCATGGACGACCTGGCGGCCGACGCGGTGCAGCTGATGGATGCCCGGCAGGTGCCGGATGCGGTCGTGGTGGGCCATTCGATGGGCAGCTTTGTCGCGCGCCGCGTGGCCGAGATGGCGCCCACGCGGGTCAGCCGGCTCATGCTGATGGGCTCGGGGCCGAAAGGGGCCAACGCCGTCCTCACCGACCTCAGGTCGGCGGTCCACGAGCTGACCGACCCGGTAGATCCCGACTTCGGGCGGGCGTTCCAGGAGAGCACCGTCAATCAGCCGGTGCCGGCGGACTTCATGGCCGGGGCCATCGCGAACAGCCAGGGCATGCTCGCGCGGGTATGGAGGGCGCTGATTGACGGGCAGGTGGCGTGCGCGCCGACGGGGGCCCCGCGTTGCCCGACGCTGGTCATCGCGGGCGATCGCGACGCGGTGTTCTCGCGCGAGGAGCACGAGGCCCTGGCCGCCGCCATTCCTGGCGCCAGGCTCGAGATCGTGGCGGGGTGGGCCACGCCCTGCACTGGGAGCGCCCCGAGAGGTTCGCGGCTGCGCTGGCGGGGCTGCTCAGTGGAAGGTGAAAGTGAACAGTGAACTCTGACGGGCGAGAAGTGCGAGGACGACGTGATCGAGTACTACCTGAGCGTGTGCCTGAAGTTCGTGTCGATGCTGGTGGCGGCCCTGTTAGGATTGCCGGCGACCGTCACTGAAGAGCGAGCCATGAGCCCGGACCCGGCTGCCGTCAGCTTCCATGAGGTGCGACTCCCTAACGGGCTGCAGGTGCACTATGCGCGGCAGGGGCCCGAGACGGGGCCGGCGGTGATCATGCTGCACGGCTACAGCGACTCGTGGTTCTCGTTCAGCCGCGTGCTGCCGCTGCTGCCCGGCAACGTGAGGGTGATCGTGCCGGACCAGCGCGGGCACGGCAAGACCGACCGCCCCCAGTCCGGGTACGCCATCGACGAGCTCGCCGGCGACGTGGTGCAGCTGATGGATGTCCTGCAGGTGCCAGACGCGGTGGTGGTGGGCCACTCGATGGGCAGCTTTGTCGGGCAGCGCCTGGCAGGGATGGCCCCCACGCGGGTGACCCGACTGGTGCTGCTGGGCTCGGCGCTCACGCTCCGCACCGCGGCGGACGCCGAGTTGCAGGCGGCGGTGAATACCCTGACCGATCCGGTGGACCCCGGCTTCGTGCGCGAGTTCCAGTACAGCACCGTCGCGCTGCCCGTCCCGGACGACTTCATGGCACGCGCGATCGCGAACAGCCAGGCCGTGCCCGCGCGGGTGTGGAAGGCGCTGATGGCCGGCTTCATGGCCTTCGAGCCCGTGGCGCCGCCCCGCTGCCCGACCCTGGTGATCGGCGGCGACAAGGACGGCGTGTTCTCACCGGACGAGCAGGCGGCGCTCGCGACCCGGATCCCCGGCGCCACGCTCGACCTCGTCGAGGGCGTGGGGCATGCGCTTCACTGGGAGGATCCCGAGCGGTTCGTCGCCGCGTTCAGCGACTTCGCCAACATCGCATGGCGACACTGAGGGTGAATCTGTTGATCTGGAGATGTGGTGATCTGGTGATCGATCTGCAGATCTGGAGACCTGGCGATCTAAATGGTGATCTGGATCGACCTGGCGATCTCGTGATGGGATTGGCGACCTCCCGGTCGCCAATCCCAGGTGGCCTCTCTTAGCACGACGCGCACTTGTGGTTGTTGCGCGAGCCCAGCTTCTCGAGCAGCGCGACGGTCTCGGGGAACGGGGAGACGCGCTGCACGGGACCGTTGGCCATGTCGGCGGTGGTCTGGCCGCTGCGCGCGACGGCGCGGACGTCGGCGCCCTTCGACACCAGGTAGAGAATCATCTCGTTGTCACCACGGGCGGCGGCGTGGTGGAGCGGCGTGTAGCCGTCGTTGTCGCGGGCGTTGACGTCGGCGCCCAGCACCTCCACCAGGTACTTGATGGCCGGCATCCAGCCGTCCGGCGCGTGGCGGTGGGCATTGCCCGCAAAGCCTTCGCCGTACTCCACGCCGGCCGCCGCGTGGATGGGGAACGCACCGGGGCCGCCGGGCGGAATCGGTGGCGCCGTGTAGCGCTCCTGCTCGGCGCCGGGGGTCGGCGCCACGGGGCCGCCGGCTCCCGGGGGCGCGCCGCCACCGCCACGACGAATCGGCGCCGCAGGCGCCATGGTCGCGATGTTCGGGTCGGCTCCGTAACTCATGAGCAGCTTCATCGCCTCCAGGTCCACCGAGTAGGCGGCGCGCCAGAAGGCCGTTGAGCCCGACGTGTCGGCCAGGCCGCAGTTCCGATTGCCGCACCCGGTGTAGACCATGTACCAGGGATGGGAGCGAATGCGCCCGTTCGGATCGGCGCCCTTGTCGAGCAGCCCCTTCACCACGTCCAGATAGGTCGCCTGCTGCCGCTCCATTTCCTGCGGCTGCGGAAAACGGGTGCGCGGCTGCCACTGGGTGTTGATGGCGGCCCAGAGGGGCGTGACGCCGTTGCCCTTCGCGGCAATGTTCGGCTCGGCCCCGCGCTGGGCCAGGAACATGGCCATGTCGAACTGGCCGTTGATGACCGCCATCAGCAGCGGGCTCGTGCCATCGCCCGCGCCGGTCACGTTGATGTCGGCGCCGCCGTCGAGCAGCGCGCGCGCCGCATCGAGGTAGCCCTGGCGCGCCGCGTGCAGCAGTGCCGTGAGGCCGCCCTTGGTGGCCACCGGCGGGTTGATTTCCTCGGGGTTGAAGTTCTGCCCGCGCCCCTGGTTCTCGCTGTCCGCCTTCTCCGGCGGAGGCACCTTGCCCGAGAGGAACAGCTCGCGCGAGGCGTGGACCGCCGCCTGCACCTGGCTGGCCGTGGGCTGCCGCTCGGGTCCGACACCGAACGACTCGAGCACCTTCTGCTGGCGCTGGCTGGCCGCGCGATCCAGGGCGTTTCTCTTCGGGATGTCGATGAACGTGGTCGTGACGTTCGGATCGGCGCCTCGGGCCATCAGCGTCTTGATGGCCTCCACGCGGTTGAACGCGGCGGCGAAGATGAGCGGAGTCTGTCCCCACTCCGCCTCCTTCGCGTTCTTGTCGGCGCCCGCGTCGAGCAGGCGGGTGATGATCGCCGAGCTGCCCGCGCTGGACGCCAGGTGCAGTGCGGTGGCGCCGCTCGGAACCGCCTTCGCGTCCACGTCGGCGCCGGCCTTCAGCAGGATGTCGACCACCGCGGTGCTGCCCGCGCGGGCGGCCACGTGCAGCGGCGTGTACTGCCCGATGCGGGTGACGGCGGCCACATTCGCGCCGGCATAGACGAGCATGCTGGCGAGGTCGGCGCTGTTCCGCTCCGCCGCCCAATGCAGGGCCGACATGCCGTCGCCGCGGGCAGCGTTCACGTCGGCGCCTTCCTTCAGCAGCAACCGGATGGCGTTGATATCGCCCTTCATCGCCGCATCGGCGACAGGCGATGTCGAGGGCGCTGCCGCGAGCATCGCCGACATGCACAGCGCACCGATGACGTTCAGTCCCACGAGACGGCTCATGCCTGGTTCTCCGCCTTTGCCTTCTGCCTTGCGTTACGCGCCCGCTGCCGTCGTCGCCGATGGCGCCGTCAGCGAGAACTCGCCGGTGCTGTCGCCGAAGCTGTTCACGTCCTCGAGGCCGAGGTTGTGCAGCAGCGTCAGCATCACGTTGGCCATCGGGGTGCCGTCGGCCGCCTTGAGGTGCAGGTTGCCCTTCAGCATGCCGTTGCCGCGGCCGGCCAGGAACAGCGGGCAGCGGCGGTGGTTGTGGACGTTGGCGTCGGCCATCGGCGAGCCCCAGACCACCACCGTCTTGTCGAGCAGGCTCTGCTCGCCGTCCATGGTGGTCTTGAGCTTGTCGAGCAGGTAGGCCGTCTGGCTCACGCGGTACTTGCAGATCTTGTTGAACTCCATCACGCGGTCCTCGCGGTTGCCGTGGTGCGAGGCCGGGTGGAACGGCTGGTCCGACCCGCTCTCGGGGAACACCCGGTTCTGCGAGTCGCGGCCGGTCTTGAAGGAGATCACGCGGGTCATGTTGGTCTGGAACGCCAGCACCTGCAGATCGAACATCAGGCGCATGTGCTCCGAGAACGAGTCGGGCACGCCCTTGGGTGCGTCGGGCAGCGCGCGCTCCTCGCCGCTCGCGTTCTGCGCCTCGATGGCCTGGATCCGCCGCTCGATCTCGCGCACGTTGTCGAGATAGCGATCGAGGCGGACGCGGTCGCTCGCGCCCAGGTCCTGCCGGACGTTCGCCACCTCGCCCTGGATCCAGTCGAGGATGCTGCGGCGGTTCTCGCGACGGCTGGCCCGGTCCTTGGCCGACGAACCGGCGCCGAACAGCATGTCGAACGCGACGCGCGGGTCGCGGATCATCGGCAGGGGCTCATTGGGCGACGCCCAGCTGATCGAATCGGTGTAGGCGCACGAGTAGTTGTAGGTGCAGCCGCCGGCCTGGTCGAGGTTCTCGATGCAGAACTGCATGGACGGGAGCGGCGTGTCCTGCCCAAAGCGCTGCGCGTAGAGCTGGTCCATCGAGGTGCCGGCCCAGATGTCGGACCCCTGCGTCTGCTTGGGGTGCGACTGGGTGAGGAACACCGCGCTCGAGCGGAAGTGGTCGCCGCCGATTTCGGGCGCCGTGAACGCCTCGGCCATCCGGACGTCGGTGTTGCTGACGATGGTCAGGTAGTCCCGGTACGCCTCGAGGGTGCTGAGCGGGTTGTCGGGGACGAGCGTGAAGTCGCGGCCCACCTGCTCGGGCGCGTACAGGAACTTGCCGGCCGCCAGGTTGTTGCAGCCCGCCAGCCCGTGCACCTCTTCGATGCACAGCAGCCGCGTGCGCTCGCCCGCGGGGGCCTTGGCGAAGACGCGCCCCGCCGGCACCATCGCGTCGAGGAACGGCAGCGCCACGGTGGCTCCCATGCCGCGAAGGAAGGTGCGGCGGGCGATGTGCTTTCCTGTGATGAACGACATCGTCTCGGTCTCCTCGAACGTGGGGTTAGCGCGCGGCCACGGCCGCGGCCGTTTCCGTGGACAGGACGGGCTCGGCCCGCTTCAGGCGAAACGCGTCGCTCTTCACGACGCCCATGATGAAGGACGACAGCTTGTAGCCGTCCGCTTCGGCGTTCTTCGCGATGGCGCGAATGGTGGGCTGGTCGAAGTACTCGGCGCGGCGGCCGAGCGCGTAGGCCAGCATGTTCTCGGTGAAGGTGCGCACGAGCGGCACGGGCCGCTTCAGCAGCGCCTGGACCAGCTCGCCAGGCGAGTTCACCGGCGTGCCGTCGAAGTAGTCGCCGCGGGTGTCGAGCGGCATGCCGTACTCGCGCACGCGCCACTGGGCCGTGACGTCGTAGTTGTCGAGCGCCAGGCCGATGGGGTCCATCATCTGGTGGCAGGCATTGCACACGGCGTTGGCGCGGTGCAGCTCCATGCGCTCGCGCGTGGTGAGCATCCGGCCGTCCTTCGCGCCGGCGGTGTCGTCCAGGGTGGGCACGTTGGGCGGCGGCGCCGGCGGCGGCGCCCCGATGAGCACTTCCATCACCCACTTGCCACGCAGCACCGGCGAGGTGCGGTTGGCCAGCGAGGTCTGGACGAGGATGGCGCCCTGGCCCAGCAGGCCCCGGCGCGACTCGTCCGGGTACTGCACCTTCCGGAACTCCGTGCCCGCGACGCCGGCGATGCCGTAGTGCTGGGCCAGCCGCTCGTTCACGAACGTGTAGTCGGCACGGTAGAGATCCAGCAGCGGGCGATCTTCCCGGACCAGGTGATTGAAGAACATCACCGTCTCACGCCGCATGGCCTCGGCGAGGTTCTCGTCGAAGTTCGGGTAGTAGTTCGGGTCCGGGTGGACCTTGTCCACATCCTGCAGCCGCAGCCACTGCGCGGCGAAGCGCTCGCCGAGCGCCTCGCTGCGGGCGTCGGCCAGCAGGCGCCACGTCTGGGCCTCGAGGACGCGTGGGTCGGACAGCCTGCCGCTGGTGGCCAGCGACAGCAGCTCCCTGTCGGGCGGCGTGCCCCAGAGGAAGAACGACAGCCGCGACGCCAGGTCGACGTCGGCGACGCGAATGGTGGTGTTGGGCCGTGCCTCGCGCTCGCGCTCAATGCGGAAGATGAAGTACGGGCTGGCCAGGATGGCCTCGAGCGAGGCGGTGACGCCCGCCTCGAAGCCGTTCTTCTCTGCTGCCTTCTCGTAGAACGGCATGAGCCGATCCACCTCGTCCGCGGCCAGCGGCCGGCGATAGGCCTCCGCGCCCAGCCGCGCCAAGACCTGCCGGGCACAGGGGCGCTCGTCGGCCGGGCTGGTGGGCCGGCACGAAAAGATCTTCTGCCGCGACGGCGTGTCGGACACGCCCGTCGCCTTGTACGGTCCGACGACGATGAGATCCCGAAGGTGCGGGAGTGTGGTGATGCCACTGCGCACCACCGTATTGGGAGGGGAGGCATATTCCT
>DAIRFN010000409.1:0-3310 GCA_036795065.1 Vicinamibacterales bacterium
TCATGGGGCGCGAGGTGGTGGTGGCCATCACCGGTGGCAGGCTCGACTTCGGCCCGTGGGAGCAGATCTTCTATGGCGAGTTCGACGGCCGCCGCGCCAAGCGCGTGCTCGTCAAGGTGATCGGCGAGTAGGTGTCACGGGCACACGAAGGCCACGAAGAACGCGAAAAGGCGTGCGTCGTGTCCTTCGTGCTCTTCGTGTGCCCGGGCTCGTTCAGAGAATGAGGGAGGCCGCGGCGTTCAGGTCCGGTGGCGCGACGGCGCCGCGGTCCAGTTGGCGCATGCCCGCCGCCGCAATCATCGCGGCGTTGTCGGTGGAGAGCGACATCCGCGGGATGAACACCGGAATGTCCACGGCGGCCCCCCGGGCCGAGGCTTCGCGCCGGAGCAGCGCGTTGGCCGACACCCCACCGGCGATGCCGACCGCCCGCGCCCCGTGCCAGCGGGCCGCGGCGAACGTGCGCTCGACCAGCGTCTCGACCACGCGGCGCTGGAAACTGGCCGCGATGTCGCGCACCTCGCCAGGGGGCAGCACGTCGGCGCCCAGCGCGGCCTGGCGCGCGCGCACGTGTCGCATCACGGCTGTCTTCAGACCCGAGAAGCTGAAGTCGAATCGCCCGTCACGCTCGGGCGCGTTGCGGTCCGGGTTGGTGAGCCGGGTGCCCGGCCAGTGAATGGCCTGATCGTCTCCCTCGGCCCACAGGCGGTCGATGACGGGACCGCCCGGGTAGCCGAGGCCCAGCAGTTTCGCCACCTTGTCGTACGCCTCACCCGCCGCGTCGTCCCGCGTCCGGCCCAGCAGAGCGTATTCGCCCTCGGTCCGGACGAGGTAGAGGTTGGTGTGCCCGCCCGACACGACGAGCACGACGGCCGGAAGCGGGATGCGTCCGTGATCCAGCCACACGGACTCGATGTGCCCAGCCAGATGGTGCACGGCCACGAGCGGCGTCCCGAGTGACCAGGCCGCCGCCTTGGCGAACGAGACACCCACCAGCAACGATCCGATGAGTCCCGGCCCCTGCGTGACCGCCAGCGCCCCGATATCGGGCCACCCGATCCCCGCCTCGCCCAGGGCGTGCTCCACCACACCACAGATGTCCCGCACGTGCTGTCGCGACGCGAGCTCCGGCACCACACCGCCCCACTCGCGGTGGATCTCGACCTGCGAGGCCACCACGCTGGACAGGATGGCCCACGGCCGGGTCTGGTCGCCCGTCTGCTCGACAACGGCAGCGGCCGTCTCGTCGCACGAGGTCTCAATGGCGAGGACGCGGAGCATGGGCGCGGTCAGGCCGCCGGCGCCCCCGCCGCGAGCGACTCCCCGAACGGCGCGCGGTGGACGCCCCGTTCCGTGATGATGGCCGTGATGTATTTCGCAGGCGTCACGTCGAACGACGGGTTGCGAACCTTCGCCCCCACCGGTGCCACCTGCGTGGCGCCCACGTGCGTCACCTCGCGGGCGCTGCGCTCCTCGATGGGAATGGCCGTGCCGTCGGGCGTGGCCAGGTCGATGGTGGACCACGGTGCCGCCACGTAGAACGGGATGCCGTGCTCCTTCGCCAGGATGGCCACCGAGTAGGTGCCGATCTTGTTGGCCGTATCGCCGTTGGCGGCGATGCGGTCGGCGCCAACGACGACGAGATCCACCTGGCCCGCGCTCATCATCGCTCCGGCCATGTTGTCGGTGATGACCGTGGTGTCGATCCCGTCCTTGACGAGCTCCCACGCGGTGAGGCGCGCGCCCTGCAGGAAAGGCCTCGTTTCGTCGGCGAGCACGGCGACTTTCTTCCCGGCCTCGATCGCGCCGCGGATGACGCCGAGCGCGGTGCCGTATCCCGCCGTGGCCAGCGCGCCCGCGTTGCAGTGCGTCAGGATGCGGGCCTCCTCCGGCACCACCGTCGCGCCATGCCGGCCAATGGCCCGGCAGCTCTCGACGTCGTCGTCGTGAATGCGATCCGCCGTCTGGCGCAGCCGCGCCTTCAACTGATCCACGGACTCGCCCGCCTGCGCGCCCTCGGCGAACGACTGCTTCATGCGCTCGATGGCCCAGAACAGGTTCACCGCCGTCGGCCGCGTGCCCGCCAGCAGGTCGCAGTTCCGCTGGAACTCCGTGACGAACTGCTTGGTGCCCGTGGCCTTGCTGCGCGCCGCCCCGAGCGCCACGCCCATGGCCGCGCAGACGCCGATGGCGGGGGCACCGCGAATGACCATCGTCTTGATGGCCTTCGCGACGTCGTTCACGGTCTTGCAGGTGACGTAGGTTTCGGTGGCCGGCAGTTTCCGCTGGTCCACCATGACAATGGCATCGCCGTCCCAGGCGATTGTCGGGAGCATGACGTGATCATAACAGCCGGCCGTCGAAGGGATGCGGCAGCAGTTCCCTCATGGTGTGGCGACCGGTCACGATCTCGAGGTTCGCGAGAATCACCTCGAGGTCGCGCCCGAACTCCCACAGCACCTGGCGGCACGCGCCGCAGGGCGAGGTGGACGCCTGGGTATCGGCCACCACGGCGATGCGCACGAACTGCCGGTGCCCCTCGGACAGGGCCTTGAACATGGCCACCCGCTCGGCGCACACCGTCAGGCCGTAGCTGGCGTTCTCGATATTGCAGCCCGTGATGATTCGGCCGTCAGCCGTCTCGATCGCGGCGCCCACCTTGAACCGCGAATACGGCGCGAGCGCCCGCTCGCGCGCGTCGCGCGCCGCCTGGACCAACGCGTCAGAGCCGCTCAATGACGCCCTCCAGCAGCGAGATGAACTGCCCTTTCACGCGGCGCGCCGTCTCCACCACCTCGGCATGGTGCAAGGGGCTCGGCAGCACGCCCGCCGCCATGTTGGTGATGCACGAGATGCCGAGCACCTCCATCCCCATGTGCCGCGCGACGATGGCCTCGGGAACGGTCGACATGCCCACCGCGTCGGCGCCCAGCGTCCGGAAGGCGCGAATCTCGGCCGGGGTCTCGTAGCTCGGCCCGTGCACGGCGACGTAGACCCCTCGCTCGAGCGCCACGCCGCGGTCGGCGCCGGCGGCCGCGGCCAGCTCGCGCAGGCGATGCGAGTAGACCTCGGTCATGTCCGGAAACCGCGACCCGAAGCGCTCGTCGTTGGGGCCGACGAGGGGATTGCTGCCCATCAGGTTGATGTGATCGTCGATCAGCATCAGCGCGCCCTGTGCGAGACGCGTGTTGATGCCGCCTGCAGCGTTGGTGAGGATCACGCACGGCACGTCGAGCCGCCCAAGCACGCGCATCGCGAAAGTGACCGTGCCGAGCGGGTACCCTTCGTAGAAGTGGACGCGCCCCGAGAGCGC
>DAIRFN010000015.1:0-31859 GCA_036795065.1 Vicinamibacterales bacterium
GGCTACATCCTCGTCGGCGTGGATGAGCCGTCGGAGGAACTGGCCGGCCGTCTCGACCGCGCGCTGGCGTCGGTCGAGGGCGGCCAGGTGAAGATCATCGCCTGATCGGCTCAGTCCTCCTTCCAGGGATTGTTCGCGAACACGGCCACCTCGGGCCACAGCACGCGGCGCGGCATGTCGAGCGCCGCCATGATGGTCCGCGCGATGTCTTCCGCGTAGAGCTTGTTGGGGTTGTTGCGCCCGGTCCGGCCGCCCCAGTTGGTCTGCACCTCGGACGGGCACACCGAAATCACGCGGATGCCATGCGGCCTGAGCTCGGCCTGCCAGCACTGGCTGATGCCGCGGACCGCCCATTTGCTGGCCGCGTAGACGGTCCCGCGCGCCGCGCCCTTCATGCCCGACGTGGAGGCGATGTTCACGATGTCGCCCTCGCCCTGCGCCTTCAGCATCGGCACGACGCGGTTGGTGAGGTCGACCAGGCCGAAGACGTTGGTGTCGAACATCGCCTTCATGGCGTCGACATCGATATCGCCGATCTCCGCCGCGTAACCGAAGGCGGCATTGTTGACGAGGACGTCGATGCCACCCATGCGCGCCTGACAGGCCTCAACCGCCGTCGCGTTGTCGGCGCCGCTCGACACGTCGAGGCGCAGCCCGTGGGCGCCGGTGTCGCGCGCCACCTGCCCGATGAGCCCCTCGTCGCGCCCCGTGAACACCACGTGGTGCCCGGCCCTGCGGGCCAGGGCCACGGTCGCGGCGCCAATGCCCTGGCTGCCGCCCGTAATCAGAAACCGTCGTCCCGACATCACCCCTCCTGTGTGCTTCGGTCCGATTCTAGTCCCTGGCGGGGACTCCGAGGCCGGCGGGACGTGACAATGGTTGTCCCCCCGGGCGCCAATCCTGGACAGGCAGGTTCACATCTGGCTCGAAAATCACGCAAAGCCGATGCGGCGCGAGAGGCACGCAACTTGCTGTCCTACATCTCAGTTCTGACTTTTCGCTTCAGCTCCGCTGAAGGGGGAGGGCGCCGTGGGACCGTTGAAAGAGCTGCTGGCCAGCGATCACCGACAGACGCTGGAGTTCTTCTTCCTGGGGTTGCGCGAGGTCTCGGACCCGAACGTGGATCGGCAGGAGCTGCTCTACAACGCCAGCGTCCTGGCCCACTTCGCGCAGGTGTCCACGCGCGCCGCGGTCGACCTTCCGACACCGGGCGCGCTCGGTGATGTCTTCGATCAGTTCGTGCTCGACACCAGCCTGCACGGCGATGGCAGCATGATGGAAACCGCCGGCGCGCAGTGCCTTCTGCTGGCGGGCTTCTTCGAGGACCAGATGCGGCACCGGCACAAGATCCGCTGGTATGCGGAACTGGGCGCGGGCTTCTACCATCGCGCCGCCACGCACGAGGCCACGGCGCAGAAGGCGCGGTTGCTCCAGGGCATGGCGCAACACTTCGAGCCGTGGCGCCAGCGACACGCGCACCTGGGGCGAGAGTTACGCGACCAGGCGTACCTGCTGACGCCACCGCCGCCGCCGCCGCCCACGATCATGTAGTGGGCCGCACGGCGCAGCGTCCTGGCGGTCTTACCCCGCCGCCGGGACGCTGAACAGCAGGCTGCAGCCGCCCCCTTCGTTGGCCGTCACGTCGAGCGTGCCCCCCTGCGCAACGGCGATGCGGCGGGCCGCGGCCAGCAGCACGGCGCCGGTTGGTCCCGCGGGGTGGGCGGCCCAGTCGGCCTCGAAGAACAGCGCGTGCGCCGACGCGGGCACGCGGACCGCGGTCTGGATGACCTCGATGGTGCGTGCCGCGGTGTCGAGCCGCGGCCCCACCCGGACAATGACCCGATTGGGGTCGGCGCGGTCGTCCACGAGCCTGCGCATCGCGTGCACCAGCCCGCCAATTGCGGCCGTCAGCATCCGCTCGTCGCCGAACACCTGGAAGGTCCCCGCCGGCACGTTGATGGACGGCGCGCCGCCCGTGAGCCGCTGCTCGGGACCGAATGCCGCCGCGACCGAGCCGAGCACCGACGCCAGGTCCACGAGGTCGAGCGCCGGCAGCGGGTCCTGCTGGAGCACAACCACCGCCTCGGCCAGCCACCTGGCCCGCTGGGCCTCGGCCCGCGCCAGTTCCACGGCCACGCGCTCCCTGAGGGACTGCCCTCGCGCGGGGATGGCGGCGAGCGCCTCGTGCACCGCTTCCACCGCCTCAACGATCGCGGTGGCCACCGCGGCCCCGGGCGCGGGGGGGCGTTCGGTCACCGGCGCCTCGGCGCGCGGGGGCCGGGCCAGCGCCTCCACGTAATGGGGCTCGGCCCGCATCCGGTAGTGGGCCGGCAGGCCTTCGCGAATGGCCGAGACCTCTCGGGTGCCATCGCTCTCGTCGCCGTTCAGCGCAGCATCCGCTTCGAACTCGTCATCGCGGGCACGCGCGGCGCCTGGGGTGCTCTCCGTGCGACGGGACGGGGGCACATAGGGCGGTATGAAGACTCGGGAATCGGACAAGGGGGGAACCTCGCAGCACGATTGAAGCGATAGTCTACCGCATGCCCCGCGGCGTACCATGGGGCTGTTGGCCGTGCCCTCCGTTTCGCCGTACCAGACGCTGGTCGCCTCGAAAGACACCGCCCTCGCGGTGCTCGCACTCGTCGCCATTGCCGGGCACCTTGCGATTCGTTACGGGCCGGGCGGCCCGTGGATGGCCCTCGGCCGGAACGCCGAGCAGTGGCCCCTGTTCATCGCGCTGGGCCTGGGCGGCATCCCGCTGGTGCTGGGACTGCTCGTGCGCCTGGTGAAGCGCGATTTCAGCTCGGATCTCCTTGCCGGCATCTCCATCGTCACCGCGGTGTTGCTGGGCGAGTACCTGGCCGGCGCGCTGGTGGTGCTGATGCTGTCGGGCGGACAGGCCCTGGAGTCGTATGCCGTGCGAAGTGCGTCGTCGGCGCTGCAGGCGCTGGCCCGGCGCATGCCCACCCTGGCCCACCGGCGCACGGACGGCGCCATTTCCGACGTGGGCCTGGACGAGGTCTCGCCCGGCGACGTGCTCGTGGTGTTCCCGCACGAGACCTGTCCGGTGGACGGCCTCGTCATCGAGGGCCGCAGCAGCATGGACGAGTCGTACCTGACGGGAGAGCCCTACGTGCTCTCGAAGGTCGTGGGATCGTCGGTGCTGTCGGGAGCGATCAACGGCGAAGGGGCGCTCACCATCCAGGCCGAGAAGCGGGCCGTGGACTCGCGCTACGCGAAGATCATGCAGGTGATGCGCGAGTCCGAGCAGCGCCGCCCGCACCTGAGGCGGCTCGGCGATCAGCTGGGCGCCGTCTACACGCCGCTCGCCGTGGGCATCGCCGTGGCGGCATGGCTGGCCAGCGGCGATCCGCTGCGCTTCCTCGCCGTGCTGGTGGTGGCCACGCCGTGCCCGCTCCTCATCGGCATCCCGGTGGCCATCATCGGCTCGGTCTCGCTCGCGGCGCGGCGCGGCATCGTCATCAAGGACCCGGCGGTCCTCGAGAAAGTGGACACGTGCCGCACAGCCATCTTCGACAAGACCGGGACGCTCACGTACGGCAGGCCGAAGCTGACGAAGGTGTTCGTCGCCGACGGCCTGACGCAGGAGCACGTACTCGGCACGGTGGCCAGCCTCGAGAAGTACTCGCGCCACCCCCTGGCCGCGGCGGTGATCGAAGCCGCGGACGAGGCGCGCCTCGCGCCGCACGAGGCGACCGAGGTGAGCGAGCGGCCCGGACAGGGCCTGCGCGGCGTCATCGGGGGCCGCACGGTGCTGGTCACCAGCCGGGCGCAACTCGTCCGCCTGCTGCCCGACGCGGCTTCCCTGCTTCCCCCGGTGTCGGGCGGTCTCGAGTGCGTCGTGGTGATGGATGGCCGGTATGCGGCCACGTTCAAGTTCCGCGACGAGCCGCGGCCCGAGGGGAAGACGTTCGTCCGCCACTTGAACACGCGCCATGGGTTCCAGCGGGTGCTGCTGGTGTCGGGCGACCGGGACGGCGAGGCGCGGTACCTGGCCGAAAAGGTGGGCATCACCGAGGTGCACGCGAGCCAGAGCCCTGAGCAGAAGCTGGCGCTCGTGCGGGCCGAGACCGCGCGCGCCAACACCGTCTATGTGGGCGACGGCATCAACGACGCGCCGGCGCTGACCGCGGCCACCGTGGGCATTGCGTTCGGACAGGCCAGCGACGTGACGGCCGAAGCTGCCGGGGCCGTCGTGCTCGACAGCGCCCTCGAGCGCGTGGACGAGCTGTTCCACATCGGCCGCCGCATGCGGCGCATCGCGCTGCAGAGCGCCGTGGGCGGCATGGCCCTGAGCGCAGTGGCGATGCTGGTGGCCGCTGCGGGATACCTGCCGCCGGTGGCGGGCGCGGTCACGCAGGAGGTGATCGACGTCTTCGCGGTGCTGAACGCCCTTCGCGCGGCGTTCGCCCCCCCGGTATTGCGGGACTACTGAGTCACCGCCGGAACCAGGTGCCGACCATCGTCCACGCATCGTACCCGAGCCGTTCGAACGCGCGCAGGGCGTCCTCGGGCCCGCCGAGCAGCACCATGGCAACCAGCACGGCCACCGCCATCGGGATCAGCGTCATCATGCTGTCCCGGCTCGCACCACCAATCCGCATCGGTCCTCCTCTCACGGCTCCTGGGTGGCCGGCCTCGCGCGGCCCGGCGCGTTGTATCCACCCACGCTTCGGATGACGAGATCCGGTCGTGGCGTCGAGATCTGCACCGCGCGCCAGGCCCCGTCGCGCGTGCTGTTGGTCGAGGTGTAGGTGATGAGGTAGCGCCGCCGCAGGTCGTCCACCACCCGGCGGTAGCGGTCGGCCAGCTGCGACACCTCCTCCGGGAAGTACGCGGCTCCACCGGACGCCTCGGCCACGCGTGACAGCCCCTCGTGGTCCACGCGCGGCCCCAGTCCGATGGCGTAGACCGTGGTCTCGGTGTCGCGCACCTGGGCCAGCACGTCCGCCAGGCTGTGCGTGCTGCCCGGCGCCGTGCCCGGGTTGTTCTCGTCGCGGCCGTCGGTCAGCACGACAACGGCGCGCCGTCCGGGCTGGCGCTGGAGGTAGGCCATCGAGTCGTACAGTGCGTCCCAGAGCGCGGTACCGCCGAGCGCCTGGTGCCCGGCAATGGCGTCGAGCGTGACCTGGCGCCGCGTGGAGAGCTCGTGCTCCACCACGACGCGATCAGAGAATTGGACCAGCGCGAGGGGATCGGCTGGACGAAGGGCCTGGACGAACGTGGTGGCCGCGGCCTTCACGGCGTCGAGCGCGGGCCGCATGCTGCCGCTGGCGTCGAGCGCCATCACGATCGACATCGGCGCGTTGGCTTCCTGGAACGACTCGAGCGTCTGCGGGACGCCGTCCTCGAGCACCGTCACGTCCGAGGCGGCCAGCGCCAGCACGGCCTCGGTATCGCCGGCGGCACTGAACTCGATCGTCGGCCGAATCGGCGGCGGAGCCGGCGCGAAGTAGCCGGACCTGGCCTTCACGGTGTACGACGGCTCCCCCACCGCCAGGCGAATGGCGCGATACGCGCCGTTCCATTCCTGGTTGGTGGGCGTGTAGGTGATGACGTAGCGGCTGTAGGCTTCGGTCGCGATCAGCGCGTGCACGTCGGGCAACTCGCGCTCGCGCGTGGGGAAGAACGCCCGGCCGCCCATCTGCGCGGCAATCTTCCGGAGCAGCGTTTCGCCCTTCAGCGAAATTCCAGCCACGCCCCCGATGCCGACGACGTAGACGGTGGCCTGCACGCGCTGGAGCGCCCTGAACGCCTCCTCGATGGACGTCTGGCTGTGCTCGTCGTAACCGTCAGTCACCAGCACGATCACCTGTCGTCCCTCGGCGCGCGCGAAGTAGTCCGGCAGCTGGGCGAGGGAGTCGAGGATGGCCGTACCGCCCACCGCGCGGATGCCGGCGATGGCCTCGGCAATCGTCGCCTCGTCGTTGGTGGGCCCCGTGACCGCTTCGAGCCCTCGCCGGAAGGGCGCCACGACCACCATATCGCCCTTGCGCAGCTTCGCTGCCAGGCGTCGCGCGGTCTTCCGCACCATGTCGATGCGGCGGGACATGCTCTGGGACCCGTCCACGAGCAACGTGAACGTCGTGGGCAGCATCTGCAGCTGCACGAGGTCGAGCCGCTGCCGCTCCTCGTCCTCGTAGAGGGAGAAGTGCTCGGCACCCAGGTTCGAGACGTAACGGCCAGCCTCGTCCGTGACGGTGGCTTCGACCAGCACCGACGACACCGCTGCCTCTTCGATCACCTCGAGCGATGCGAGTGACACGCGGTCTTCAACCGTGCCCCCCAGGCCATCGTCCACCTCGGCGCGGATGACGCGCGGCTCGTAGGGGTTCTCGTCCTCCCACTCGCTGACGTAGGGCGGGCCGTCGGTGTCCTCGCCCAGCAGCCGGTCGTCCACGAAGAACCGGACGCGGACCACGCCACCCGGCGCCGGTGTCACCACCTGCGCGACGACGCGCACCACGCCTGGCACGCCCGTACGGCCGAGGGGCGAGGTGATGCGGATGCTGCTCTCCGGCGTCTGCGCGCCCGCCGTGACCCACAGAGGCCAGGTCAGGACCACGGCCGCCAGGGCCGCCGCATGTGGACCGACACGCGTGCGCACGGCAGTCCCCTACCCGTCGAGCGTGGTGGTGGCCGAGCCGTCGTCCACGAAGTAGGTCTGGAACGCCATCTTCAGCAGGGTCGTGGTGAGCTGCTCCGGCTCGCCGAGGTACTCGGCAATCGAGAGCGCCTGGGAGATGAGGTCGCGCGGATGGCAGCCGCGCAGGGGCATCTGCCGCGGCGCATATTCCTCCGCGAGGAGGTGGTTGACCAGGGACTCGTCGTAGGCGATGCCGCGCTGATAGCAGCAGCGTTCGAAGATCTGCTTGAAGTCGGCCACCGACGGGCTCTCGGCGAACACCTTGTAGTGGATGCGGCGGAGGAACGCCTCGTCCACCAGCTCGGTGGGCTTGATGTTGGTCGCAAAGACGATGAGCACGCCGAACGGGACCGGGAGCTTCTGGCCCGTCTGCAGGGTCAGATAGTCCACGCGGCTCTCGAGCGGCGTGATCCACCGGTTGAGCAGCGAGGCCGGAGAGCAGCGCTGGCGGCCGAAGTCGTCGATGACGAGCACGCCGCCGTTGGCCGACATCTGGACGGGTGCCTGGTAGAAGCCCGAGACCGATCCGAAGGAGAGGTCCAGCTCCTCGAGCGTCAGCTCGCCGCCCACCGTGAGGAGCGGCCGCCGGCAGCGCACCCAGCGATGGTCCGGCGCGTGGCCGGTGTCGATTTCCTCGACGAACGGCGACCGATCGTCGAGCGTCTCGTGGATGACCGCGTCGTACAGCTGGATGATGTGGCCGTTGCTCTCGATGGCCTGAGGGATGGCGATCTCACCGTCCAGGAGATTGCGGATGGCCTGGGAGATGACGGTCTTGCCGTTGCCCGGGGGGCCATAGACGAACAGCGAGTGTCCGCCGTTGACCGCGGGGCCCAGCTGGTCGAGGACGCGCTGGCTGAGCACCAGCTCGCCGAACGCCTGCCGCACGCGATCGCGGGTAGCGGCGCGGGGCACCGCCGCCATGAACCCGCGCAGGTACGCCTCGTACCGCTCGAAGGGCACCGGCGCCGCGCCCACGTAGTGGCTGTGCTCGAGGAACAGCATCGCGCGCTGTCGACCGGCATCGGTGATGCGATAGACATAGGCAGGGCCGGCCACCAGCCCGCTGCCGAGCACCTCGACGAGGTACTGGTGCTTGACGTGATCCAGTACCGGCCCGATGGCCGAGTACTGCAGGCCCAGCCGCCGGCCGAGCTCAGCGCCGTTGAGCTCGCCGGAGAAGTGCAGAACCTTCAGGACGAGCTGCTCGAGCAAGTCGAACGACAGCCCGGTGTCCTCGATGGTGTGTGGCGCCACGGGGAAGGGCACCACCGGACCGGTGTAGGCGACAGGGGCGGCCAGCATCAGCGTGACTCCGGTTGAGTGACGGGCGGGCGCCGGCGGCGCGCGGCCTCGGCCTGCCGGCACAGGGCGATTGCGTCGCGCGTGCGACCTTCCGCCAGGGTCGCGGTGCACAGGTTCTCCAGCGCATATGCCGCGCCAGGGTCCAGCCGCACCGCCGCCTCGAACCGCTCACGGGCGTCGGCGCGGTGCCCCAGGCGGTAGAGCAGGGTTCCCAGCGTGTTCTGGGCCACGGGCCAGTCGGGCGCGAGTTGAATCGCCTGATAGGCGTGCGACAGGCCGAGGCCGGGCTGTCCCCAATCGCGCCACAGGCGCGCCAGGGCATCGAGCACGACCGGATCGGGCCCGTTCACGGTGAGACTTCGCGCGAGGTAATCGTGGGCGGTATCGAAGATACCGAGCTTCCGATAAACCTGCGCCACCTGCAGGTGGTGATCGGCGGTCGGCGCCAACAACAGTCTCAGCATCGCGTCCCGAAGCTGGGGGTTGGCCGACTCCAGGGCGGACATCGAGGCTGACAAGCGCGACGGTACGCTGGCGATCGACCTGCGCTCGAGCAGATGGGGCGAGGTTGCCGGAGCGGAAGCCAGCGGCCGTGGTCCACCCAGGTCCACGGCCGGCGTCCCCGGCTTGACGAACCGGTCGGCGAGCGTGACCACGCCTCCCGAGGCGCAGCCCCCCGCTGACAAGGCCAGCACGGCTCCCAACAGCACTCGCAGACCGATCACGGTGGCGTCCTAGGAGTTGCGGCTGATACGGTCACTCCGGCGCTTGAAGTACAGGATCATCAACACGCCACCCAGCACGAACATGCCAATCTGCCAAGTTTCCACGGCATCCTCCTCGTCAAGACCGATCGATTACCGACCAACCCGCACCACGCGGGCTACTGTCCACCCCAGATGAACTGCCTGAAGATTCGAATCATCGACGGCCCCAGCACCACGACGTAGAAGGCCGGGAACAAACAGAACACCAGCGGGAACAGCAGCTTGACCCCCAGCTTCGCCGCCCTTTCCTCGGCGCGTTGTCGCCGCTTGGTGCGCGAGGATTCCGCGTGCGTCCGCAGGGCCTGCCCGATGCTCGTGCCAAACCGGTCGGTCTGCACCATCATGGCCACGAGCGAACGCACGTCGTCCACCTTCGTGCGCTCCGCGAAGTTCTTGAAGGCCTCCAGCCGCGGCTTGCCGGCCCGCGTCTCGGCCGACACGAGCTCGAGTTCGCGAGCCAACTCGGGATAGGGCAGCGCCAGTTCCTCGGCCACGCGATTCATGGCCTGGTCGAGACCCGAGCCCGACTCGATGCACACGATCATCAGGTCGATGGCATCGGGCAGACCATTCTGGATGGCCCGCTTCCGCGCCTCGATGGCGCGCCCGAGCCAGAGCGTCGGCAGGAAGTACCCGACGCCGGCCGCCACCATTGCGAGCAGCAGGCCCGTGCCCGGTCCGAAGGCCCGGTAGACCACCAGGGAGAAGGCCACGGGCATCGCGATCTGGGCCAGCGCGAACAGGGTGGCCGGCCAGGGGCCCACGTAGCCGGCACTGGCCATCATCCGCTCGATGCGCCCCATCTCCTTCGGCGACTTCGGCACGAACGTGCGCAGACGCCGCAGGAACGGCGAGCCGGTGTCTTCGATCACCGACGAGGACGCGGGCCCCGACGAGGGCGAGGCCGCCAGACCCGACAGACGGCGACGTACGATCTGCGGATCGGTGAGCAGCCAGACCAGCGAGGCCGTGGCCGCTGCGACGGCCACGAAGATGACGGCGATCGGGAGGATGAGCGGAAAGTTCACGGCTAGTACTCGATCCGCACCATGCGGGAGATCACGAACGTGCCCACGATCTGCAGCGTGACCGCGATGACGATGAGCCGCACGCCCAGGGGGTCTTCCCACAGAATGCGCATGAAGTCTGGCGACAGCAGGAACAACACGCCCGCCAGGGCTGGGGGCAGGCACGACAGCACCCAGGCGCTGATGCGGCCGTGCGCCGAGATGACCCTGATCTGGCGCTTCAGCTTGAAGCGCTCGCGCATCACGCTCGCCAGGTTGTCGAGCACCTCGGAGAGATTGCCGCCCGACTCGCGCTGTGTCAGCACGGCCGTCACGAAGAAGCGGGCATCGAGGACGGGCACCCGGTGGGCCATCGCGCGCAGGGCGTCCGGGAGCGACATGCCGAAGTTCTGCTCGTCATACAGGCGCCGGAACTCGTGGCCGACCGGCGCGGGAATCTCATCGGCCACCATCGACAACCCGGTGGTGAACGCGTGGCCGGCACGCAGGGCCCTCGAGATCAGGTCGATGGCCTCGGGGAACTGCTCCTCGAACACGCGCAGGCGGACCGCCCGCTTGCGGGCCACGAAGAGGTACGGCAGCAGCCCACCGACCACGCTCATCACCGCCACGGCGCTGAACATGCCGGTCAACATCCAGGCCAGCACGCCGCCGGCCGCGGCGGCCACGGCCACCATCAGGATGAACGCCCCCACGGTGATCGTCAGGCCGGACTCCACGAGCAGCCGCTCCACCGGGCCCGCCACGTTCTTCCGGTGGCGCAGCAGGCGGTCGAGGAGCGGGATGTGGCTCAGCCGGGCTTCGCCAATCACCAGGCTCGCGCTCTGGCGCTCGATCCGGTAATCGCGCAGGCGCGCCACGGCCGCCGAGCGCTCCGAGGCCTCCGGCCGCAGCACCAGCAGCCAGTAGGTGCCGAACATGAGCAACACCGCGATGACGAACGTCGCAATCGCAATGGTCATGACGTCCTCCTACTCCACCGCCACCCGATGTTCGAACAGCTCTGGCGGCATGCGGTAGCCGGCCGTCTGCAGCTGTTGCGCGCATTTGGGCCGGATGCCCGTGGCCTTGAACACGCCGGTCACGCGACCGTCGGGCTTGAGCCCGGTGCGCTCGAACAGGTAGATGTCCTGCATGGTGATCACGTCCTGCTCCATGCCGGTGATCTCCGAGATGGCCGTGACACGCCGGTGACCCTCGGAGAGCCGCGTCAGCTAGACGACGAGGTTGACGGCCGAGGCCACCTGCTGACGCACGGCGCGATCGGGGATGTTCAGGTCGGCCATCGCGACCATCGTGTCGAGCCGGTACAGCGCGTCGCGCGGGCTGTTGGCGTGAATCGTGGTCAAGCTGCCGTCGTGGCCCGTGTTCATGGCCTGGAGCATGTCCAGCGCTTCTTCGCCGCGCACCTCGCCCACGACAATGCGATCCGGCCGCATGCGGAGGGCGTTGATGACGAGCTGTCGCTGCTTGACGGCGCCCTTGCCTTCGATGTTCGCCGGTCGAGTCTCGAGGCGCACCACGTGGCGCTGTCGCAGCACGAGTTCGGCGGCGTCCTCGATGGTGACAATGCGCTCGCGGTCGGAGATGAAGCCGGACAGGACGTTCAGGAACGTCGTCTTGCCGGCGCCGGTGCCACCGGAGACCAGGATGTTGAGGCGCGAACCGACCGCGGCCGTCAGGAAATCGAGCATGGGCTGGGTGAGCGATTGGCGCGCCACCAGGTCCTGCGCACCCAGCTTGTCGGTGCGGAACCGGCGAATCGAGAGCACCGGGCCGTCGAGCGACAGCGGCGGGATGACGGCGTTGACGCGCGATCCGTCGGCCAGGCGCGCATCTACCATGGGGCTCGACTCGTCGATGCGTCGGCCAACGGAACTGACGATGCGCTCGATGATGCGCAGCAGGTGCTGGTCGTCCTTGAACACCAGCTCGGTGGTCTCGAGCCGTCCCTCGCGCTCGATGAAAATCTGGTCGGCCCGGTTGACCAGGATGTCCGAGATGGACGGGTCGGCGAGGAGTACCTCGAGCGGGCCCAGGCCGAAGAGCTCGTTGAAGACATCGGTGATGAGCGTCTCGCGCTCGAAGAGGCTGAGGGGCATGCTGGCCCGCTCGGCGTCGAGCAGCGAGACGATGAGGCCGCGGATCTCCGGCTCGGCCTGCGCGCGGCCCACGCGGTTCAGCCGATCGAGGTTCAGCCGGTTGAGGAGCGTCCGATGGATCTTCTCCTTCAGCTCCTGGTAGTGCGCCTGGCGGACATCCACCGTCGGGCTGGCACCGGGCGGCGCGAAATCGTTCAGTGATGGCATTGGAATCCCTTCACCTCGCGGGTTCACCGGCGCCCGCCCAACAGGCCGAACAGGCCCGACTTGACCGAGTCCTTCGACCGGGCCGGCAGTCCGGCCACGTCGCGCGCGAATTCCTCGAAGGATTCGGCCAGCCGCCCCTGGCGCTCGAGCATCAGCGGCGTCCCACGATTGAGGGCCGCGACAGCCGTGCGATAGTCGCTGGGGAAGATGTACTTCACCGAAGCGCCCAGCACGCGTTCCACGTCGGCCTGGCGGATGTCCGACAGCGGATCGAACCGGCTGATCGCCAGTTTCACGCGGTCCGCCCCACAGCGCATCCTGAGGTCGTTGGCGATGCGGCTCGCGCTGCGCAGCGTCGCCATCTCCTGGTTGGCCACCACGACGACGGTGGACGTCGCGTCGATGGCCTCGATCATCGTGGCGTCGGCCCGTGGACAGTCGAGCACGACGAAGCGATAGGCGGTGGCCGCGAACTCGATGAGGCCGCGCACGCGCATGGCTTCGACTGTGCCCTTGAGCGGACGGTTCGACGAACCGAGCAGGTCGGGACCGGCCTTGGTCGGCGACACGAGCGCCTTGAAATAGGTCTCGTCCAGCCGATGGATGTTCTCGATTGCGTCCAGCACTGAGAAGCGCGGCTCGACGCCGAAGAACACGGCGGCGTCGCCATGCGCCAGGTGCAGATCCATCAACAGCGTCGATTCGCTCGGCGCCGCGCGCAGCGCCGTGGCCAGGTTCACGGCCACCGTGGTGGTGCCCACGCCGCCCTTGGCGCCCAGCACCGCGATGGTCCGTCCCATCCTGGGCTTGGTGACGGGCCGCGCAACGCGCTGCAGCGCGGCGTCCAGCTCCGCCAGGTGGAGCGGCTCGGCCAACCACTCGTTGACGCCCATTCGCATCGCTTCGAGCATCTCGGTCGGATCGAGCGTCCGCGCGACGATGACGATGCCGGCGCCGGGAAACTGCCGCTTGACGTGCCCGATTTCGCGCGGGAGCCGCGCGTGGGCGCGCACGTCGAAGACGAACGCGTCGGGCCCCTTCGAGCCGAGCGGATGGACCGACTCGAGGTCGGGCAAGGCCACCGACGAGGCACGAAACCCGCGCTCCCGCAGCCCGGCCAGGAGGTCGCGATCGTCCGAGCCCACGAGACAAACGGCAATTGGCACTCTGCTCACCTCACCAACGCGATGCTGACGACGAAGGCCGCACCGGGCGTGTCGCTCGTCCCGCTGCGCGGCGCCGTCGGATAGGTCGTCAGATAACCAAGGACGTCGTTCCCGTCCACCATCCCCTGGATGAAGAACCCGAGGACCTTGACCACCGTGATGTCGATGCGCCCGCTGGCACGTCCGGCATCGTAGATGTCCGGGTTGAAGACCGGGATGGCGACGAGACGCGGGCTGAGGGCGCAGGGGTTGGCGGGCGCAGCCATGCAGCCACCCGCGATGCCCCCCTGGCCGTCGTTGAGGGACGTGTCCCAGTGCGCTCCGGGGTCCTGCGCGATCAGATCGCGGATGCCCTGGCCGGTGGGTCCAATCATGTTGCCAGGCTCCACCTGCAGCACCGTGCCCTCGCCGATGACCGTGGGATCGCACGTGGCGATGTTGTCCCGGTAGTTCGCCCCGCCAGGTCCCTCGTCCGGATTGATCACGACGGGGTGGAACCAGCCCGGCGCGATGGCCTGGTTCGGGAGACCGGCCTTCAAGACGATGGGCCGGCCGTAGTCGGATCCGCCGAGGGCGGTGGATTCGCGGGTGAAGCCCGTCCCGTAGGGACCGTACTGACCGCCGGGCGCGCCGGGCGCCTCGTAGTAGTCGGCCGGGTTCAGCAGCTGTCCCCTGTTCCCGCCGTTGGGCACGTAGCGCTCGAAGGAATCCTCTTCACTCCAGCCCACCTCGCCCTGGTCGTTCCGAAGCTCCAGCCACTTGTCCGCGATGGCAAAAGGCTTGACGCAGTCGGTGGAGTCGCCGAACAAGACCTCCGCCGTGGCCGTGGCGCGTACGCCCTGCTCGTTGATGCCGACCAGGCGCGAGAAGAAGGTCGGCAGAGGACTGCCGCCGGCCCGCTGGTTCCGGAACACGTTCACGCGGATGCACGCATCAGAGCCGGCGCCCGGTGAACCCGGCGGACACACGGGGAAGGTCACGTCCCCAGGCGTGACATCCGGCGCCTCGCCCCAGACCGCGTTCTGCGCGGCCACGTCGAGGGCGCTCTGCCGGGCCAGGGCCTGGTCGTCCATGTTGACGAATCCGAGGGAAATCGCGCCGGCCATCGCAGCGGCGTCTGCCGCGTTCTGCGCCTGTCGGCGCGCCACCCACATCACGCCGTAGTCGATGACAAACGCGCTGAGGGCCATCAGGCTCACGAGCGCGATGGCCACCTGAACCAGCACCGCCCCTCGCTCCGACCCCGCGCGTCCGTGCGTCCTGCGCATGGTTGTCCTCCCGGCCTTCTCGCTCCGCTCAGCGGCCCGGCGGACGGCGCACCGCGCCGGTAGGGGTGGTCGGCGGCCGCGTCGTGCCACCCTCGGGGCCGTCCACCATCTCGGGCGGTGGCTTCTGCCCCTCGTCGCCGGCCGGGTCGATGAAGTCGCCCGGGCGCGTCGGCAGCAGCGGCACCTCGTCGGGGTCGAGCGCGCGCACCAGGCGCGGCGTGATGAGCACCATCAGCTCGGTCTGTTCCGCCCGCTCGGCCTTGCTCTTGAACAGGTAGCCGATGATCGGCAGCTTGCTCAGGATGGGAATGGCCTGCCGGTCGGTCTGCGAGATGTTGTTCATCAGGCCGGCGATCGCGAAGGACTGCCCGTCACGAAGCTCGACGTCGGTCTCGGCTCGTCGCGTGTTGAGGGCCGGGATTCGGAAGCCCGACAGGATGATGCCGTTGTTGAAATCGAGCGAGCTCACCTCGGGCCGGAGCTTCAATCGGATGACGTCGCCGGCAATCGTCGGGCGGAACGTGAGCCGGATGCCGAACTCCTTGTAGATGACGCTCACCTGCCCCGTGATGCCCTGGACGACCGGGATGGGAATCTCGCCGCCCGCCAGGAAGCTGGCCTCCTCGCCGTTGTAGGCGATGAGGTTCGGTTCGGCCAGGCTCTGCAGGAACCCGCGGCCCTGGAGCGCCTTGAGCACGGCGCCGAAGCCCTCCTCGCGGTTGAAGAAGAACAGGTTGAGGAAGTCGGAGAACTCGAGCCCGCCCACGCCGCCTTCGTCGTCGTGGTCCGGACCCGCGAACTGCTGTGTCGTGGAGCGCGACGTGAAGGCCGTGCGCGTGGAGAAGAGCGTGATTCCGGCCTGCAGCAAGGCGTTCCGGTTGACCTCGGCAAAGCGCACCTGGAGCATCACCTGCTTGCTGGGCGAGCCGCTCGGCAGCTGCAGCATGTTGACGATGGACGACTTGGACAGGGCGGCCTTGGCCACTTCGGCGGCGCGCAGCATCACGTCGTTGTTCGACACCGTGCCGGACAGAATCACGGCCTCGTCGGTGATGCCCACGTTGATGTTCTCGCCCGGGAACAGCTGCTGCAGGTTCTGCTGCAGCGTGCTCACGCCGGTGTCCACGACGATGTCGAAGTGTTTGCGGGTGTCGCCGCCCCACACGATGAGACTGACGGTGCCGGCGCCCTTGCCGTCCACCAGCACCTCGCGGGGCTTCACCACCACGGCGTCGGCGATATCGGGGTTCGTCACCGCGATGCGGGTGATGTCGAAGTCGGTGAGCAACACCGTGGACCGTCCCGCCGTTAGCAGGACGCGTTCGGCCGACTCCGGGCCCTGCGCCGACAGGGGCTGCCCGCCCATCGTACCCGTCACGACGAGGACGACGATTACGGACCGCAGGGCCGTGGACCAGTTCGGGAAGGTCATCTCACCACCTCGGAAGTGCGCTTCGCCGCGCGAATGGTCTCGACCGCGTACACCGACGGCGGGGGGGGCGCCGGGGGGGGCACCGCGCGACGGACCCCCTGCACCACTTTGGTGACCGGCGGCGGCTCGGGCGCGCCCATCAGGGACGCCATGCGCGTGCCCTTGGTCTCGGTGGGCTCGGTGTCGAGCGGGTTTCGCAGCGTCAGCATGATCTGCCCTTCGGCCGACGCCAGCGCGATGCGCTCGGCATCCTCGGGCGTGACGAGCAGCGTCACCACCGTGCTCGGCACGGGCTTGCCGTCCCGGGCCTGTTCCTGGTCGAAGCGTGTGCCCGCGGTGAGCACCTGCACGTTGGTGACGACCACGCGCGACATGCTTTGCTCGCGCTGCGCCAGCGTGACCACCACATCCACTCGCGTGCCAGGCACCACGAAGCCCGCGACGCCGATCACCTCGTTGACCTTCACGGAGATGGCGCGCATGCCCGCGGTGATGGTCGGCGGCAGGCCGGCCCCCGCCTCTGGCACGGCCACCTTGGTGGCCGTGAGCGGCTCGTTCTCGACCACCGACGCCACCAGGCCGCGGTTCACCACTTCTTCGACCGTGCTGAAGCCGCCGGCCACCGGGCTGCTCGACGGCCAGGCCACCAGCCGCACGTCGCTGGCGGTCAGCATCGTGCCGACAGGCAGAGTCCTCGACGCGACCGCGACCTGGTAGCTCTTGACCTCGACTTCGCGCACCGGGATCCGCTGCACGGCGCGATACACAAACAGGCTGGCGACGCCCGCGACCAGCACGGACAGCAGGAAGACCAGAAGGGTTCGGTTGGTGCGGTTCATGGAATCTCCACCAGACTAGGAGCCGCCGGCGATCTGACTGCGCATGGTCGACTGTGCCGTCAGCGTGACCGACGCGGCCGACGCCCCGCCAACCAGCGTGACGATGGGCGTGATGTACTGAAGGGTGTAGACGTGAGTCACGGTCACCTGTACACCCGGCCAGTTGCCGCCACCCGCGCCGGGCAGCGAGACGGGCGTGGCCACGGCCGTCACAACCCCAGGCACGCCGCCGTTGGTGGCGTAGGCCTGGACACGGGCCTGCGCGTCGGCGGCGGTGTACCCCGGCATGGTGGCCACACGCGCCCCTTCCACCGCCGCGTTGGTCAGCACCACATAGCGCTGGAACAGAAAGCCGAAATCCACGATCCCCATCACCAGTAGGAGCAGGAGGGGTGTGACAATGGCCATCTCGATGAGCTCGGCCCCACGCTCGGACCGCACGAAGGCCCTGGACGTCATGCGCGCCATAGCGTCACCACCAACCCCACCATGATCGGGAGGGCGTAAGGCAGCCGCAGCCCCTTGCCTGCGTCGAGCGTCAGCTCGGGCAGCGGCTTGACACCAACCAGCCACCAGTAGCCGAGGAGGGTGCGGATATTGCGGAGGGCTTGCCGCAGATAGCCGCGCCAGAGCGCCACGACCACCGCCAGCACGCCACCCGCCAGGGCGCCGTAGATCGCCACCTGCAGTGTCGGCTGCCATCCGATCCACGCCCCGATCGCGGCCATCAATTTCACGTCCCCGGCGCCGAGCGCACCCAGGGCGAAGAACGGAAAGAACACCAGCAGGCCCGCCAGCAGGCCCTTGCCGAGGAACGCCGCGCCCGCGCCCTGCGGCGCCAGCAGGTGGAACACGAGCCCGGCCGCAATAGCCCCGAAGGTGAGTGCGTTGGGGATGCGGGCGCTCCTGAGATCCGTGGCGCACGCCACGCCGCCGATCAGAAGCGCCGCAAGCTCGGCCACCGCTACGAGCCCTCACCTGGATTCGGAACTTCCCAGAGATCCTGGGTCTGCGTGTCGAAGTTCTGGTACGCCACGCCGATGGCGGTAGTAATGGCCGGCCAGACCGCGATTCCCGCGAGCCCGATACCCGCCGTCAGCAGGGCGTACTCGATGAGGTCCTGCCCATGCTCATCCCGGATGAGTCGCGCCAGAAGGAATCGCATGATGAGTGCCTCTCGAGTTGTGTCCCCGGCGAACACGCGCCGGGGACGCTCAAGCGACTAGTTGATGTCGGTGACCGCAGTCAGGATGCTGTTGTAGGCAGTCACCAGCTGGGCACCGATGTTCGGCGCGATCGGAATGACCACGATGCTGATTCCAGCGGCCAGCAGGGCGTACTCGATGACGTCCTGCCCGCGATCCTCGGCCAGCAGACGCTTCAGAAGGTTCTTCATGCTCGCTCCACGTTGGGGGGGGTGACGCTGTGCCGCGAAAGACCCCCGTCGTTCTTCCGCAGACGTTTCAGGCCCGCCCGAATCCTGGCGCGCCTGCCGGTTCTGTCAAGCGGCGAACATTACTGCAATCGAGGTGCCCCGGCCACGGAGGTTCGGGCCGTCACGCGCCTAAGCGATTGCGGGGATTGACCTTGTGGCACTCATCGCAGAGGTGGCTTCGGGAAGATCCAAGGAGGCCACGCCAAAAGAGTCATCGTCTCAGGTGACTATGGTCGACCGTTATTGAACCTTGTCGAGCTGCGGTCGTATCAGCAGGATAGGTCGCGAATCCCAGTCTTGCAGAGGATCCTGTCCCCGACCTGCAGTCCAGCCCGCGCCGCCTCCCCCGCCGGCAGCTCGAGAACGGCAAAGGCCGTCAGCCACACCGCAAGCCGGCGGGGCGGCACGGCGGGGCGGCAGCGCACGACCCGCCCGTCACGCCGAACGAAGACGATGTCGATGGGGAATCGCATGCCGAAGGTGTGCACGCCCTGGCAGGGCGCAATGATCAGCCCGCTGCCAGGCGGAAGCGAGTCGCGTCCCAGCAGACCCCGAGTCCTGGCCGGCGAGTCGAGGGCCAGGTCGAGGTGGGTGACGAGCCACTGCCCGGTGCGCTCGATTTGCAGCCCACAAGGGCCCTTCGCGTCGTTGAGGATCTCGACCAGGAAATGTGACACGCCCTGGGTCAGCGTGTCACCGGGAGGCGGAGGGTGTAGGGCACGGGACGCCCGGCCCTGGTGGCGGGACGAAACTGCCACGCCTTGGCTGCCGCCACGATCATGCGGTCGTTCAGCGAGAGATCGCTCGATTTCAGGCGCACCTGCTGCACTTGGCCGTGCTCGTCGATGACGAGCTCGATGTACGAGCCGCTCTGCTCGCTGTCCGCCTTGGGCTCGGACGGCAGTTGGGGGCGGACCAGCACTGGCGGCTCCACGCCCTCGTCCTCCGAGGAGTAGACGGACGAGTCTGACATCGCCGCGACCGTCCGGGTTGACGCACCAGCCTCCAACGCGGAAGGCTCGAAGGAAGTCACCGTTCCCGCCGCCTCCAGGCCGGGCGCCTCGTCGCGCACGGCGGGCACAGCCGCAGGCGCCAGAACGACGCCGGGCAGTGCAACGGCCGCCGTGGTGCCGATGGAGTCCGCGGGGACGAACCGCCGAGGCGCCGTTGAGGCGTCGGCCGCGCCCGCCGCGGGCGGGCGGCCGACCAAGCGTGGTGGGGTCCGGGCCCCGGTCGCTGGCGGTGTGGTGGATGAAGCGGTGACACCGGTGCGCCTTGTCGTGGCGGGCGACGGGGCGGCCTTGTGTGGTGGTTCTATGGCCGGCGCGCTGGCCGACGCGGCGTCCGCCGTGTTCACGTCAGCAGGCGCCGCTGCGACGCTGTTCTCGTCAGGGGGCGCGACGCCGGGTTCCGGAGCACCGGCGCGTTCCAGGACCCGCATGCCCACGGTGGCGATCGCCGCGACGACCATCACGGCGGCCAGGCCGATGGACATGGCACGAGTGGGCTTCGGTATCTTCCACCTCAGTCCCTGCCGTCGAGTGGACGGGACGAGGGCGGGGGCTGGTTGGGAGGGCACGGCGGCGCGGAGTCGGTCGATTTCCAGGGCGGCTCGGGTCTCGGCGTCGGCCGTCAGGGCCCGAGTCGCCAGCCGCGCGATTTCGGCCTCGGGATCGGCCCGAACGAACGCGCCCAGGTCGAATGGCAGCCGGTCGCCACCGTGCTCGGAGGGAAAAGCCGCCAGCGGGTCGTCGGCCGTCGCAGCCAGAGCCTGCAGCTCGGGCGGCGCCGACTGTCCGTCCAGCATGGCCTCGAGCAGCTGCATCGACGACAACGATTCGCCGGGGCGGCTGAGGATGTCGCTCGCCAGGCGCAGATCGCCCGACGCGGAGATCAGGCAGTTCTCGAGCGTGAGCGGCGTGCCATGCGTGCCGCACTCGGTGTCGGAGACACTGGCCACGGCGACAGCCTCCTGCCACGCGATGGGAATTCGCAGCTGGAGAATGCGGGCGACGGAAATCGAAGTCGCGGCCATGGCGTTGCTCCGTTACCTGAAGCTGGTTCGACCAACGCCCGACAGTCTAGCGCAATCCGCCGTCCATGGGCCTTTTGCCGCCTCACCACCGGCCGGATGTCAACGTCAACGGGACGCGCAGCACATAGGGCACGGCCTGCCCATGCCTGGTGGCCGGACGAAACCGCCAGGCCTTGGCCGCTGCCACGATCATGCGGTCGTTCAGGGAGGGCGCGGCCGAGTCGAGGCGAACCCGCTGCACCAGGCCCTGTTCGTCGATGACCAGCTGAAGCTCGGAGGCGCCCTGCTCCCGGTTCCCTGTCGGTGGTTCCGCGGGCATCTGCTGGCGCAGCGGCACCGGGGGCTCGACCTCGTCGTCTGCGGAGGAGTAGGCCCGCGGCTCCGGCGGCGTGCGCTCCGCCGGGTCTGCCGGCGGGAGGTCCGCCGGCGATGAGGTGGCCGATGACTCGGTGAGGGCCGACACCGACTCGGAGGCGATGGGCTCGAGCGCCGGCGCGGCCGGCGGCGTTCTGGTTCGCGTGGGTGCGGGCGGCGATGCCGGCGTGGGATCCGAAGCCACGTGGCTGACCAGCGGCCACCCGACGCCACCGACGAGCGCGCCCATCGCAGCGGCGCCACTGGCGAGGGCGAGCAGGATGGCCGCCAGGCCCAGGGCCACACGTGATGAGCGCCGTTCCACCCGCACGGTCACGGCCGGTCGCCGGCGAGTCTTGACGCGATCGAGTGGCGCCCGTGGCCGTGCTCTGACGAGCGACACCACGGACGGGTCGTGCACGACCGGTTCGGTTCTCGGCACCAGGGCCTCTCGTCCGTCGGCCGCGAGGCCGCGCGCGGCCAGGTGCGCAATCTCCGCCAGGGGGTTGGCGCTGGCGAAACTGCGCAGGTCGAGTCGCGGGCGCGCATCCACATCGCGCTCGGAGGGAAAGCTCGCGAGGGCATCGTCCGCGGTCGCCACGAGGGCGCGCAGCTCCGCGGGGGCGGTCTGGCCCTCGAGGAGCGCCTGGAGCAACTGCAGGGGGGAGAGCTCGCCGCACCTGCGCCCGGGCAGATCCGCCGTCAGGTAGACCTCGCCCGCAGTGGTGATGTAGCAGTGCTCGAGCGTGATGGGAATGGCTTCGGCCGCGGACGCGCTGTCCGCGGCATTCACCAGCGCCACGGCTTCTTGCCAGGCGATCGCGACCCGAAGCTGCAGGAGGCGGGCGACGGGGAGAGATGTCGCGGCCATGGGCCTGCTACCGCCCCTTGATCACCCGTACCGTGACCACGAACGCCCCCTGGTTATCGCCCAACTCGTCGTCGTTCACGGCGAGGAACAACTCGCCGACGCCGTCCATGGGCAGGGCCTGGGTCATGTTGCCGATGCCGAAGGGCTGTCCCGAGGTCCCCACGCGGCCGATGAGGGCGCCGGCCAGGAGCTGCGGTGCGGGAGCCCGGGCGGCAGAGCGGCCGCGGAGCGAACCGGCGGTGCTGGCGCGGTCCTCGGCGTCAGCCGAGAGGCGCACCTCGCCCGTGGCCTGGAATTGCACCGAATCGCCCTTCGTGATGTAGACCCCGGTCCCGACCCATCCAGCAGTGGCGCCGACGCGCACGGCCCCAGCCGGCACGGGTTCTTCCACCGTGGCTGCCGGGAAGTTGCCGAAATAGAGCCGGCGCACCTCGTTCATGCGCGCCCGGCGTTCGGCGCCAGTGGTGGGGCGGAACGACACCACCCGCGGCTCGTTCGGCGTATCCGACCCTTCTCCGCCCTCGATGTTGAGCAGGCGCCCGCGCAGCACTTCCCCGCTCGTGAGCACGAGCACGTGGTCGGCCCCCCGCGCGGCCTCGGTCTCGGCGGCTGGAAGGTTCTGGGCGTCGCCCCCGACCTCGAACATCAGCACGTCGGTCAGCGGCACAATCCGCTGGTCGTTCTGGCTGACGCGGACGTAGATGCGGTTGTTGGGCCGGTTCCATGCCTCGAACCGGCCCGTGAAGCGGGTGTTGTCGCGCTTGAGGACGGTCACCTGCTCCTGTGCGGCGGCAGGTGCACACGCCAGCGCGACGAGAACGGCAACGACGGCAGCATTGATGCGCATGCCTCGACTCTACCAGAGCGCCGCCGTCCCCCGGCCGCCCGGACCGAAATCACTGTGCACCGCGAACCTACGTGCGCATGAACCCGAGGTCCCGCGTCGGGAAGTTGGCCAGATGCGGGAAGGCCCAGGACAACTCGGTCGGCGAAGCGCCAAACCATCTGCCCAGTGTGGCACCGTACTGCACCGTACCGATGGTCGGAAGCCACACGCCCCGGTTGGACACATCGTGGGGTCCGCCGAGCTCGAAGTTCGGCATCGCGCCGACGACCCCGCCGCGCACGGCACCGCCCAGGACGATCTGGTGACTGCCCCACGCGTGGTCCGTGCCCGTGCCGTTGGTCTGGGTGGTGCGGTTGAATTCCGACTGCGTGAACGTGGTGACGTTGCCCGCCAGGCCCAGGTCGAGCGTCGCGTAGGCGAACGCCGACAGGGACTGCGACAGGTCGCGCAGAAGGTTCGCATGCGTGCCCATCTGCGCGCTGTGAGTGTCGAAGCCGCCGCTCGAGCAGAAGAACACCTGCCGGCCAGGCCCCAGCTGCGACCGCACGCGAATCAGCCGCGCCACTTCGCGCAGCTGGTTACCGAGCGATGTCGACGGGAAGACCGAGGTCCCGGGGGGAAGGCCACCACTGGATGAGAGCGTGTCGGCGAGCTGCAGTCCATCGGCGAACATCTGGTTCGCCGCCTCGCGCACGGGGTTACCCCCGTCCATCAGCACCATCGCGTTCACGGCCTGGCGGCGGGCATCCGACGCGCTGGACGGCCAGAAATTCATCCCGGAGAGACCAAGGTTGGCGCCGGGAGGGATGACGTTGCTCCGCACGTCGGCACCGTCCAGGAAGATGGCCGGCGACGACACGGAAACTGCCGACAGCGAATCGGTGGCCCCGAAGAGGTCCAGCAGGCGTCCCCCCCAGCCGGTGTACTGGGTGGCCGAAGCCGTCTGGGCCTGGGTGGTCTGGTCGGAGTGCGAGAACAGGTTGGGCGGGTTGTTCCCGCCGGCGCGATACTGCTCCTTCGTCAGCGGGCGGTTGAGCGCACCCATGTTGAGGACGAACGCCAGGTAGCCCGCGTTGTAGATGGGCACGAGCTCGGTCAGCGACGGGTGCAGCCCGTAGGTCGCGCCGCCCGGCCCCGGGATGGGGAGCAGGGTGTTGGCCGCCAGGGCCACACCGGCCGTGCCGCCACGCGCAGACGAGTACGCCGTGTAGTTGTCGGCCGGCACGATGAGGTTGTTGGCGTCGTTCCCGCCGAACATGTACACGCACACCAGGGCCTTGTAGTCGGTGACGCGGCCCTGCGCCTGGACGTCACGGACGAAGAACTGGCGTGCCGGCTGGACGCCGAGGCTGGTGAGTCCCAGGGCAGCCAGGCGAGCGCTCAGCTTGAGGAAATTGCGGCGAGCGGGGACGTTGTGAGAGTGACCCATGGTGATTGCTGCTCCTATTCCACCGTGACGGTCTGCCAGCTGGTGAACCCGCTGTTGCCGCAGATGTTTTCCGACCGGACCCGCAGCTCGTAGCGGCCGGGCCCGACGGGACTGGAGATATTCGCCGTGGCGACCGGGAAAAGGCCCAATGAGGTCCTGGAGTTGTCCGGGTTGCGGAGCCGAGCTTCCACGGTGTATCGCGTGGGGGCCGTGCCGCTGGTGGGCGCCAGCCAGTGCGCCGACACCGCGCGTCCGTTGACAGCCGTCGTGAAGGATCCGGGTGTCCTCGGCGCCGAGCAGCCGCTCAGCGGGAAGGTCATCGTCACGCTGTTCGATGACCCGCTGGTGCCGACGGCATTGGTGGCGCGCACGGTGAAGCCGAAGGTCCCCGCGGGCACGCTGTCGAAGCTCCAGGTGTCGGTCAGCGGCATCGGGATGCTGGCCACGCGAGCGCCGTTCTGCGTGACGTCCACGGTGATCCCCGTCGGCTCGCCGCCACCAAACGTGTTCCGCCAGTTCAGCACGACCGCGGAGCCATTGCCGTAGCCCGAGAGCGAGCGCGGCGCCGTGGGGCCCGAATAGTCCCCGACATAGAGCCGGACCTCGCTGGACGGACGGCTGAGGGCCGCGCCGGCCACCGTCCGCAGGCGGATGTAGAACGCGCCCGGCGGCGCGCTGAAGGTGAAGCTCGGCGTCGTGGCGCTGATCGGAATCGTCGCCAGCACTTCACCCGGACGAACACCGCCTTCGAGCACGTACCCGGTGGCGGCCGGCCCGATGAGGGGTGCGCGCCAGGTGATTGAGACGGTGTTACCCGCGAGCGAAGAGACCGCGAGGCCGGTCGGTGGCTGCACGGAACTGGCACCCGCCACCGAAGTGTCGGAGTAGACCGAGTACTCGCTGGAGATGGCCGCCAGGTAGAGCGCGCCGCGGGCCCGCTCGCGCATGCCGCCATCCGAGCTGTCGGTGATGGCCGCTGTGGCCGCGATGATCAGGTCGCGCAGTTCCGGCGACATCCGCCCGAACATCAGGTTCTGGTTCACGGCCTCGACGAGGGCCGACGGGTCGGCAGCCAGCGCCTGGTAGGTGGGCGTCACCGTCGCCATCGGGAAGGTGCTGGAGTACCACTCGTAAAGGATGCCGTAGATGAAGTTCGCCCGCTGGATGGCCAGCGCCGGCGGGTAGATGCCGAACTCGGGACCGAACAGCTCGGTGTTGCTCGGCAGCGGCGTCAGCAGGTTGTAGAAATTGAACACCGTCGGTGGCGTCAACAGGAGCTGCAGGAGGTTGGAGAAGTTCCACTGCACGTTGTTCGGGTCGGCGACCGGAATGCCCAGTGCCCGGCTCAGCCCCAGGATGTGGAGAATCGGGTCCTTGAGCCGGCCGTCCGTGATCGTGAAGCTGCGCGCCTCGGGGTCCGTGAGAATGGCCGTGAGCGTCGCGCGCAGGTCACCGTCGGTCGCCGAGAACACGGCAGCCACCCGCTGGATGTAGTTGGGGCTCGGGTTGCTCGTGACGAGCGAGCGAATCAGCCGGGTTGAGACGAACGGCGCGAGGTTGGGGTGCGCCATGATGCTGTCGATGACCCCTTCGACGTCGCTGTAGAGCGCGGCGGTGGTGTTGGCCGAGGCCGGCAGCACGACGCCGCTCAGCAGCGTCTTCTGGCCGAGGTCGTGATAGCGCGGCACGGGTGTGGTGCCCGAGGTCATGACCGGCACCATCTCGACCAGGAAATCGTTCTGATTGTTGAGGCGAGCGTAGGTCCAGCCCGTGAGCGCCCGGGCGTACTCGACGAGCGTGGCCTGGCTGTATGTCGGGATGGGCTGCCCTGAGGGGGTCAGCCGCACGGTACCGTTCTGGTTGAGCTCCCACAGGCCGAGCGTGAAGAGTTGCAGCAGCTCACGCGCGTAGTTCTCGTTCGGCACGGTGGTCGTGGACCCGTTGGGGCACGTCGCCGCGTCGCGCGTGCACCTGCTGAACACCATGTCCAGGTACTTGCCCATCGTCGGGCTGAGGGTGACGTCGCGCAGCAGCGTGCGGAAATCGCCGAACGCATTTCGCGACAGCATGCGGACCCACGGCGCCAGCTCGCTGCCGCTGTTGTTCTTGTTGGCGGAGACGACGATGATCTGGCTCAGTGCGAAGACCATGCGCTGCCGGAGCTGATCCTGGCCGTTGGCCATGTTCAGGAACAGCTGGTTGCGGACGTCGCGTACGTCCGGATCGTCGGGCATGGGGCTCTCGGGCATGGCGAACTGGTCGTTCAGCCATTGGTCGTCGCCGGCGCTGATGACCAGATCGACGTCGGCGGCGGACGGCCCGAACGTCGCCTGTTCGAGGAAGTGCGCCGCGGCCTGCCGGGTCATGCCCTGGCGAGCAGAGGTCGGAGTGTTCAAAACGAGGACAGCGCCAACCAGAACTGCAAGGGCCCGCAACGGTACACGACCGAGGCGAGCGGGACGGGAAGGCGCAGTTTTTCCGTGCGAAGTGTGTGGGTTCATGGGCATTCAACCCGGCTCAGGCCGGCGGTTTCACATGCACTGCGGCGGCGCAACAGCAGGATGCGTGCCAGGCGCGCGCGCTAACGCAGGCCTGCCTGCTGCAGCGCCCACACCACCAGCATCGCCGTCGCGATGGCCCAGGCCGCCGACCGGAAGCGGCGGACGATGAAGACCGCCACGATCGTGCCCGCGTACCAGCTCACGCGCAGGTTGAGACGCCCCTGGTCGAGCACCAGCCCGTTGGCGATGATCGCTGCGAGCACGGCGGGGGCGATGAGGCGCAACGTGCGCTCGAGGCGTGTGGGCATCGTCACGCCGTGGCCCACCAGCACGATGGCCGACGCGCGAATCAGGTAGGTACCGATACCCGCGATGAAGAACTGCCATGCCAGGCTCATGGGCGGACTCTCCGGTCCACGACCGCGCCCAGGGCCACGCCGACACCCGCCCCGAGCACGGTACTCAGCCCGTGCGGCAGCGACGTGGTGGTCACCGTGACGACGGCGGCGGCCAGGGCGGCGACGATCCCGGGGCGGTCGATCAACGTCGGGACCAGCAGCACCACGAACACCAGCGGCACGGTGAACGCGATGTCGATGCTCGGCGGGATGGCGGCGCCAAGCGTGATGCCAACCAGCGTGCCGGCCCACCAGACGAGCGCCGTGAGGGCGCCGGCGCCGAGGTAATACCAGCGGCGCGCCACCGGGTCGGGATGGTCGTTGAAGTACTGCAGCGACAGGGCCGCCGTCTGATCGGTCATCAGGTACGGCAGGACATACCGCCACCGCGCGGGGAACTCCTTGAAGCCGGGCGCAAGCGCCATCGAGTAGAGCGCAAACCGGATGTTGACCACGAGCCCCGTGAGCACAATCACCACCCAGCTCGCGTGGCTCTCGATGAGCGAGAGCATCGAGAGCTGCGCCGCGCCGGCGAGGACCGTCCAGGAGGCCGACGCGCCGACCCAGCGGTCGATGCCGGCAGCGGTCACGCCGACGCCGTAGGCCAGGCCAAAGGGAAAGGTCGCGACGGCCATGGGAACCGCCGCCTTGAGGCCGGCGGTCAACCCTGCTCTGGCCGCGGGTGAGAGTGAATGCATCTCGGATATCATGGCGCGCCTGACCGCCTTCCTCTCCAAAGCCCGCATCGTCGCGCCCCCCGGCTTCAACCGGTGGCTCGTGCCGCCCGCCGCGCTGGCCATTCATCTGTCCATCGGGATGGCCTACGGCTTCAGCGTGTTCTGGCTGCCCCTCAGCCGTGCCATCGGCCTCACCGAGCCGGCGCCGGGTGACTGGCGCATCAGCACCCTCGGCTGGATGTACACCCTGTTCTTCGTGATGCTCGGATCGTCCGCGGCCGTGTTCGGCCCGTGGCTCGAGCGCGAGGGGCCGCGCAAGGCCGGCGTGGTGGCGGCGTTCTGCTGGGGGGGCGGCTTCTTCATCTCGGCACTCGGCATCTGGCTGCACCAGGTGTGGCTGCTGTGGATCGGCTCGGGCGTCATCGGCGGGTGCGGGCTCGGCCTCGGCTACATCTCGCCGGTATCGACGCTCATCAAGTGGTTCCCCGACCGGCGCGGCATGGCGACGGGCCTGGCGATCATGGGCTTCGGCGGCGGCGCCATGATCGGCACGCCCCTGGCGGACCGGCTGATGCGCGCGTTTGCCACGCCCACGTCCGTCGGCGTGTGGGAAACCTTCGTCGTGATGGGCGCCCTCTACTTCGTGGCGATGATGGCCGGCGCGCTTGGCTATCGTCTGCCGCCGCCGGATTGGAGCCCGGCGGGCTGGACGCCTCCGGCTGGACACCACACGCGCGGCCCGTCCCGCGCGGTCCCACCGGGCGCGGCCTCGACCACGCGCCAGTTCTGGCTGCTCTGGGCCGTATTGTGCCTCAACGTGAGCGCCGGCATCGGCGTGCTCGGGATGGCCTCGCCGATGATCCAGGAGATCTTCAGCGGCCGGGCGAGCGCGTCGGCGGCCGCGGGCTTCGCGGGGCTGCTCAGTCTGTTCAACATTGGCGGGCGCATCTTCTGGGCGTCGCTGTCGGATCACCTGGGGCGGAAGGCCACCTACACCGTGTTCTTCGGGCTGGGCATGGCGCTCTACGCGACGGTGCCCTTCGCGGGCGAGACCGGCAGCCTGCCGCTCTTCGTGGCGCTGTTCTGCGTGATCCTGACCATGTATGGTGGCGGCTTCGCGACCATCCCAGCCTACCTGGCGGATCTGTTCGGCGTGACCTACGTGGGCGCCATTCACGGACGGCTGCTGACGGCCTGGTCCACTGCCGGCATCCTCGGCCCTGTGATGGTGAACTACATCCGCGAGTATCAGATCGGCCGGGGCGTGGCGCCCGCCGACGCCTACACATTCACGATGTACGTCCTGGTCGGCTTCCTCGCGGTGGGCCTGCTGTGCAACCTGGCGGTCACCCCGGTGGAGGCGTCGAAGTTCGTCACGACGAGCGCCGGCACAACGGCATCCGCTCGGGCGGGCGCGGTCAGTGGCACGGGAGACGAGGCGATTGCCGGGAGCCCGACGCCCGTACGCCCCCCCGCGCAATGGGGCCTCGTCGCCCTGACGTGGACGCTGGTGGCCGTGCCTCTGGGTTGGGGCGTGTATCACACGCTCGCCCTCGCCAGTCAGTTGTTTCGCCAGTCACCATGATTTTCTGTCTCGGAACCGCGCTGGAGTTCTGACCGTCTCTCACGGAGGACACGCCATGGAACGCAAGACCGCCGCCGATTTCGATCCCGAGTTGCTCATCCTGTTCGACGCCTACGTGCACGGGGCGGTCGACCGCCGGGGCTTCCTCGACCGCGCCACGAAGTTCGCCGCCGGCGGTGTGACCGCGGCCATGCTGCTCGACGCGCTGAACCCGAAGTTCGCCGAGGCGCAGCAGGTGCCGAAAGACGATGGGCGGATCAAGGCCGAGTTCCTGGAGTACGACTCGCCCAGCGGCTACGGGAAGATGCGCGGCTACCTGGTGCGGCCGGCCAATGCCTCGGGCAAGCTCCCGGGCATCGTCGTGGTGCACGAGAACCGCGGGCTCAATCCCCACATCGAGGACATCACGCGGCGCCTGGCGCTCGACAACTTCGTGGCGTTCGCGCCCGACGCGTTGACACCGCTTGGCGGGTATCCCGCGGCCGGCGAAGACGAGGCACGGACGCTCTTCGCCAAGCTCGATCAGGCGAAAACGCGCGAGGACATGGTGACCGCCGTCGCGGTGCTGAAGACGCGCCCCGAGTGCACCGGCCGCGTGGGCGCGGTGGGCTTCTGCTACGGCGGCAGCATCGCCAACATGCTGGCCACCCGCATTCCGGACCTGGGGGCGGCGGTGCCGTTCTATGGCGGCCAGCCGAGCGCGGCGGACGCGGCCAAGATCAAGGCGCCGCTCCTCATCCACTACGCGGGCACGGACGAGCGCGTCAACGCCGGCTGGCCGGCCTACGAGACCGCGCTCAAGGCCGCGGGCGTGAAGTACACGATGCACATGTACCCGGGCACGCAGCACGGGTTCAACAACGACACGACGCCACGGTATGACAAGGCGGCCGCCACCCTTGCGTGGCAGCGGACCGTGCAGTTCTTCAACACGCACCTGAGGACATGATTCGACGCGCGATCCTGATCGGCCTCGTTGCGCTGCTCTGCCCGCGCCCGGCCCTCGCCGGGTGCTGGGCGCCCGACTTCGCCGAGCGGACCGACACGGCCGTCGCCCGCTCGGCGCCGGTGGCCGCCTGGCAGAAGGACTTCGCCACGGTGGCGGCGATGCTGAAGCGCATCCCCGTCTTCGGCACCATCGCCGACCGCCGGCAGCGCGTGGTCACCTATCTCGGCCACTCGCCCGGGCCGGGCCAGGGTTACTTCGCGTCGATTCGCGCCACGCTCTACCCGCCGAACACGTGGATCGGCGAGTGCGAGGTAGGCAAGGGGCCCGAGTTCTTCAACAGCGGCAACCTCCATATCAAGTTCAACGAGCCGCGCACGATCTTCGGCGAGCGGCCGCACGCCGTGAAGGACGACCAGCTCACGGCGTGGTTCGAGCCGAAGGTGCTGGAGAGGGTTGGCGACGAAACCCTGTACGCGCACGAGGTGGTGGTGCTCACGCGAGACGGGCTGGCGCCGTGGGTGGATGTGAGCATGGCCGACTACCTGCGGTTCACGGGCCGTGAGATCGACGCGCGCGTGACGAGCGCCGAAGAGCGGCTGGCCAGCACGCGCGAGATGAAGCTGGACGAGGCGCGCATGCAGTCGACGCTCGCCGCCATGGAGAAGAGCGATCCGAAGGCGGCCGCCGAGATGCGCCAGACCTTCGACGCGATGCGCAAGGACATGGAGGCCCGGCGTGCCACCGCCATCCCCGAGGCCGAGCGCCAACTGGCGATCGAGCGGCAGGCACGGGCCGACCTCGATCGATTCGTCGCCGGGCTGTCGCCGACGGCCCGGTCGGCGGCCGCGCACCTGGGCGACGGCCCGCACGGCCTGGCCGTGCCTGGCCGCGCCCACCGCGGGAAGCTCGTCACCATCAACCCGGCACTGCTCGAGCCGGCCTACCAGAAGCACCGCGTCCACCTCATCGTGGTGCACCCGTTTGCCAACGCGAAGGAATACGCGGACGAGTTGCTGCAGGCGGCGCGGGAAGTGGACTACGCAGTCCTGCGCGGGTTGCTGCGATAGCCACGCGCGACTACTTCAGCACGGTTGCCTTCACTTCGACCACGACCTGGCGGTCGGTAATCGGATCCGCGGCCTGCGACACCACGACCGGCACGCCGCTGGTCAGCAGGACGCTCAGGCTCTGGTTCAGGTGCGTCGGCGCGACGACGTCTTCGCCGGCCGCCGGGGCGGCCCTCGTGCGGATCGGCTGATACTCGATGGTCAGCTCCAGCCTCAGCCGGTTGGTGGCGGCGCCTTTCGCGTCCTGCTCGATCACCGGGCGCGCATCGACGTTCAGCACCGTGGCCACCGGTCCCGTCTGCGGGTTCCGCGTGTTCGCGCCGGCGCGGATCCGCCCCCAGCTCGCGTCGCTCGTGATGAGCGAGACGGTCTTCTTCTCGGGATCGCCCGGGCCCATCCGGTCGGTGATGGTCAGTTCCACCTGCACGTTGGTTGACAGCCCACGTGGCGGCGGTGCGGGCGGAGGCGCTGGCGCGCCAGGGGCCGGCGGCGGCTCGGGCACCCGGGGCGGCCGCTGCGCGCGCGGCGAGGGAGCCGTGACGGCGCCCGGAGGAGGCGCGGGAGGCACCGGCCGCGCCTCGGCCGCGGGCGGCACGGCCGGCCTCTGCGGCGCGGGTAGTATGGCCGGTTGTCCCAGCGCAGGGGCGGCCACGAGCAAGGCGAGGAGAGCAACAGTGCGAAGCATGACCTACTCCTTCATGTCGTGAAGTGCAGCCGGCGGCGGCAGCGCCGCGAGGGCGAGTGGCGCCACCTCCGTGGGTGGCGGATCGGTCGATGCCAGTCCGACCACGATGAGGGCGGGCGGCAGCTCGATGGCCCGTAATCCCCAGGCGTCTTCTTCGGCGAGGCGGACCGGCATCCGAACTCGGACGTACCCGCGCGCGCGCGTTCCCACGCGCGGCACGTCGGGCGCCACGCTCGAAGCCGCGG
>DAIRFN010000171.1:0-11842 GCA_036795065.1 Vicinamibacterales bacterium
CACATCGTGGATGGGAAGCTCGACCTCGCCGGCGCCGCGCTTCACGCGGGCGGTTGCGGGCTGCAGGCGCGCCAGCCGCCTCAGCGCCGTCATGGTCTGGGTCTTGGCTCGCGCCTCGAGCGCGTGCCCGAGCAGCAGCAGCGAGAGGATGAAGACGATGGCCTCGTAGTAGACGTCGGCCGACGCGCCGCTGGCCGTGAACAGCTGCGGCGCCACCGTGGCCGTCACCGAGTAGAGGAATGCCGCGCCGGTGCCGACGGCCACGAGCACGTTCATGTCGGCCGACCCATGCGAGATGGCGGTCCACGCGCGCGTGTAGAAGTGGCGGCCGGCCCAGGCCATGACGAAGACGGTCAGGCCCATCAGCAGCCAGGCGATGAGGCGCGGGTCCACCGCATAGATCCCCGGCCAGGCCGCGCGCAGCCAGGGGTCCCAGACGCGCATCACCCAGGCCTGCAGAGGGTCGGTGGAAGCGTGGCCCCCGTGAGCCGCACCGGCCATGAGCGGCATGGAGAGCACCATGGCCACCAGGCCAAGGGCCAGGCTGACGAGGGCCTTGTTCAGGTAGGACCGATACTCGTCCCGCTGCGCCGCCTCCCGGGCCTCGTCTTCGGCCACTTCGTCGGCTTCGGGCTCGGGCAGTCGCGACTGGTAGCCCGACTTGTTGATCGTGGAGACCAGGGCCTCCGGCGACAGCACGCGTGGGTCGTACGCGATGGTCGCGGAGTGCATCATCAGGTTCACCGTCGCCTCGGTCACGCCCGGCGTGGCGCGCAGCGCGCGCTGCACGCGCGCCTGGCAGGCGGCGCAGGTCATGCCGTCGACGGGCAGGGTGACCTGGGAAGGCGACGATGTGTCGGCGGCAGGTGCGGCCATGGGCTTGGGAGCAGGGACGCGCTCCATCACAAGTCTACCGCCGCCCGGCCGAGGCTGAGGCCCCGGCAGTCCATGGCGCCGGGACTTCAGTCCCGGCCGCGCTGTCAGAAATGACGCTTCAGCCTCACGGCCAGCGTGCGCGGCTGGATGAGTCGCGTGCCCACGAAGACCGACTGGAAGTTGTAGAGCGCGGTGCGGTTGGTGAGGTTGGTTACCTGCAGTTGCAGGCTCCACACCCGCCGTCCGCCCCGCCGGAGATCGAGGCCGCTCACGAGATCGACGATGGTGCGGGGCCGGACGCGCGGCACGTCGGCCCCGAGGTCCACGTAGGGGAGCAGGTCCGCGAAGTCCGGGTCAGCCGCAACCTGCGCGGGATCCGATGGGTTCGAGACCAGGCCGCTGTCGTAGCGCACCGACCCGCCCACCCACCATCCGGCGTCGCCTCGCCACTGCGCCGTGCCGTGCAGGCTGAGGCGCTGGTCGTGGTCGATGTAGAACGGTCCCGCCGAGAGCAGATCAATGGCGTCCTGCCCGAGAAAGAGGCCGCCGGTGAACGGTGGGGTGGAGATGGCCCGGCTGGTGGTCATCGACAGCGTGCCCGACAGGCCGTGCCGTTCCGGGAGCACCAGGCGCGCCTCGACGCCGCGAACGTCGATCTCGGCCAGCGTGGTGGGGAAGATGATTCCGGTATCGAAAAAGTTGTTGTTGTCCTGCTGATCGTACGAGTGCTTCCGATAGGCCGACAAGTCGACGCTGGCCACGCGGCCGAGCGCCCGCTGATAGCCGACCTCGATGACGCGCTGCCGCTCGGGAGCGAGCGGGCGGTACGCGCCGCCGAGCGCGTCCTGGACGCTGGCCGGCGCGAGGGCCGCGGCCTCCGGCGAGCTCGAGAGCAGCAGGTTCTCGACCGGGGGCGTCTGGAAATTGCGGTTGTAGGAGGCGCGCACCACGCCCCACTGCCGCGGCAGAGCCCATGCCACGCCGACCCGCGGTTGCACCTGCCCTTCGCGGACGAGCAGCGCGTACTGATCGTAGCGCGCCCCGAGCGTCATCGCCGCTGGCCCCCACTGCAGCTGGGCCTGCGCGAAGCCGCTCAAGAGGTGGCCATCCCGCTGGTCGTCGAAGGCGAACGGCGATCCGCCGCGGGTGAGGTCGTAGGGCGCGAGCGCGGCGTTGTAGCCGTCCGAACCGGGGGCGTTGAAGTCGGCGCTGGTCAGGCCCATGGTGAACGACTCGCGCACGTCGACGCGCTGCACGTCGAGGCCGGCCCGCAGGCTGTGCGTGCCGAGCAGACGTGTGAGGCGCGCGGTCGCGGTGGTCGTCGCCATGGCGCGGTCCTGCTGCGCGGTCACCGGTATGTCACCCGCGCTCGGGTCGAGGGCGGCCCGCGTGCCGCGTCGTCCGGCCACGATCTCCAGTGTGGAGGCGTTGCCCATCGTCACGGTGTACGCTCCCCATATGGCGCCGTCGGACAGGCGTTGCTGCTGGTCCTGGCCGTTCTGCTGCTGCGACCGCAGGTTCGCCAGCTCGAACTGGGACCTTCCGCCCATGACGTGCGCACGCACCGTCTGTGTGTCCGACAGCCGGAGGTCCACCCGGCCGAAGCCGCGCCCGAACGCGCCACTGTTGTGGAAGTTGTCGAGCGACACCTGGTCCAGGAACCGATCGGTGCGCATCGTCGTGGCCGAAGCGTAGTAGGCGATGCGGCCGCGCTCGCCGCCACCCTGGGCCGAGGCGTGCCAGGTGCCGAATCCCGCGGCCGCCAGCGTGGCGTCGCCGGTGAGGGGCCTCGAGGCGCCCAGCCCGCTTCGGCTCGTGATGACCACCACGCCCGACACCTTGGCTCCGAACTCCGCCGGGATGTTGCCCGTCCACAGCTCTGCCGACTGCACGAGGCCGGCGTCGAGCGCGTTGGCAAACGCCCCGGTCAGCTGGTCGCTGATTGGCAGCCCGTCCACCACGAACGTCATCTGGTTGTGCGCGCCCCGCGGGTGGATGGCGCCATTGGCGTTCTGTGCGAAGCCGGGAAGCGTGACCAGCACCGACTCGACGCCACGGCTGCCGACCGGGGCAGGGAGCTGCTCGATGCCGACGAAGCTGACCTGCGTGCGGGTACCGGTGATCGTGGCGTCCACGAGCTGCGGCGCGGGCGTCACGCGCACCACCTCGGTCTGCGCTGCCACACGGAGGACGAGTCTCAGTTCCTCGGGCACGCTCGTACGGAGGGCGACGACCTGGTGGTGCGGCTCAAAGCCGGCGATCCCTGCCTCGAGGTCGTACCGATCCAGGGGAAGGTTGGCCAGCTCGAATCGGCCGTCCGGGCCAGTCACGACGTGTCGCGAGAGCCCGGTGAGCGCGCGGGTGAGCCGGACGTCAACGCCGGGCATGACGGCAGCCTGTTCGTCGGTCACCAGCCCGCGCAGCGTGGCGGTGCCCTGGGCGTCGGCCGGGTGAGGGGCCAGAAGGAGGGCGACGAACGCGAGAGGTCGGAGTAGGGCCGGCATGTTTTGACTAATCAAAAAGCACTTTGCCAAGTATTGACAAAGAGTTTTGATTTGTCAAATCCGCCGGCCAGCTTCTTCAGGCGAGAGTAATCCGGGCGTCGGCCGCGGCCGTTGGCTGCCCCGCCGGCGCAGCGAACAGCGGGTTGATGTCGAGCTCCCCGATATCCGGGCAGACGGCCATCAGGTAGTCGAGCCGCAGGATGACGGACTCGAGCGCGGCCAGGTCCGCCTGTGGCCGTCCGCGCGCGCCGTCGAGCATCGGGAATCCCTTCACGGCGCGAATCATCTCGTGCGCGTCCGCGTCCGACAGCGGGTGCACCCTGAAGACCACGTCCTTCATGATCTCGACGAAGATGCCGCCCAGGCCGAACATGAGCAGGGGACCGAACTTCGTGTCGCGCGTGGCGCCGAGAATGACCTCCGTGCCCCCGGCGGCCTGCTGCTGGATGACGAGGCTGGCGCGAGCGTCGCGCCGGCGGGCGGCGGCCATGATCTCATCGAACGCCCGGCCCACGTCCTCAGCCGACTCCAGGCCCACGCGGACGCCTCCCACCTCCGACTTGTGGACGATGGCCGACGAGCTCACTTTTGCCACCACCGGGTAGCCCAGGATCTCGGCCGCGGCGATCGCCTCCTCGCGGGTCGAGGCCTCGCGCCACGGCAGCACGGGGATGCCCGCGCAGCTGAAGAGGTTCTGCGCCTCGGCCAGCGTCAGCTGCACGCGGCCATCTTCCCGCACCGACCGCACGATGCGATCGATGCCAGGGCGGTCCATGTCGTCGAATGGCCGGCGCACGCCGGCGGGACGTTGCACCCAGTGGCCGTGGCGCACCATCGTCGCGAGGGCCCGAGCCGCGTCCTCGGGGAACGTGTAGACGGCCAGGCCGGCGTCGCGCATCAGGTCGATGGCCTCGCGCGATCGCACGCTGCCCATGAAGCACACCAGCACCGGTTTCGCGCAGCCATGGGCGCCGCGGATGATGCCGTGTGCGACCGACGGGCCGTCGATCATCTCCAGCGAAGTGAAGATCGCGATGAGGGCGTCCACCGACGGGTCTTCGGCGGCCGCACGCATGGCCACCTCGTACTGCGGGCCGGTGGCGGTGGCGATCATGTCCACGGGGTTGGTCACGCTCGCTTCGGGGGCGACGGCGGCGCGGATGCGGGCCTGGGTCTCGTCCGACAGCGTCGGAATCTGCAGGCCGAGCTCGATGCAGGCGTCGGTGGCCAGGATGGCCGGCCCGCCCGAGTTGGTGACGATGGCCACGCGCGTGCCGGCCGGCATGGGCTGGCTGGCGAACGCTGACGCGTAGACGAACAGCTCCTCGATGCTGGTTGCCCGGATGACGCCCGCCTGCGTGAAGAGCGACGCGACCGCGTTGTCGGCGCCGGCCAGCGACCCGGTGTGCGAGGCGGCCGCGCGTGCGCCGGCCGCGGTGCGGCCCGACTTCACCGCGATGATCGGCTTCTTCTTCGATACCCGCTGGCAGATCTCGAGGAACCGCTGCGGGTTGCCGAAGCTCTCGAGGTACATCAGGATGACGCGGGTGTTCGGGTCCTGTTCCCAGTATTCGAGCAGGTCGTTGCCGGAGACGTCAGCCTTGTTGCCGAGCGAGACGAACATCGACAACCCGAGGCCCCGGTCGCGCATCAACGCGAGAATCGCCTCGCCGAGGGCGCCCGATTGCGACGAGAACGCGATCGGCCCCGACAGCGGCTCCGTGGCCGAGAACGAGGCCTGGAGCCGCACCGACGGGTCCATGTTGATGATGCCCATGCAGTTGGGTCCCACCAGCCGCATGCCGTAGTGCTTGACGATGCGGACGACTTCGCGTTCGAGCGCGAGGCCGGCGCCGCCGATCTCCTTGAAGCCCGCGGTGATGATCACGACCGCGCCCACGCCCTTGCGCCCGCAGGATTCGAGCACCTCGAGCACGTGCGGCTTGGGAACGGCGATGACCGCCAGGTCCACCGGATCCGGGATGTCCTCGACGCTCGCGTAGCACTTCAGGCTGTGCACCACCGAGGCCTTCGGGTTCACCGGGAACACCTGGCCCTGGAATTCGAAGGTGAGCAGGTTGTGGAGGATCGACCCTCCCACGCTGTGGCGATCGCGCGAGGCGCCGATCACCGCCACCGCGCGGGGGCGGAACAGGACGTCGAGGGAGGCCATCAGTTGATGCTGCAGGAGCCGGGGCCGTCGGGATGGCCGCACGCGCCGCACGGGGCCGATGCTCGGGAGCCCTCGGCCTTCGACCCGCCCGGCGCGCTCACCGCGAACACCGACAGCTGCTTCTCGAGCTCCGTGCCATGACACGCCGGGCACTCGAGCGTGGTGGACTCGCGGACCAGCAGCTCGAACTGGTGATGACACGACCGGCATTCGTATTCGTACAAGGGCATGGAGACAGGATAGCGCACCCATGCACTACCATGTCGCCATGCCTTCCGTGCTGGCCGCCGTGATGCCCGCGCCGTTCGCGCCCATCGAGCTCCGGGAGTTCCCCGAGCCGAAGATCGAACCGGGCGGCATGTTGCTCCGGACGATGTTCTCGGAGGTGTGTGGCACGGACGTCCATCTCTGGCACGGTCGGCTGAGCGGCGTGCCCTATCCGATCATCCCCGGGCACGTCTCGGTCGGGACGCTCGAGAAGGCACGCGGCCCGATCCTGCTCGCCGACGGCCGCACCGCTCGCGAGGGCGACCGCATCGTCTTCTTCGACGTGCACCGCACCTGCGGGCGGTGCTATGCCTGTGCCGTCAGCGGCACGCCGACCAAGTGCGCGAAGCGCAGGGTGTACGGCATCACCGACGCCGCGGCCGACGGCCTCTTCGGCGGCTGGAGCGAAGCCATCTACCTCGAGCCCGGTGTGGTGGCAGCGGTGCTCCCCCAGGCGGTGGAGCCCGAGGACTACATCGGCGGCGGCTGTGGTCTCATCACCGCCGTGCACGCCCTCGATCGCGCGGCCATCCGCCTGGCCGATCGCGTACTGGTGCAGGGCACCGGTGCCGTGGGGCTCAGCATCATCGCGCTCGCGCGGCTGTCGGGCGCGTCGAAGATCATCGCCACCGGCGCGCCCGCCGACCGGCTCGACCTGGCACGGCAGATGGGCGCCGACCTCGCGCTCGACATCTCGAAGACGAACGCCGACGAGCGCCGCGAGCTGGTACTGGCGATGACGGGCGGCCGCGGCCCCGACGTCATCATCGAGGCGTCGGGATCGCCCAGGGCCGTCGAGGAGGCCTTGGCGCTGGTGCGCGACGGTGGCCGGTACGTGATTGCCGGGCACTACACCAACGCCGGGCCAAGCACCGTGAACGCGCACGAGCACATCAACCGCAAGCACCTGGAGATTCGCGGCTGCTGGGGCAGCGAGGCCGGCCACTTCCTCCGCGCGCTCAGCGTGCTCGAGCAGCATGCCAGCCGCATTCCGTGGCGCGCGATTGGGGCGCGCGTCTACGCGCTCAACCGCCTGAACGAGGCGCTGGCCGATGCCGAGGCCATGCGGTTGCCGAAAGCCCTCGTCGACCCGCGCCTGCGCGCCTGACGATGGCGCAGGATTCATCGCGCTGGCCTCGCTGCTCTACACCCTCGGCCTTGCGCTCTTCGTGAACGTCCATCCGCTGTTCTGAGGGGGGCCAGGGGCCGGAGGCCTTATACTGGGAGGATGCCTACACGCCAGACGACGCCGCAGGGGGTTGCCAACGCGCTGCGCCGCAACGTCGCCATCATCGCCCACGTCGACCACGGGAAGACCACGCTGGTGGACGCCATGTTCCGCCAGGCGGGCGTGTACCGGTCGAACGAGCGCCAGGCCGAGCGCGCCATGGACAGCAACGAGCTGGAGCGCGAGCGGGGGATTACGATCCTCGCCAAGAACACCGCGGTCCACTACGGCGACATCCTCATCAACATCGTCGACACGCCGGGCCACGCCGACTTCGGCGGCGAAGTGGAGCGCGTGCTGTCGATGGTGGACGGGGTGGTCCTGCTGGTGGATGCCGCCGAGGGGCCGCTGCCGCAGACACGCTTCGTGCTGCGCAAGGCGTTCGAGCGCGGGCTGCCACCGGTCGTGGTGATCAACAAGATCGACCGCTCGGATGCGCGATCGAAGGACGTATTGAACGAGGTCTACGACCTGTTCATCGACCTCGATGCCACCGAGGAGCAGATCGAGTTCCCCGTGCTCTACACGAGCGGCCGGGCCGGCACCGCCACCGCGGATCTCGACGTGCCCGGCGAGGACCTGCGCCCCCTCTTCGATGCCATCGTCAATTCGGTGCCGCCCCCGCAGGGCGACCCGCAGGCACCGCTGCAGATGCTGGTCGCCAACCTCGACTCGAGCGACTACCTGGGGCGAATCGCGATCGGGCGCATCTTCAACGGCCGCGTGAAGCTGAACGATCCCATCGTCGTGCTGAAGCCCGACGGATCCGCGCACGAGACGCGTGTCACCAAGCTGTTTGCCTTCGACGGGCTGAAGCGCGTGGAAATCGCCGAGGCCGCCGCGGGCGACATCATCTGCCTGGCCGGCATCGAGGACATCAACATCGGTGAGACCATCGCGGACCCCGAGCACCGGCTCCAGCTGCCCCCGATTGCCGTGGACGAGCCGACCGTCTCGATGGTGTTTGGCATCAACACGTCGCCCATGGCCGGGCGGGACGGACAGTACGTCACCTCCCGGCACCTGCGCGAGCGGCTGGACCGCGAGTTGCTGGGCAACGTCTCGCTGCGCGTGGAGAACACCGACACCCCCGAGCAGTTCAAGGTGCTCGGCCGCGGCGAGCTGCAGCTGGCCATCCTCATCGAGATGATGCGGCGCGAGGGGTACGAGGTGCAGGTCTCGCGGCCCGAGATCATCACGCGGGAGATCGACGGGCAGCGCATGGAGCCGGTCGAAGAGCTCGTCATCGACGTGGCCGAGGAGTTCCAGGGCGTGGTCATCTCGATGTGCGGCACGCGGCGGGGCACCATGACGAAGATGGTGAATCACGGCAGCGGGCGTGTCCGCCTCGAGTTCCGGATTCCGGCCCGCGGGCTCATCGGCTTCCGGTCGCAGTTCCTCACCGACACGAAGGGCACCGGCATCATGAACCACATCTTCGCCGGCTGGGACCCGTGGGCGGGCCCGATCCCGGCACGCGCCACCGGCGTGCTGGTGTCGGACCGTGCGGGGGTGGCCACCGCTTACGCCATGGCGAACCTGCAGGAGCGCGGGGTGATGATGATCGAGCCGCAAACCGAGGTCTACGAGGGCATGATCGTCGCCGAGCACTCCCGCACCAACGACCTCGACGTGAACATCACGAAGGAAAAGAAGCAGACCAACATGCGCGCCTCCACCGCGGACGAGGCCATCCGCATCGTGCCGCCGCGCGTGCTGGGGCTCGAGACGGCCATCGAGTTCATCAACGACGACGAGCTGGTCGAGGTGACGCCGAAGAGCATCCGCCTGCGCAAGAGGGTGCTGGCGCAGAACCTCCGGCCACGGAAGGACGCGTAGGACTGCCGGCGCGCTCGCGCGGGGGCCACGACATCGAGACAAAAGCCACCTGTGAGGCAGACTGGATCGCCGTAAGTTGTTGACGGGAAACGGTCTGGATAAGTTGCGAAATTTGCAGCGCCAGCGGGTATGCAGCTCCCCCGGCTGATCCTCCTCCTCTTCCTCGCCGCCCAGATGTGGGACGGCATCTTCACCTGGGTGGCCGTGGATGCCCACGGCGTCGCGGCGGAAGGCAACGGCATCCTTGCCGGCTGGATGGCCCTGATCGGGCCCGCGCCCACACTACTGGCGGCCAAGCTGGGCGCGGCGGCAGGTGGCATCCTGCTCTACGCGTACCGCGTACACGGGGCGCTGGCCGGGCTCACCGTGCTCTATGCGGTGGGCGCCATCGGTCCCTGGATGGCGCACTACGGGACGCAGTAACGCGCGCCGTCCAAAGTCAGAAGCCAGGAAATGAGAAGGCTGTGCGGGTCCCGACCATGGCCCCGGCACGGTGGTGCGTTTAGTGCCGCCGCTGTTCGGGCAGAGGCCCGATTTCCCCTATGGAGCGCCGTCGGTTCACAGAGTCGCATAGGGACACAATATGTAGTGACTCCGCCTCCGGAAACCGCTAGTATCTGTTACCACCCAACCGGGGGACGAACGACGCCGTCAGAGTTTGGCGTCGAAGGAGAACAGATGGCCAAGAAAGCCAAGAAGGCGAAGACCGCCAAGACCGCGAAGAAGGCCGCCAAGAAGGTCGTGAAGAAAGCCGCGAAGAAGTCGGCCCGCAAGCCGAATGCCGCGTTCATGCGCCCGGTGACGCCGAGCGCGACGCTGGCGGCGGTGATCGGCGACAAGCCGGTACCGCGCACCGAGGTGACCAAGAAGCTCTGGGCCTACATCAAGAAGAACGGGCTCCAGGACGCGAAGAACCGGCGGATGATCAACGCCGACGACAAGCTGAAGCCCATCTTCGGCGGCAAGGGTCAGGTCAGCATGTTCGACATGACCAAGCTCGTGGGCAAGCACCTCAAGTAGCACTCTCGGCGTTCGCGCCGCGTACAAGCCACGGAACCGCGGAACGACGACGGCGCTTCAGCCGTTCGACTTCCACGCTTCCGTGGCTTGTGCGTTTTTTGGGGTGACGCACCCGGGGGGTATCGCGCCTGGCGCCCAATCGTCATCTTCGTGCTGGCCCTCGGGCTCCTTCGCGGCGTCGTGAATTCGGTGACGACCTCACGGAAAGATTCCCAGCTCCATGTAGCTTCGCGCCACCTTGTGGATGGCGTTCACGAACGCCGCGATGCGGAGATCGGGGATGCCGGGGTGCGTTCGCTTCGTCTCGACCAGCGCGTGGAAGGCGCTGATCATCGTCTCCTCGAGGCCCGAGTTCACCAGGTCGCGCTCATCCGGCCCCTTCGCCAGCGCCGCGATCTCGGCGTCGCTGAAGTGCTTGCCCGTCGCCGCCTCGATGGCTCGCAGCATCTGCAGCTCGTTGGCCTGCTCGTGCCGCTTCGACATGCGTCCGAACCGCACGTGTGAGAGGTTCTTCAGCCACTCGAAATAGGACACGGTGACACCGCCGGCGTTGCAGTAGATGTCCGGGATCACCAGGATGCCCTTCTGCCGGAAGATCGGATCCGCCTCCGGTGTCGTGGGGCCGTTGGCGCCTTCGAGGATGATCTTCGCCTGCACGCGCGGTGCGTTCTCGGCGGTGAACACGCCCTCGAGCGCCGCCGGGAGCAGCACGTCGCACTCGAGCTCGAGTGCCGCCGCGGTGCTGGCCAGGTTCGTGGCGGCGGGGAAGTCAAGGATGGACCCGGTCTGCTTGCGGTGCTGGAACACCTCGTCTTCGTTCAGGCCCTTCGCGTTGAAGATGGCGCCCTCCCGCTCGGCAATCGCCACCACCACGGCGCCACCCTCGCGGCAGAACTTGGCCGCGTGGTAGCCGACGTTGCCCAGCCCCTGCACGACGACGCGCTTGCCCGCGAGCCCGGTAGAAAGGCCCAAGGGCTGCATCAGATCGGCCTGGGCGCATGCCTCGCGCAGTGCGAAGTACAAGCCGCGCCCGGTGGCCTCCCGGCGCCCGGCGACGCCGCCCTGCGTGACGGGCTTGCCGGTCACGCAGCCCATGGCGTCGAGCTGGCCGGGGTTGAGCGCTGCGTAGGTGTCGGCGATCCACGCCATCTCGCGTTCGCCCGTGCCGTAGTCGGGCGCCGGCACGTCGATGCCCGGGCCGATGAAGCCTTTCTTCACCAGCTCGTGGGTGTAGCGGCGCGTGATGCGCTCGAGCTCGTCGAGCGAGTAGTCCTTCGGCTCGATCTTGATCCCGCCCTTGGCGCCGCCGAACGGCACGTCCACGATGGCGCACTTGTAGGTCATCAGCGCCGCGAGCGCCATCACCTCTTCTTCGTACACCTCGGGGCTGAAGCGGATGCCGCCCTTGACGGGCATCTTGTGATGGCTGTGCTCGGCACGCCAGGCGTGGATCACCTCGATGGTGTCATCCTTGCGGCGGATCGGGAAATCGAATCGGTAGACGCTGTTGCAGCAGCGAATCTGATCGAGCAGCCCCGGCGGGTACTTGGTGAACGTCGCGGCCTCGTCGAAGGTGCGGTTGACCTCATCGAAGAAATTCGGCTGATCGGGCATGGGGAGACGATAGTGCAAAGCACGGTAGGTGCAAAGCACGGAGGTGCAGGGCACGGAGGGTTCAAGGCACGAAGGGTTCTAAGCACGGAGGTTCGTAGCACGGAGGTTCGGGTATGGCACGCGGTGTGCCCCGCCGCCCGCGACAGCGTGGTGGCGGGCCTCCTTGCTGCCGAGTCGGCATCTGAAGCCATCCGGCTGTGCGCGGAGTGTCGGTGGATGACCGTGCGGCTGAGAACCCACCTCCGGCGCGAGGCCACCCGTCGACGACCGTCCCCGAAACCGCGACGCCGGGAAAAACCTACGCACGATTCCGGCTCAGCA
>DAIRFN010000410.1:0-3273 GCA_036795065.1 Vicinamibacterales bacterium
CGGAAATCTGGCGTCTCGTGTCGCAGGAGGGGGCCATGCCGAAGATCGATGGCGGGAAGCTCGACGTCCAACGGGACGAGCCCCTGCGGCGCGAGCTCGAGGATTTCGTCAACGCGGTGCGCGAGCATCGCCCACCGGGCGTGACCGGCGAGCAGGGACGGGCCGCGCTGGTCCTGGCCAACGAGATCGTCTCGCGCGTGCGCGAATCGCAGACGCTGCGGTGACGGAAGGCACTGACATGATTGAGATCGAGATCAACACGGCCATTGCCGGCCGCGCCCGGGGCGACGAGCGGTTGACCGCGGCCGAGCTCGCGGAGCTCGACACCGTGGACGTCCTGTCGTTGGGGATGCTGGCCGACGAGGTCCGACGTGCGCGGGTGGGCGATTCGGTCACCTACGTACGCGTGCTGGACGTGGCTGCCGCGACGCCGTTGGACGAGCGCCTGAAGACGCTGGTGGCGTCGTGCGGCGAGGTGCGCGTGGCGGCCCCGGCCGAGACGCGGGGGGCGACCGTCGAGTTCCTGCACCGCACGCGGGCGTCCCTGGGAGCCGGAGTGCGCCTGACCGGGTTCTCGCTGGCCGATCTCGTCGCGCGCCAGTGGGGGCCGCTTGCCGAGACCCTCAGGGCCCTCAAGGCCGCCGGTCTGGATGCCATCGCCGAAGCACCCGTGGATCTGGTGTCGCCGGACGAAGTTGCGGCGGTGCATTCTGCCGGACTTGACCTGGGGACGTTGTCGGTGCAGCGCCTCCCCGACGCCGGGCGCGTGGCCATTCTGGAGCGGGCGCGGGCATGTCTCGAGGCCAATCCCCACGTCACCAGCTTCTCGCCCCTGGCGCGGGAGCAGTCGGTGGCCACACCGACTACCGGTTACAACGACGTGCGGCTGGTCGCGCTGGCGCGCCTCGGTCTGCCCGAGGCCAGAACCATCAGTATCGACTGGCAGCAGTACGGCCCGAAGCTGGCTCAGGTGGCGCTGACCTTTGGCGCCAACCACCTGGACCGGGTGGCGCCCGTGGACGATCCGGCGCTCGGCTGGCGCCGCGCCAGCGTGGAAGAAGTGCGGCGGAACATCGAGGCCGCCGGATTCACGCCGGTTGAACAGGGGCCTGCATGAGGCCGGCCCGCCTGGGAGCGGTGTCATACCTGAACACCAAGCCGCTCGTGCGAGGCCTCGAGGCCCGGCCGGACCTCTTCGATGTCCGCTTCGACGTGCCGGCGGTGTGCGCCACGCTGCTCCACGAAGGCCGCGTGGATGTCGGGCTGATCCCGGCCATCGAGTACCTGCGTGGCGACTATCGGATGGTGCCCGACGTCGCGATCGGGTCTGACGGCCTCGTGGACTCGGTGGCCATCTTCTCGACGGTGCCGATCGAAGAAGTGCGGACCCTGGCGCTCGACATCAGCTCGCGAACCTCGGTCGCGCTCACCCGCATCCTGTGCGCGAAGCACTGGGACATCGCGCCCGTGTTCACGCCCGCCGATCCGGACGTGCGCCGCATGCTATCGCGCGCCGACGCAGCGCTGGTGATTGGCGATCCCGCGCTCGAGATCGACCCTGCGCGGATCGGCGCCCGGAAGATCGACCTGGGCGAGGCCTGGAAGGCGCTCACGGGCCTGCCGTTCGTCTACGCGGCCTGGACGGGTCGCGAGGGGGCCCTGGACCGGGAACAGGTGGAAGCGCTGCGGGCCGCGCGGGCGCGCGGCGAGGCCGAGCTCGGGGCGATCGCCCACGAGACGGCGCCCGGGGACGCCGCGGGCGCCGGAAGGGTGCTCCGCTACCTGCGTGATACTCTCAGATACGGGCTCGGTGACCGCGAGGTGGCCGGTCTCGAACGCTTCCACGAGCTGGCTGTGGAGATGGGCCTGGCGCCTGCCCGACGGCCGATCCGGTTCTTCCCATGAGCCACGATCTCGACGCCCTGCAGACCCGCATCGAAGGCGGCGGCCGCATCACCGCGGACGAGGCGTTGGTCCTGTATCGATCCGCACCCACGTGGTGGCTGGGCCGCATGGCCGACCAGGTACGACGCCGCAGGCACCCCGAGGGCAACGTCAGCTACATCATCGACCGCAACGTGAACTACACGAACGTGTGTGTGGCGCGCTGCAACTTCTGTGCGTTCTATCGCCCCGTCGGGCACGGCGAGGGTTACGTCCTCGGTTTCGACGAGGTCTTCCGGAAGATCGACGAGACGATCGCGCTGGGCGGGGTGCAGCTGCTGCTGCAGGGCGGGCACAATCCGGACCTGCCCATTGCGTGGTACGAGGATCTCTTCCACGCGGTGAAGCAGCGCTATCCCTCGTTCAAGCTGCACGCCCTGTCCCCGCCCGAAGTGCTCCACCTGTCGCGCATGTCGAAACTGGCGGTGCCCGAGGTCATCGCGCGGCTCATCGCCGCGGGGCTCGACAGCATTCCGGGCGGCGGCGCCGAGATCCTCGTGGACCGGGTCCGCAAGTTGCTGAACTGCTATGGCAAGGCCACGGCGGACGAGTGGCTCGACGTGATGCGCCACGCACACAGGGCGGGGCTGCGCACCACGGCGACAATGATGTACGGGACGGTGGAGACAGACGAGGAGCGGCTCGAACACATGCTACGGCTGCGCGCGCTGCAGGACGAGACCGGCGGGTTCACCGCGTTCATCGCGTGGAGCTACCAGCCCGAGCACACCGAGCGGGGCGGCCGCGAGGCCACCGGCATCGAGTACCTGCGGACGCTCGCCCTCGCGCGGCTCGTGCTCGACAACTTCGACAACCTGCAGGCGTCGTGGGTGACGCAGGGCGGCAAGGTCGGTCAGCTCAGTCTCGCCTTCGGCGCCAACGACATGGGCAGCGTGATGATCGAAGAGAACGTCGTCCGCGCGGCCGGTGCGGCCTACTGCATGGACGAAGTCGAGATCGTCCGCAACGTCGAGGACGCGGGCTTCGTCGCCATGCGTCGCAACATGCATTACGAGATCCTCGGTGGCCCGATCTTCCGCGAGCGCGAGGTGCCGCGCCAGATGGAGCTCGCTACCGCGCGTGAGGCCGGTGATACGTCGGTGCCGGCGGAGCTCGTGAACTATCCCGCGCGCAGTGCGGCGGGCAAGCGCCAGCGCGCGCAACCGCCCTCGCCGGTGGCATGACGCTGCTTCGCGCCGCGTGGGTGGTTCCCGTCGACCAGCGCCCGCTGCCCGATGGATGGGTGGCCGTGGAGCGCGGCCGCATCGTCGCGGTGGGCAACGGGCCGCCACCGGGCAACGGGACCGGCCCGACTCGCGATCTCGGGAG
>DAIRFN010000172.1:0-11815 GCA_036795065.1 Vicinamibacterales bacterium
CTCGGGCCCGACCACTTCGCCTTCGCCATCCGATGCCACGGCCAGCACCACGCGAGGCGCGTGCTCGAGCAGCAGGTCCGCGAATCGCGCAGACGAGGCCCACGCCTCGGGCAGCAGCAGGTCGAACGCCACCACCGCCGCGCCCTGGGACAGCGCCCGCCCGAGAGGGTCGGCGAACTCGTCGCCGCGTACCGAGAGCGGGCGCGCGTCGCCGGCCAGGCTCTCCTCATCGATGCTGACGAGCAGCACACGCGAATCCGGCGGCACCGGTGGGTGAAGGGCAAAGCGGAGGTCCTCGGTCGCGCCCTCGAGCCGCTGGACCCAGGTGAGGTCGGACAACCAGGGACCGGCCGCCGCGAGCACGGCCGCCAGCGCACCCGCCAGCAGCACGCGGCGCGGTCCTTCCCGCCGCCGCCATCGCGCGCGGACCAGCTGCCGCGCGGACACGTCGAGCGCGTGGGCGACCACCGTCGCTCGATGCGGCCGGTCGGACGCGCGTTTCGACAGGCCTGCCAGAACGGGTGCATCGACCGCAGGCGGCACCTGCCTCGCCACGGCCGACGGCGCCGGCGGCGCGGTGGTCAACTGCGCGCGGATGACGCTCGCGGTGTCGCCCTCGAACGGATGACGGCCTGTGAGCATCCGGTAGGCGAGCACCGAGAGCGCATAGATGTCGGACGCCACAGAGGGTGGCTCGCCGCGCAGCCGTTCGGGCGCGGCATATTCGGGCGTGCCGTCGAACCGTCCGACGACATCGGCAGGCGCCTGCTCCGCCGGCACCTCTGTCTCGGTCCGCGCCACGCGCGCCAGCCCGAAGTCGATCACCTTGACGATGGCGCCGGAAGGCGGCCCGAGCACCAGCACGTTGCGCGCCGTCAGGTCGCCGTGCACCACCCCGAGCTCGTGCGCGTGATCGAGCGCGGCGGCGACCTGGCGCATCCACGACGCGGCCACCTCGAGGTCCATGGCTCCCGCGCGCGAGCAGGCGGCCTCGAGCGTCTCACCCTCGACCAACTCCATCACCAGGTAGGGCGTGCCCGCGCCGCGCAGGTCCACCCCGAAGTCGATCACCGAGACGATGTGCGGGTGAGAGAGGCGGCCGAGCGCCTCGGCCTCGAGACGGAACTGCTCGAAGTCGCGCGCCGCCAGCTGGTCACCGGCGTGCAGCACCTTCACCGCCACCGGCTTCTGCAGCGCGATGTGCGTGGCTCGATACACCTGGCCGAACCGCCCTCCGCCGATCACCTCGTGCAGCGCGTACTTGCCGTCGAGGACCCGGCCGGCAATCGCGGGTTCGGGAGCGGTCGCCATCGTCGGCCAATTATGCGCGACCCCGAAGATTCTCGCGTGTGAGACGGGCCATCTCACTCTTGCGACCTGCCCACGCGCGCCACGCAGGCGTCCTCCTGGTCGATTTCACCGCAACGCCTTCGCAGCCCGAGGCTTAGCGCCATGCACGGCGCGCGTTCCGGGTTCGACGCGCGGCTGGCACGCTTGCTGCCCTGCAGTCGCTCGTGCTGCCCAGATCTCGCGTTTCCATTCGCAAGCTCCCGTCGGCACGGGGCGTCGGCGTGCGCGCGCTCGTGCTGATGCTCGCCATCCTCGACCCGGGCGTGGTGGCCTACGCGGGACAGGACACCAGCGGTATTCCACTGACGGCCTCGGCGCCGCCCGATGCACCCGACTGGCTGCATCCCGTCGACACGCTTCGCCTTCGCCTGAGCAGGCCCGTGCGACCCGAGGAAGGACGCGTGGCGGTGCTCGTGGGCACGACCGACTGGAGCGGCCTCGCCGAGCAGGCCGGTGACACCATCGCGGTGCGTCCTTCCGGCGTGGGCTTTCCTCCCGGAGAACACGAAGTGTCGGTCTACCTCGTCGGCAGGGACAACGAGTGGCGCGAGATCGGGCGCTCCACGCTGCGTGTGCTCACCCAGGGCGGATTCCAGAAGGCCGTGGCCCAGCCCACCTTGGAACTGGGCCTCACCGGGCAGGCCGCAATCGGGCGCACGCCGGAGACGCCCGCCGAACCGCGCGACACGTTCCAGGATCTCAACGTCCGCGTCGGTATCGACACCACGCACGTGCGCAACGGCTGGACGACCACCAGCCAGGCGCAGGTGGTGGGCGTGGACGAGCAGCAGCAGGCCCTCCGCTACGACACGCTGCAGGGCGAGGCCCCGATGGTCGATCTCAGCAGCTACCAGGTGGCGCTCCGCAACGGCATCGTCTCGCTCGATGCCGGGCACACGGCGGTCGGCACGCATCGCCTGCTGCTCAACAGTTTCGCCTCGCGCGGATTGTCCGGATCGCTGCGCCTGGGCCCGGTCGTGGATCTCTCGCTGTCGGCCGTCAACGGATCGGCCATCGTCGGCTACAACAACCTGCTCGGCGTCGCCGAGAGCGACCACCGCATCGTCAACGCGACGGTCGGCCTGGAGCTCGTGCCGAGGCGGCGTGGCGCCCTGCGCGTGGACGCCTCGCTGATGAACGGCGCGGTGCAGCCGCTGGCGAACGTGAACCAGGGCGCGGTGCGCGACCCGGAGGAGAGCCGCGGCGTCGGCCTGCAGGTGAAGGCGAGCGACGCGGGCGCGCGCTTCCAGCTGGCCGCCGGCGTGGCGCGCAGCCGTTTCGTGAATCCCCAGGATCCCGAGGCGCCGCCCGGGCTTGCCATCGTCTCGGTGCGCGAGACCACGCGCGATGCGCGATACCTCGACGCGAGCTACGCGCTGGTGCAGGGCGCGAAGCTCGGCGAATCTGCGCAGGCGAACCTGACGACGGCGTTCCGGCACAGCCGCGTGGATCCGCTTTACCGTTCCGTGGCGCTGCCGGTGCGCGCCGACCTCGAGCAGAACGCGGTGGACGTCACGGCCGGGCTCGGGGCGTTCGCCTCTCAGTTCACCTACGACGTCGCGCGCGACAACCTTGCCGAGATCAGCTCCATCCTGACGACGCGCACGCGGCAGCTGCTCTGGACCAATGCACTGCCGCTGCAGGCGTTCGCCGGCCGCAGCGCCAGGGCGGCGGCGTGGCCCACGGTGAGCTATGCGTTGACGCGCGTCCACCAGTCCGGCGATGGGCTGCCCGAGGGCGGGCTCTTCGACTCGGCCTCGCAGGTGCCCGACCAGGTGAGTCTCAACCAGGCGCTTGGCGTCGTCTGGCAGGGATCGGTGTGGCGCGGGGGCTACGGCTGGAACCGGTCGCTCCAGGACAACCGCCAACCGGGGCGCGAGCGGGCGGACCTGCTCAACGTCGTCCACACCCTGCAGGTCGGCGCGATGGCGTCGACGACGCTCGACGCCGGCGTCGAGCTGGCGTTCGAGGATGCCGACAACCAGGAGTCGCTCCGTTCGGATCTCACCCGGCGCGTCTCGCTGAACCTCACGTGGCGGCCGGCGCAGCGCACGACCTTCGCGGGAGTCGTCACCCGCAACTATCTCGAGGACCTGCCGCGCACGGCCGAGCGGCGCACGACGGACGTCAACGTCACCTTCACCCAGGGCGTCGCCTTCCTGCGCAACCACCCCAACCGCCTGCAGGCGCAGTTCTTCGTGCGCTACGTGCGGCAGACCATCTACGGGCTGCTCGTCGGCATGCCCGAGGCGAGCGACACGCGGTTCTGGACGCTCAACACCGGTCTCACCCTCCGGGTCTTCTGAGGACGCCTCCGATGCTGCTCCGCTGCCGCTCATCTCGCTTCCCCCTCGCACACAGCGTGGTCGTCGCCCTGGCCATGGCTCTCCTCTGGGCGGCACCGGCGCCAGCGCAGATCCGCGTGCATCCCACCGGCGTCAACGTCAACTCGCAGGGGGCGACGACGGTCTTCCTCACCTTCGGCGGGTTGAACGGCTACCAGCCCATCGAGGCCCTCTGGTGCAGCCGGCTGATCTCGGCGGCGCCGGACGTCGGGCTGCGGTGCGATCCCTCGACCATCCTCGGCAGCCTGCCAGTGCGCTACGACCAGTCCACCCTCGGGACCGGATCGCTGACCGACATCATGTCGATTCCCCCATCGGTGGTGCGTCGCGCGTACCAGGCCGCCGAGGCGGGCGGCGATTCGGGATTCTTCTACGTGCGCCGGTTCACGAGCGCCGCCGGAGGGCGAGACCAGTACGTCGCCGTCACGTGCCGCATGGCGGGGGGCGGCGCGCGCGTGCCGTTCTCGCTGCTGGACGTGGAGCTCGGCTTCGACGTTGAGACGCCCGTGTTGTACGTGCGGAACGGTGATCGTCCGCCGGCCGTGCGGGCCCGCATTGCCTACAACGGCACGGGACGGCTGCGCGGCCGGTGGGAAGTGGTCATGCCGGGCGAGGAGCTGCCCTCGGCGCGGGACCTGCTCACCGAGGCCACGCTGCCCCTGGAAGAGCGGGGCACGCAGCGTCGCTACACCGAGATCGGGCGCTTCAACGTCTTCCTGTCTCCGTCCAGTCGCGCGTTCACGCTGCCCGGACCGGATCCGCGGCGGCTGCCGACCAGCGCCGACGACTTCTACTACGTGCTGCTTCGTATCGAGGCGAGCGACGACAAGGAAGGCGACTCGAGCCTCGCCAGCGCCGGTGCCGGCGTGGGCACGGTCAACGCGGGGGCGGTCGCAGGGTTTCCGCTCCCCACCATCCGCTACGTCGTGGGCGGCGAGCGCACCGCCGCCATCGACGGCGGCACGCCGAACGACGTCCGACTGCTGGCGCCGGTGGACGAGGCGGTGGTGCCGTCGGTCGGCCTCGATCTCGCCTGGCTCGAGCTGCCGCAGGCCGACGTCTACCGCGTGGAGATGGCCGACCCGTCCGGCCAGGTGGTGCTCTCGGCGCTGGTGCCGAACGGGGTCAGCGCCTATCGGGTGCCGCCGTTCCTGAAGGACCGCGCTCCGGGCGGCCAACTGCGCTGGCGCGTAGTGGCCGTCGATTTGACGGGCCGCGACATCCGCAGCAGCGCGTGGCGCCGGCTGCGGGTGGAGTGAAGGCAGAAGGCAAAGGCAAAAGGCAAAAGGCGAAAGGGAGTGTCCATCATGATTCGCAGCACGCTTTTCGGTCTCGTCGCGCTCGCGCTCGTCTCGTCCTCGGTCCCGGCTGCGGCGCAGCCCGCCGCGTCGCTCTCCATCGCGCGCATCTTCCACAACGGCGCGCTGCGGGTGGGTCCCAACACCTTCCGCGTGACGGTGAGGAACACCAGCAGCACGAAGCCCATCCTGCCGCGCGAGGTGGTCATCGTGAAGCTGCTCGTGCTCGATGCGAAGCAGAAGGAGACCACCTACGAGGCGCGGATTACGACCGGCATCGGCACCAACGGCGATCAGACGGCGGCGTTCCCCAACGTGGCGCTCGCCGCGCCGGGGCCGTACACCGTGACGGCGCGGGCGACCACGGACTTCGCGGCCGGACGCGCCAATGCCGTCGCACCCGACCGCACGGAGGTGTTCAACGTGGGCGGCGCCCAGGCGGCCGCCGCCAACCAGCTGACCGTGCTGGTGAGGAAGCAGAACGGCATGCCTGGATCGAACCTGCGCGTGGCGCTCAAGGCCAACGGCCGCGAGCTCGACTGGAAGAACACCGGCGGTACCGGCGAGGCGAAGTTCACGAGCGTGGCGCCTTCCGCAAATGGCCAGGCCTACGAGATCGAGGTGAAGCAAATCAACACGGTGCTCGCCGCCATTCCGTACACGATGCCGGCGCAGGCGGCCACCTACGAGGTGAAGGTCCCATGACGCCGCGACCCTCGACTGCACGCGCCGGGTTCCTGGCCCTGTCAGCCCCGTCGCGGACGTCCGCGGGGCTGCAGCGGCTGATGGCGGCCCGGCCGCGTCCGTAGGCGCCAGCCGGGGATTGGGTGTCGCGAGGGTACACGGAGGGGAGGAAAAGCATGGTGCTGCTCAGTCGCGTGCTCGTGTGGTCTGTCGGTGCCATGACCGCCGTCCTCGTCTCCTCGGCCTCGAGCGCCGCGCAGCCGGGAGCGCCGCAGATCACCAAGGTGGTCGTCAACGGGGGCGCCAACCTCACGAATGCCGACCAGGTGAACGTCGAGGTGCTCTACACCCACCCAGCGGCACCGGGCGCGCCTATCCCGTACTACCGTCTCCGGGTGAAGCCGCCGAACCGCGGCCTGCCGGCGTGGGGCGAGTTCCTCGACGCCGGGCAGCGAAACGTGTTCGTGGCGGTGCTCACACCTCGAGGAGCGACGCCGGTGGGCGGTACCTACGAGATCCAGGTGCAGCTGCGTGACGCAGCCGGGCGGGAGTCGGGCGTGGCCGGGGGGCACGTGATCCGGGCCTCGCCCACACCTTCGCAGCTACCCCCGCCAGTCGAGTACCGCGTGAGCGGATCCGAAGTGGCGACGCTGATCGGGTTCGCGCGGCTCCAGGGATACCTCAACACCGCCGAGCCCCTGAACAGCACCAGCAACTGCTCGTCATGGCAGAACGACGGCCACTGGCACCTGCGGATGCAGAAGCTGGTGATACCGGTGCCGCTCGGCACCGAGGCCGCGCCGGCACCCCGCTGCCGGTTCGGGTTCTTCAAGGGCAAGGCCCTGCAGTACGGCTGGCATCTGAAGTCCGCGGCCTTCGAGAGCTGGCCGCAGCAGCCCGCGACGTGGGTGATCGAGAACCCCATCAAGTCTACCGGCATCGATGCGTGGTTCTCGATCGCCGCCACCGCCACGGGTTCGATGGGCTCTGGTGAGATCAGGCTGCGCGAACTCGTACTCGAGGGCCCACCGGGCGCCGAGTGGCGCAAGGCGTTTCAACCGTGAGGTTCACCATGCACGCGCGACGTTCACTGACAGCTCTGCTCGCATCATTGTCGATGCTGATGGCGACCGCCGCCGCCGCTCAACCCCTCGGCACGTTCCGGTGGCAGCTGCAGCCGTTCTGCAACGTCGTCACCGTGAACGTCGTGCAGGCCGGGGCCGTGTACACGCTCGACGGCTTCGACGACCAGTGCGGGGCCGCGCAGCGCGCGCCACTGGTCGGCACCGCCACGCCGAATCCGGATGGCACCATCGGTTTCGGGCTCCATGTCGTCACCGTGCCGGGCGGATTCCCCGTCAGCGTGGATGCGCGCATCAGCCTGTCGTCACTCAGTGGGACGTGGAGCGACAGCGCGGGGAACAGCGGGGCGTTTACCTTCAATGCCAGCACGGGCGGTGACCCGCGCACCACACCGGTGCCGGCTGGCGGCGGCGACATCACGGGCGTGGCCGCGGGCCTCGGCCTCACGGGCGGCGGCGTGTCCGGCGATGTCGCGCTCGCCATCGACCCGACGGTGGCGCAGCGCCGCGTCACCGACACGTGCCGCGCTGGTGAGGCCGTGCGCACAGTGAACGCGGATGGCACCGTCGTCTGTGAACGCATCAATGCGGGGGATATCACGGCGGTCACGGCCGGGCCGGGACTCGCCGGTGGCGGCACAGCCGGTGCCGTAACCATGGCCGTCGACTTCGGGGGCCCCGGCACGGCGCCCACCGTCGCTCGCAGCGACCACACGCATGCGGCGTCGGGCACGGGGAACACGGCGGTAGGCACGGGCGTGCTGCTCGTCAACACCGGACCGGGCAACACGGCGCTCGGTGTGGGTCCGCTGGCCGCCAACACGTCCGGAAGTTACAACGTGGCGATTGGCCTCGACGCCCTGACCGCGAACACGACGGGCGCCGGCAACGTGGGCGTCGGTAGGCAGGCCTTGCGCGCCAACGAGCAGGGGGGTGTCAGCGTCGCCGTTGGCGACCAGGCCCTCGGGGCCATCGCGTTCTCGGTTTTCAATACCGCCGTGGGTGGACGCGTTCTGGAGGCACTCACGACGGGCGTGCAGAACACGGCGATTGGCACCGCGGCACTCATGGCGGCAACGTCCGGCAACAACAACGTCGCCGTCGGCGTCGGTGCCGGCGCCACCCTGACGACAGGCAACGGCCTCACGCTCGTCGGGGCCAATGTCACCGCCTCGGACGGGCTGACAAATGCCACGGCCGTCGGGCAGTCGGCGACCGTCACTCAGAACAACTCGCTCGTGCTCGGCAGCATCGCCGGTGTCAACGGGGGACAGGTCAGCACCAATGTGGGGATCGGAACAACCGCGCCCCTGGACCGCCTGCACGTAAACGGTGAGGTGCGCCTGGCCAGCTGCCTCAAGAATTCGTTCGGCAGCGCCATCGCCGGTGAGTGCGCGTCGGACCTCCGCTACAAGAAGGACATCACGCCGTTCGGCCAGACGCTCGACCGGGTGACGCGCCTGCAGCCCGTCCACTACTTCTGGCGTGCGGACGAGTTCCCCGACAAGCACTTCGGCGATCGACAGTCCTACGGCCTCATCGCCCAGGATGTCGAACAGGTCTTCCCCGATCTGGTCACCACCAACGAGGACGGCTACAAGGCGGTGAACTACAGCAAGCTGCCGCTGCTCGCCATCCAGGCCATCCGCGAGCTCGAGGAACGCAACCGGTCGCTCCAGGGCCAAATCGACGCACTGGCGGCCGTGGTCGCGGAACTGAACGCGCGCAGCCGCTGAAACGACTCGCGACCCCTCGAATCCCCCGCGCTCAGTTCCGACCGCTGAGGACGAACGCAGCCCAGTTGTACGGATGCGCGGTACCCGGGCGGCGCAGCATCGAGCGCTGCGCGCGCGCGAGAGCTTCGTCGATCGGCACGCCCCGTCGCACGTGGCGGTGGAACGCCTGCATCAGGTCAGGCGTGACTTTGTCCGGCACGCGCCAGAGCGACGCCACGACCGCGGGCGCCCCCGCGAACTGGAACGCGCGTGTCAACCCGAGCAGGCCTTCCCCGCCGCTCTCGCGGCTGCCCGCCGTGTCGCACGCCGAGAGCACCACCAGGCGCGCGCGGAGCCGCACCTGCTCGAAGATCTCCCACGCCTGGAGCAGGCCGTTGTCCCCGGCGGCGCCAGGCGCCGGCGTGGAAAAGGCCAGCGCCGAGTCGAGCGGGAACGCCGCGTTCACGAGGCCGTGGACCGCCACGTGCACGATGTCCGCGTCGGCCATCGCTTGTCGGACGCGCGTTTCCGACGCCTGGTCGTCGAGCAATGTCGATGCGCGAGCACCGTACAGCCGCCGCAACGCGTCGACTTCACGCCGGCTGCCCGGCAGCGGCGGCAACCCCACGGCGCCGACGCGATCGGTGCCGTCCGAACCGGGCGCGGTCTGCGGCCGGGCGTACACGGGGCTCCCCACGGCGAGCAGTCGAGTTCCGCTTCCACGGGATGCTGCGCGCGGAGCCAGGCGCCCGTAGAGCGTGAGCGACGGCACCTGGTGAACGGGTCGCCATTCGACCAGGTACTGCCGCGCGGGTCGCGAGCGCGGCGTCTCGCGGACGAGCGCCGCAAACGGCAACTGGTGCAGCGGGCCGTCGGGCACCACCAGCAGCCGCTGGCTCGCGGACAGCGTGCGTTCGGCCGGCGCCACGAGGCCTCGGTAGAGTTCGGCGGACAGCGCGTCGAGCGGCTCCATCTCGCCGTTCCGTCGCTCGATCAGCCGGAGCAGCCGGTTCACGCGTTCGGTCAGCGCCTCGCGTCCCCAGGGAATCTCGAAAACGTCGAAGGCGTCGGCCGACAGCAGGAACCCGTGCGACCGCGAGTCGCCGACGAGGTACGCGATGGCCATCGTCCCCGGCGGCAGCAGGCGGCGGGCGTTGTCCACGTCCAGCGGCGCCGACGGAGCGAGCGCGCCTATCCGCGGCGACACGCGGGCGATGTCGGCCTGGGTTGCCGCCAGCTTGAGCCGCACGTCGCGCAGCCGCCCGACGCGCTCGTCGATGCGGGCGGCGTCGCGGGCCGGGCTCAGCGTCGCAAGCTCGGCCTGGATGCGGTCGTACTCCGCCGCCAGCGTCCGTCGCGCTTCGTCCAGGGCCGGTGGCGCCTCGTCGCGAATAGCCACATCGCGCTCCGCGAGCATGGCCAGGAAGACGCGGGCGCGGGCGCGTTCCGACACGCGAAACGCCTCCGCCGCATCGCCCTGTGTGACCAGGAACGCCGCGTGCTCCGCGTACGACGCCGCCAGCCCGTCGCGGAAATCGGCCTGCGTGTCGAAGGCCCCACCCACGCTGCCGGTGAGGCCATCGAAGATCTCGGTGGCCCGCGCGTAACGCTCGCGGGCCTCCTCCGCGCGTCCACCTGCCGCGTCCAGCCGGGCCTGCGCCATCAGGTTCAGGCCCTCGTACACCGAGCCGGGCGCCACGCGCTGCCAGATCGAGCCGGCCCGGTCGTGGAGGCGCACGGCCTCGACCGTGTCACCGCGGCGCGCGGCCAGGCGGCCGAGCGCGTCGAGCGAGTCGGCGACGTTGCTGCCGTCGGGCGCCAGCTGCTCGCGAATCGTGAGCGCCTGGCGGTGCGCGTCCGCGGCCGCGTCCAGCGCGCCCGCGGCTTCGTTCACCTTGCCGAGCTCGGTGAGCGTGAACGCATGCAGAACCGTGCCTTGTGCCAGCTTCGCGCGAATCGCGAGGCTCGCGCGCGCCAGCCGCTCGGCCTCGGCCAGGTTGCCCGACAGCCGTTCCACGCGCGCGAGGTTGCTCAGCACCCCGCCCTCCTGCAGCGAGCCGGGCGCCGCCTGTCGGGCAAGGGCGAGCGCCCGCGCCAGATAGCCACGCGCGGAGGCCGTGTCGCGCCGCTCGATCGACATCAGGCCGAGATTGCCAAGGGTCGAGGCACGATCGAGGGGTGGAAGCCGCAGGCGCTCCTTCATCGCGAGGGACCGCCGGTAGTACGACTCGGCCTCGGCGTACCGCCCGCGCTGCATGGCCGCGATGCCGAGGTTGTTGAGCGCGGACGCCTCGTCTACGCCGCCGGGATCGAGCCGCGCGTGAACCGCACGAGAGGCCTCGAAAGCGCGCTCGGCCGCCGGCAAGTCACCGCTCTGGCTGCGCAGGATGCCGAGCAGGTTCAGGTTCCTGGCTTGATCCACCGAATCGGGCGCGATGTCCCCGGTCAGTTCCAGCAGGGCGCGGACACGCTTCTCGGCCTCGGGCAGGCGTCCACGACGCCAGTCCACGTCCGCCAGCGCGAACGCCAGGCGCACCGACTCGATGGTCGTCTGGGCGCGGCCGACCATCGCGAGGGCCTGCTCGAAGTACGGCGCAGCCTCCTCCAGCCGACGACGAGCGACCGCAATGCGACCAAGTTCGGCCAGCGCGTCGGCCTCGTCCCAGCTGCCGGCCGCGAGCGAGCGCCGGATGGCCAGCGCCGCCTCGGCCTCCCGCTTCGCCTCGTCGTGCCGGCCCTGCTGCCGAAACAAGGTGGCCCGCCGCAGGCGCCACGATGCGCGCAGCAGCGTATCGCCATCGTCTGCCGTCAGGGCGGCATCGATGGCGGCCGCGGCATCCTCCCAGCGTGACCGCCGGAGGGCCAGATCGAAGCGCGCGCCCAGCAGCACCTGCTGACGACGCCTGTCGTCCGCCACGCGCGAGGCCGCGCCGGCCGCATCCAGTTGCATGGCCGCCCGGTCGAAGGCCCGCTGGCCCATCAGGCGCTCGGCCAGGCGAACACGCAACCAGGTGGCATCCAGTTCCCGGCCTTGTGCGGCGAGTCGGATGAAGAGGGGTGAAACGCCAGGGTCGGGTGGTTCGACCGCACCGCCTGGCGGGGTCGGGCGCGCCTCGAGCAGGCGGCGCCACTCATCGTGGAGATCGCGCTCGAGGATGGGGCTTACCGACAGGCCCAGGCGGGAAGTGCGGATGGGGAGGTCAATGGCGACGGACTCCCCACCGCGCCGCACGTCGAGCGTGACGCCCAATCGGGGCATGACCTCCAGCGCGAATTGGTCGAAGGCCCAGGGATCGGGCAGGGCGCCCTCAGTGGCGCCACCGCGGGCGGTGTCGCCCTCG
>DAIRFN010000173.1:0-11787 GCA_036795065.1 Vicinamibacterales bacterium
GACGGTCCGCTTCCTCCACTTCGCCGCCGGCTACGTCTTCCTGTTCGCCTTCGTCATCAGGGTCTACTGGATGTTCGCGGGCAACCAGTACGCGCGGTGGCACAACTTCTACCCGCTGACGCCCGCGCGGTTCCGCCGGTGGTTCAGCGGGGTGCTGCAGGTCATGAAGGTGGACCTGCTGCAGATTCAGAAGGAGCCGGCGCAGGTGAAGGGGCACAACGCGATGGCGGCGGCCACCTACGGCGTGGTGTTCCTCGCCACCCTGTTCCAGGTGGTGACCGGCTTCGCGCTCTACGCGCCCATGAGCGACTCGTGGTTCCCGCAGCTGTTCGCGTGGGTCGTGCCGATGATGGGCGGCGATGCCCATGTCCGCATCTGGCACCACCTGGCTGCGTGGTTCTTCATCGTCTTCTCGCTCATCCACATCTATCTGTCGCTGTTCCACGACGTGGTGGAGGCCGAGGGGGAGATCTCCTCGATGATCAGCGGGTCGAAGTACTTTCACCGCAGGTAGGGGAGACGAAGCCGCCATGACACCGACGCTTGTCCTCGGCATCGGTAATCTCCTGATGGGAGACGAGGGCGTGGGGGTGCACGCCCTCCGCGCCTTCGCGCGCGACCCCTGGCCCGAGAGCGTCACGCTGCTGGACGGAGGCACGGGCGGCTTCCACCTCCTCGAGTACCTGAGCGACTATCCCCGCATCGTGATGGTCGACGCCACCATGGACGGCGCGCCCGCCGGCACGGTATCGGTGCTCACACCGCGCTACGCGTCCGACTTCCCGCGCGCGCTCACGGCTCACGACATCGGCCTGCGCGACCTCATCGAGTCGGCGGCGTTGTTGGGGCCCCTGCCCGACATCACCCTGGTGACGGTGTCGATCGAGGAGATTCGCTCCATGGTGACCGACCTCTCAGCCCCGGTGGCGGCCGCCATCCCGGTCGTTCGCGAACGTGTGGCCGAAGCGGTGAGTCACGGATAGACTCTGAACTCTGAACCCTGAACTTTGAACTTCGAACTTTCGACCCCGGAGTCCCCAATGTGCCTCGCGGTCCCCGGCAAGATTCTCGACATCGAAGGCGACGACCCGCTGCTGCGCTCGGGCCGGGTGGACTTCGCCGGCATCCAGAAGCGCGTGAACCTGAGTTACGTGCCCGAGGCGCGCGTGGGCGACTACGTGCTCGTCCATGTGGGCTTTGCGATCTCGACCGTCGATGAGGCCGAGGCCGCCCAGGTGCTCGAGTACCTGAGAAAAATGGGCGACCTGAACGAACTCGAGGACAGCGGCGGGTCCTGAATCCCACCACCCCCAACAGCCCGGGACGACCTGCGGCCCTGCGCGGTTCTGCACCCCGCGGCTCGGCACCGGTCCCGTTCTGTCAGCTGGCGTTGCCACTAATTGTCAATTTGCGCCGTTCCCCTGCATAATTCCGTGCAAATTGAGCTCGTCAGGGCCGCCTCGCGCATGGCCTGAATCTTGATATCCCACCGGCAGAGCAATTGAATTCGGCCGGCAAAGGGAGGCTGGCGTACATGCGCATTCGTGACGTCCGAGGGTTCACCCTTATCGAACTGCTCATCGTCGTGGCGATTATCGGGATTCTGGCTGCCATTGCCGTTCCCGGGCTGCTTGGTGCCCGGCGTGCCGGCAACCAGGCCTCGGCCATCGCCTCCCTGCGGGCCATCAGCAGCTCGCAACGGGCCTACTCCTCCACGTGCGCCCTGGGCGGGTTTGCCTCGGATCTCACGCAGCTGGCTGTGCCGCCCATTGCCGGGGGCGCTGCCTTCATCAGTCCGGATCTGGGTGTGGCCGCCTCGGTGGACAAGAGCGGGTACACCATCACCATGGCGCGCGGCACCGACGGCGGGCCCTGGCCCTTCGATGCCTGCAACGGCGTCCCCGGCGCCAACCTGGCCACGACGTTCTACGCGACGGCGGACCCGTACGCCCCCGGCTCGACCGGAACGACGTTCTACTGGCTGGGGGTGGCGGGGACGATCTTCGGGGACACCGCGGCGGTGCCCTCGACCGACGGGTTAGACCAGGCCCCCGGAGGTTCGCCCATCCAGTAGTGGCGCTCAGCGAACGCGCTCGACGCGCAGCGCATCGATCCCCACCGTGAACAGCGGTGTGGCGAGAGGGTGGCTCCCGACAATCGAGAACCGCAGCGCGTGCGGCCCCGCCTTCAACTCGTGCTCGCCCATGGCGAGCGGATCGGCCGCGAGCACCTGCGGGGCGTACAGGTTCACCCGGTCCAGCGCACCGGCCGCGCCATCGAGGGTCACTTCCACCACCGCGTAGTCGGGCGCACGCGTGAAGCGCACCGTCACCCGATACCTGCCATCGGCTGGCACCGTGAAGGGCAGGCGCATTTCCGCGCCGGGCCGGCCTCCCGTCCATCGCAGCTGCCGGTCGCCTCGCCACTGCCCGATCGTGAGCTCCTCGCCGGTCTGCACCTCGGTAGTGCCGGCTGTCACGAACGGCACCAGCGTCTCGGCCTCAACCCACCCATCCGCGGCGGAGCCACCCGCGGCGGGCGCTCCGGGTGAGACCGTGTTCAGGCGCTCCCACAGCCCCGCCTCGCGCAACTCGTCCAGGGGTGAAGCTGCCACGGAACAGCTCGAAGACCGCGCTCTGCGCGGGCTCCAGCCCCTGCTGCAGGTCGAGCGCGTGCGCGCGCCGGACGATGGTCGGGAGCTGACGGAGGCCCAGCGTGAGCGCTTGTCGGCCAATGTTCCGACCGGGATCCGTCGACCGCGGCCCGAGCCACGTGTCGTAGGTATCGAGATCGATCAGCAGGTCGGCCGGGTCGGCCTCTGCGGCGAGCGGGTGGTAGGGGTCGTCTCCGTGCGAAAGCGCGCGGTCTTCGCTGAGGAGGATGGCGGAGGCGTGCGCGGCCGCGTCGCTGCCCACCGAGCGGGGCCGGGCAGGAATATTGACGGCGCGCAGGACGCTGACGAGCAATCCCACGGTGCCCTGGCACCCGGCCGTGTGGTGCCGCACGGTGTCGTAGCCAGGCAGGGTGCGGAAGGCCGTGCCCGTGTAGCGGGTGCCCGCAAGCGCGCGTGAGACCGGCATGTCGCCCGCATAGCCCCAGTGCTCGGCGAAGTTGTCGCGTGAGACAGGGCCGGCAACATGGGTGAGGCCGCGGGCCCAGCCGAGCAGCGCCGTGATGGTCTCGATCCGGGTGCCCCGCAGCAGTCGCCGCTCCTGCAGGAACTGCCAGGCCACCTGCGGCGGAGCGGGCACTGCCCACCCATGATCGAACTCCGAGATCTCGTACGCCTGCTGATCGGCGTTCCACCAGAAGAGCGACGGGGCGGCGAGGAGGGCATCGAGCTCCTCCGCGTTCAGGTCGGCCAGCGAGCACGATGACAGGTCCGGGCGAGGCGACGGGAAAGCACAGTTCCTGGCGCGCGCCATGTCCGGTGGTGATGCGGATTGTGCCAGACGTGGACTGAGCCGCCCCGGCCGTGTCGGCCACGGCACCGAGCGCGATCAGGAGCATCGCGGCACGACCGGTCGAACGGAATATCGAAGGAGCCGTAGACGACACGAACGATTCTCCTGTACGGTTAAGCTGAACGCGACGGCCGAGGACGTTTCGTGGCGCCATCATCAGCGTGCTTCGCACTGTTGCCGGGTGACGCGATGCCGGTGCCGGAACATCTGGTGCAAGCCAGGCGTGACGATCCATGCGGCCAGCAGGTTGACCAGCGGGCCGCCCCGCACCTGGTAGGTCACCCGGTCGGTCAGGCGCGTGCGATCGCCAAGGGATTCGAACTCGTGCCGGTGCGTCCACGCGCGGAAGGGGCCTTCGATCTGCTCGTCCACGAACAGCCGGTCCTTCGCGTACTCGGTGTGAAGCGCCACCCACCGGACCAGCCCGCCCACCAGCAGCTCCACACGGGCGCCGGCGGCGATGCCACCGGTCTTCTGCACCACGCGCACCGGCGGGAATGCAGGGCTCAGCAGCGCCAGCGCATCGTCTCGCTCGTGGAACCGGAACACCTCGGACACGGGCGCATCGATCACGACGTCGCGGACGAAGACAGGCACACCGCATGATACCCACGCTGGCCCGCTTGCGACGTTTCGGCGTGGCGAGGAGCCTGTTCGCGGCCACGTCGCTGGCGCAGGCGGTGGACCGCCTGGGATTCGTGCAGGCCGACCCCATCCGCGCGCCCGCGCGCGCGCAGGATCTCACCCTGCGCCACCGGGTCCGTGACTACCGGGCGGGCGATCTCGAACGCCGCTACGAATCGCTGGACGTGGAGGAAGACTTCTTCGTCAACTACGGCTTCCTGCCGCGCGCGGTGCACGCCCTGATGCACCCGCGCGGAGGGCTGGCCAGGATGACGCCGTCGAAGAAGAAGCGGGTCGAGGCGTTGCTCGCCTTCGTGCACGCGCGAGGCGCCGTGCATCCCCGCGAGGTCGATGCCCACTTTGCACACGGCTCGGTGACCAACTACTGGGGCGGCTCCTCGAGCGCCACGACGCACCTGCTCGACGACATGCACTACCGGGGGCTGTTGCGTGTGGCGAGGCGTGATGCGGGGATTCGGCTCTATGCCCCGCACCAGCGGAGCGACATCCCCGCTGGCGGCGCGGAGCGGCATGCCCGGGTGGATGCGCTGATCGACGTCGCCGTGGGGAAGTACGCGCCCGTGCCGTTGCCGACGCTGGCCTGGCTCGTCAGCCGCCTGCGGCTGGCCGTCCCGCAGTGGCGCCGGGAGTTGAAGCAGGCGCTGGACCGCGCGAAGCGCCGCCTGGCGTGCGCCCGCGTGGAGGGCGTGGATTGGTACTGGCCTGCGGACGAATCGCTGTCCGCCAACCCGCCAGAGGAGACGGTGCGCCTGCTGGCGCCGTTCGATCCCGTCGTGTGGGACCGGCGGCGCTTCGAGCTGTTCTGGGGCTGGGCCTACCGCTTCGAGGCCTACACACCCGCGCCGCGGCGCAAGTTGGGGTACTACGCGTTGCCCCTGCTGTGGCGGGATCAGGTGATCGGTTGGGCCACCCTCGCCGCGAGGGACGGACAGCTCGACGCCGCCTTTGGCTACGTGAGCGGCCGCGCGCCGGGGAGCAGGGTGTTCAGGCGAGAGCTCGAAGCCGAAATCGAGAGCATGAGGGCGTTCCTCGCCTTCTCCCTCTAGCCTGCTTCGAGCTCCCGTGGCAGGGGAGCGACCACGACGAGGTCCCGGCCCGTCCTCGGGTGTTCGAGCTCGAGCCGATGCGCGTGCAGCAGGTAGCCCCCATCGCCCGGCAGGCTCGGATCCGCCGCCCGCGGCACGCCGCCCTCGACATAGAGGGGATCGCCCACGAGCGGGTGGCCGGCAAACGCCAGGTGAATCCGGATCTGGTGCGGGCGGCCCGTTGAGATCTCCACGTCGAAGAGCGTCGCCTCGTCGCGGCGCTCGACCACGCGCACGATGCTGTGGGCGGGCTTTCCCGTTGCGCTTGCCGCGTGCACGGTGCCGAGACGAGGATGCGCCACAGGGCCGATGGGCGAGGCAATCTCCAGCTCGGCCCAGTCGACGCGCCCGCGGCCAAGCGTCCGATACCGCTTCGTCACCCGGCGCTCGCGCCACGCACGCCCGAGTGCGGAGGCGGCGTGCCTCGTGAGCGCGAAGAGCACGACGCCCGACGTGAACCGCCCAAGCCGGTGTACCGGATGCGCGTTGGGATGATGGGCGCGGACCAGCGCGAAGAGCGTGTGATCGAGGAACCCGCCGGCGGGCATGGTGGGGAGGCCGCTCGGCTTGTGGACCGCAAGCACGTCCGCGTCTTCACACAACGCCTCGAAATGCAGGGGCACGTCGGGCTCGTCCCACGGCGGGCGGTGCCAGGTCACGACCCGCCCGGGGCGGAGCTGCTCGGCACCCGTCGCCGGCGCGCCGTCGATCGCGAGCTCACCGCGTGCCAGACGCGCGGACCAGTCGCGGATCGTCGAATGGCGATACGTGGCCGCAAGGTGGTCGACCAGGGTACGTCCGGCGGTCTCCGGGCCCACCTGCGCCCGATGGGTGCAGCCGCGGTTCAGCGCCACCGGCGTCCTGTGGCCCCGATCGCCCCCGCCCCTCGGCGAGGCGCGGCCAGCCTCATGACGGGGACCCTGGCTCTGGAATGGCGAGAAGGAGCGAGACCGGGCAGGGGTTGAGGGCGTGCGACACGAGCAGCCACTCGCCACGTTCGCCACGGACGGGCGTCAATGTCTCGCCCGTGAGCGCATGGTGCCAGCAACGGCCCGTCCATCCCTCGGGCAGCCGCACCCGCGTGTCGGACCACGACGTTGCTGACGGTCCCAGGCCATCGGACGCGCGCTCCAGGCCGGCGACCAGTCGCGGGACGATGGCCATCACGCGATCGTCGCCGAGCGCGCGACCGCAGGCCACGACCTGGTCGGCCCGAAGTCCTTCGCTCGGGAGCGGCTGGTAAGCGCCCTCGTGGAAGAGCGCGGGCATCGTCCGGCGCAGGCGAAGCCCTGCTGCCGTGATGAACAGCTTGATGCGCCCGTCGGTCCAGTCCGCCAGCCAGGCCCTCACGGCCGGCTCTGGCGGTGAGGCCGACCCCGCGATCGACACGCGCGTCAACGTGGCTTCCATGTCGGCCAGCCACGCCCGTCGCTGCGCGTAGTCGACAGCCCGACGGTTGTCGGGGTCCACCAGCGTCAGGTCCCAGAGCTCCGTGCCCTGGTAGAAGTCGGGCACGCCGGGCGAGACGAGCTTCAGGACCAGCTGCGACAGCGAGTTCACCGCTCCGGCCCTGGCGACGAGTCGCGCGAACGGCACGAAGGCCTCGAGGAACCGCGCGGCCGCATCGCCACCGAGCGCCTGGCCCACGAACCCGGCGACGGCCGCTTCGTACGGGGCATTGGGGTTGATCCAGCTGGTGTGCCTCTTGGCTTCTCGGATGGCCTTGGTCATATAGCCGCGAAGGCGATCCGCGAGCGTGCTGTCCGCGGCGGCCGGGATGGGAGTCTGAGCGAGTTCCGGGGGCCACGTCGCCAGCAACGCCTGGTAGTAGTGATACTCGTCGTTGCGGTCCGGCGCCGGCTTGTGCGCCACCACCGAGCGGAACGAGCGATTGAGGCGCATCCAGGCCGTGACTGCTTCGCGCCACTCTCCCGGGATCTCAGACAGCACGTTGAGCCGCGCCCGTGCATCCTCGCCGCGCTTGGTGTCGTGCGTGGCCGTGGCATTCATCTCGAGCGGCCAGCCGGTCTGCCGACGAACATTCGCGGCGTGGAAGTCGTCCACCGTGTGACCGAAGCGCTCGGGATCGCCCCCCACCTCGTTGAGCGACAGCAGCACGTTGTAGCGGTAGAACGCCGTGTCCTCGACGCCCTTGGCCTGCACGGGCGCCGTGTATTGCTGGAACTTCCTCGCGACGTCGAGCCGCTGGGCGTACGGCATCGCGTCGTGCATGCGGCCCGGCGGGCCCGGCGGCGTGGAGGGCAGCAGCACACGCTCGAGAAACTCGAAGATCGTGGGCTCGGCGGCCGGGTTGCGCGCCTGGGCGGCGGAGAGCGCCGCACCCAGGAATGTCCGATCTGTGGCGCTGGCCCCTTGCTCCGTCACATAGGTACGGTACACCGGGAAGCAGGCCACCACCTCGCGAAGCGCTCGACGGATGCTGCCGAGCGTGAAGTCGCGCGAATTCCGGTGGCTCTCGGACAGGCGGTTGACCGCACTCGCCAGTACCTGGAACTCGCTCGAGAGCGCCGTGCCGACGATCAGCCGCTTGCTGTCGTAGACCACGTCTGCAAGGGTATCGGCCTCGCCGGTGAGGCGTTCGAACGTCCGGAGCAGGCGCCGCTTATGGCCCTGGTCCACGAACAGGCCGTTCACCTCGTTCAGGAAGTTGTAGCCGGTGGTCCCGGCGGCGGCCCACCCGGATGGGAGGGTCTCGTCGCCGGACAGGATTTTCTCGACCACGACATAGAAGGGGCGGCCCGGCCCTACTCCAGGGCCGGGCGTGCCTTCGCGCGCGGTCCGAATCGAGTCCTGAAGGCGCTCGAGGTACGCGGCCGGGTCGGCGAGGCCGTCGATGTGATCGATCCTGAGTCCCGTCACCTTCCCATCGGCCACGAGCTGCACCACCAGCTCGTGGATGTGATCGAAGACGCCCGCGTCCTCGACGCGGAGGCCCGCGAGGTCGTTGACGTCGAAGAAGCGCCGGTAGTTGATCTCGTCGGCGGCCGTCCTCCAGTAGGCCAGCCGGTAGGCCTGCTGCTCGAGCAGATCGTGCAGCGCGTCGAAGCTGCCCGGATCACCGACCACGCCGTTGACCGAGGCGATGGCGGTATCGATGTGGCGCCGGACCGCCTGGGATTCGGCCACCAGCCTCACCAGCCGCTCGCGCGCGACCTCCTTCTCGCGCTGGCGCTCCACGATGAGCGCCACGTCCTGCACGGTATACGGCGGCAGGTTGCGGAGCGCCGTCAGGATGCTCAGGAATTCGCGTGCCTGCCGATGGTTCTCGCCGAGCGACGCGGTGAGGCTCTCCAGGCCGGTCTCGAGCACCAGCGCCCCCCGGCGTGGGTTGATGGGCAGGTGCTGGTCGCGATAGTGGAGCACCAGCGCGCCCTCGTGAAATCCCAGGCGCAGCAGCCCCTGCTCCAGGGCGTCGCCGTAGGGCTCGCTGAGGATGGGCAGCAGCAGGCGGTTCTTCAGCTCGGGCTTGAGCGGATCCCAGTCGATGTCGAACACGCGCGCGAACGGCGAGCTCGGACCGTTCTCGAGCACGTCGCGCCACCATCCGTTGGTACGAGCGTCGTTGCCCATGTGGTTGGGCACGAAGTCGAGGATCAGGCCGAGGTCGTGGTGCGACAGGGCCGCGGCCATCTGATCGAACGCGGACCATCCTCCCAGCTCGGGGTTGAGTTCGTTGTGGTTCGTGATGTCGTAGCCGTGCGTGCTGCCCGGCCTTGCGGTGAACGCGGGCGAGCAGTAGCAGTCCGTGATCCCCAGCGACGACAGGTAGGGCACCACGTGCCGCACATCAGCGAACGTGAAGCCCGGATGAAGCTGAAGTCGATAGGTGCTGACGGGCCGGCGGGTGGGCAGAGGCATCGGTGGCACGAGGCTACTCCGACAGGACGGCGCGTGCCAGAACAACCGCCGACGGCCGCCTGAACCGAAGCACGGGTGACGGGCCCGACAGGTCCACGCCGGGCGGAGTCGGGTCCGCGGTGAAGTCGGGCGCTTCGGTGGTCAGCAGCACCCGCCAGGGGCAGGCTGTCCACAAATCGCCGATCGCGGGCAGCTCGCAGGTCCCGGCCCCCCGCAGCCGCACGACAACCGCCATCATCATGGTCGCAGACCCGCGGACCAGCAGCAGCGTATCGTCGTCGATCGCTTCCGACGTCACCGGGCCCTCGTCCGCTCCCCGGAGCGCCTCGTGACCCTGGCGGAGGGTCAGCAGGGCGCGATGCAGCCGCACCATGCCGGCATGCGGCTCCTGGTCGAGTTCCTCCCATCGCAGCTTCGAGGCCTCGAACGTGGACACCGCCTGCGGATCGGGAATCCGCTCGCGCGCGTCCGGATCCGAGAAGGCGGCGAATCGCTCGAACTCGCGCCGTCGTCCTGCGGTGACCAGCCGGCCGAGCTCGTCGTGGTGGTCGGTGAAGTAGAGGAACGGCGACGACGCGGCCCATTCCTGGCCCATGAAGACGAGCGGCGTCTGCGGCAGCGTGAGCAGGAGCGCCGTGGCCGCGCGCACGGCCGCTGGATCGACCTGGTGATGCAGCCGTTCCCCGAACGCGCGGTTGCCGACCTGATCGTGATTCTGGAGGCACACGACGAAGCGTCTGGGCGCGATGCCCGAGGGATGGCTGCCGCGGGGACGCCCACTGTAGCGCGAGTGCTGCCCGGTGTAGAACCACCCCTGCCTGACGGTGGTGGCGATGTCCGCAACGGACCCGGAGTAGTCCATGAAGTAGCCGTCGCTGTCCCCGGCCAGCGCGCGGCGCACCTGGTGATGGAAGTCGTCCGCCCACACGCCGTCGAGGCCAAAGCCGCCCGCATCCGCGGGCTTCACCATGTCCGCGAGGTTGCGATCGTCCTCCGCGATGACGGCCACGTGACGACCGGTCACCGAGGCGTGAACACGCGCGGACAGCTCGGCGAGGAACGGCCGCTCGCTCGCGTCACGCATGGCGTGCGTGGCATCGAGTCGCAGTCCGTCGACGTGGTACTCGTGGATCCAGTGCAGCGCGTTCTCGATGAGGAAGGCGCGAACTTCGTGCGCGTGCGGGCCATCGAGGTTCGCGCTCTTGCCCCACGGGCTCGGGTACCGGTCGGTGAAGTACCAGGGGCTGAACGCGAACAGGTACGCGCCATCGGGCCCGACATGGTTGTAGACCACATCGAGCAGCACCGCCAGGTCGTGCTGGTGCGCGGCATCCACGAGGGCCCGGAGGTCGTCAGGTGCGCCGTAGCAGCGGGCCGGCGCGAACAGGGCCGCGCCGTCGTAGCCCCAGTTGCGGGCCCCGGGGAAGGCGGCGACGGGCATCAGCTGGATGGCCGTCACCCCGAGGTCACGCAGCCAGGGCAGTCGCGCGATGATCGCGCGGAAGGTGCCCTCGGGCGTGAACGTCCCGACGTGCAGCTCGTAGAGAACCAGCCGCTCCGGCGGGACGCCCCGCCAGTGGTGGTCCGTCCACGCAAAACTCGACGGATCGACGATCTCGGATGGCCCGTGCACACCCTCTGGCTGGAAGCGCGACACCGGGTCCGGAAACGGGCCCTGGCCATCGAGCGTGTAGCGATAGCGATCGCCCGTGGAGACGCCTGGCACGGTGCGGCCGAAGAACCCGTGTCCATCGGATACCAGTGGCACGTCCGCCGGGCCGCCGGGACGGCCTTCCAGCACGAGCGAGACCGACTCGTGCTCTGGCGCCCAGACGCGGAAGCGGGTCCCGTTGTCCCCGGGGATGGCGCCCAGGTCCGGCTGCCAGCGCGGCTCAGGCATCGAGCAGGCGGAGGAGGCCCCGTGCGGGGATGTGGGCCCAGTCGGGCCGGTTGTTCAGCTCGTAGTCCAGCTCGTAGACCGCCTTCTCGATCTCGAAGAATCGAATCCATCGCTCCCGCGCGTCGGTCTGCGCGGGCAGGAAGACGGCGGTTGCCATGGCTGGCGCGGAGAAGTAGCCCTCGAGAAACGCGCCCGCCATGTTCAGGCGAGTGCGCAGCGGATCCATCCGATCCGGCGCTCGCGTGCAGGCGGTGGCAAGGGCGTACTCGAACGACCGCAGCATGCCCGCCACGTCTTTGAGGGCGCACTGCTTCCGGCAGCGTTCCTCTACGGTGCGGGTGGGCTCGCCCTCGAAGTCGATCAGGACGAACCCGGAGGCGGTCTTCAGTGTCTGGCCGAGGTGGAAGTCGCCGTGAATGCGGATGCCGCAGAACGACCCGCCCGGGCTGTCGATCGGCGGAAGGTGTCCCCACGTGTTCGGACCGGCCAGCGCGAGCGCTCTCTCCAGCCGCGCCCGCTCGTTGGCTTCCAGTGGACTATTCCGGACATGCTGCAGGGCTGGTGCCGCCTGGCGCATGACGGCCGTGACCCAGTTCCGGACGTCCGCGCTCTCGATAGGCGCCGGGGCGAACCTGGGCGACTCGGGATCCGATGCCGAGGCGAGGTGGAAGCCGGCGGTGATGGTCCCGAGCCGGAAGAGGTCGTCGCGCACGGAAGCCCACGATCCCGCCTGGTCGAGCTCGCTGGCGAGGCGGTGTTGTACGTAGCGCCAGCCGTCGCCCGAGTTGTCCACCCACGCCTGCAGCACGCCAAC
>DAIRFN010000174.1:0-11768 GCA_036795065.1 Vicinamibacterales bacterium
TCACCCGGCCACCTTCCCGGTGCGGCTGCCCGAGCAGTGCCTGAAGCTGCACGGGACGACGCGCCTCGGCCTGGTGATGGATCCGTTCCTTGGCCTGGGCAGCACGGCGGTGGCGTGCGCGCGGCTGGGCGTCGCGTTCGCCGGCATCGAGATGGACGAGCACTACCTGCGCGAGGCGGTGGCCCGGGCGCGGGCCGCGTGCGCCTAGCTCTGGCGAAGGTGGATGCGCCTCCTGCGATTCATCTCCAATAGTGATAGGAATCTGGGGCCGTCGGCTGGCGGGTCCATCTGATTTCGGCGTTGATTGGTGTTGAGTCCATCTATCAACTAGATATATCCTCGGTGCGCAAGGAGCGCACACCCTGGACCTTCGCCAACTCGAGATCATCCGGGCCATTGCCGAGACCGGTTCCTTCACCGCCGCGGGGCACAAGCTTCACGTGTCGCAGTCGGCGATCAGCCGCCAGATCCTGCTGCTCGAGGACGAGCTGAAGGAAGCCGTGTTCCTGCGCGTGGGGCGTCGCATCCGCATCACGCCGGCCGGCGAGTCGTTGCTGCAGCTCAGCCACCGTGTCTTCCAGGACTTGAAGGACACCATTGCCGGGATCACCGACAGCCAGGAGTCCTTGCGGGGCACGGTCCGGCTGCTCGGCGGGATGACGGTGTGCCTCTACGTGTTCCCCACCCTGATGACCGAACTGAAGCGGCAGCATCCGGACGTGGATCTCAAGGTGATGTCGGGCAGCTCGGAACGGTGCCTCCAGCAGCTCCGCTCCGGGGCCGGCGACCTGGCACTGCTCACCCTGCCCGTGGAGCAGCCCGACCTGGTGACGGTGCCGGTGCTGCAGGAAGAGCTGCTGCTCGTGACGGCGGCCAAGCATCCGCTGTCGCGGAAGCGCAAGGTGCTGCCCCAGGACCTGGTGCGCCAGCCCTTTGTGCTGTTCGAGTCGGGCTCGAACACCCGGCGCGCCATCGACGAGTTCTTCCTCTCGGCCCGCATCGAACCGCAGATCGTCATGGAGACCGAGAACGTCGAGATCATCAAGGCGATGGTGCGCACCGGCATCGGCATCAGCATCATCCCCTACCAGGCCGCCGCCCGCGACGTCTCGAGCGGCCACCTCTTCTTCTCGCGCATCGAGGGCCGTTCGCTGATGCGCGAGACCGGCTGGGTCTATCCACGGATGAGCCGGACGCCTCGGGCCGTGCAGGAAACGATCAAGGCCTTCGAGCGGGTGAAGCCGAAGCTCCGCCTGGCGCCCTGATCCGGAGTCCTGGCCTCGAATGACTCGGACGCATGGACGGAATGTGATCATTCTATTTTTCGTCTGGCTCGGCGCCGCCTAGGATTGGGGGGTTCCGTTCCATCCACGAGGTACCCCACAATGAGCGACCCGCGCGACCACGTCATCTCCGTGGTCCTGTCCGACGAAGAATGGAAGGCGTTCCTGAGCCGTCAGCCGCAGCCCGTGGCCTGGCTGCGGGAGCGCATCTCGGAGCTGATCGGCCCTACTTCTGCGTCGACGCAGGCGCAGGCTGGCGCAGCGTATACGAGGTCCGCGATATCACATTGAGGCCGGACTTCTTCACCTTCACCTCGACCTTCCGCGTCCGCTTCAGCGGGTCGGGGTTCGAGGAGTAGTAGCCCAGCACGTAATAGTCGCTCGTCTCGGCGTCGATCCGCTTCAGGGCCTTGTCGAAGTCGTTCTGGTTGACCACCGCGATGCCGCCCGTCTCCTCGGCGAGGACGCGCAGGCTGTCCTGCGTCTTGCGCACGTAGTTGCCGTACTCCACCGGGCTCAACTGCTCGTCCAGGTCCGCGCCCGCCACCAATCCCCGCGGGTCGATGGTGTAGAGCGTCGCGTTCGCGCGGTTCGCCGTGCGCGTGACCTCGGCGAGCTCACGCGCCAGATCGGCGTCCGCGAACTGGGCGCCCTGGTTGAAGGCCTGTTGCTGCTGCTGCCCTTCCTCGCGCGTCTGGCCGAAGCGGCCGCCGAAGACCGGGTCCTCGCCCAGCCGCGACTCGGCGAAGGGGTTGAAGTCGTAGCCGTTGCTCACCCACACCACCGCCTTGCGGCGGTTCGTGATCTTCTCCATCTGCCGCAGCATGTCGTGGGCCGTCGAGAACGCGACGTGCGCGCGATAGCGGACTTCGGCGGGCCCGTCCGCGTTGTCCTGCCCCTGGATGACGTCCGAGGGCTTCAGCCCGCTGCCGGTGATCTTCTTGATGGCCTCGTCCAGCACCTTGCGGTCGTAGGTCGGATCGATGGCCAGGGACGAGGGTCCGGTGGACACGATGCAGAACATGTCGCCCTCGTGGATGAGGGACTTCGACATCTTCTGGAACAGGCTCCGGATGCGGCCCGTGTTCCGGAACTCCAGGTGCAGGTCGTCGACGATGAGCAGGAAGATGCGGCCCGTGGTGTCGTTGCGCGGACGCGACGGCGGCAGGATGACGCCCTCCTGCGCGGGCGGCGGCGGCGGCTCGAGCAGGTTGTGCACGCGCCCGCCGTGGACCAGCGTGAACGAGGTCACATCCTGTGGCACGCCGTCCTCGAGGATCTCGAAGTCGTCTTTCATCAGGTCGGCGACGAACTGGTCCTGGCCATTCCGGACGATGGCGTCCATGGTCACCAGGTCGATGTTCACGCGGAAGGTCGGCTGCGAGCCCTGGGCCGGAGCGGCCGACGGGGCGGGCGCCGGCGTCTGGCCGCTCAAGGCAGCCACCGACAGGGCCAGTCCGACTGCGACGGCGAGGCGACGGCCGTGAATCTGCATGCTGGAATTATAAGACGGGTAGGATAAGGACACATGCGAATTGCCATCGGAGCCGATCATGCCGGGGTCGAGTTGAAACGCGACCTGGCCGGCCACCTGGCCCAGCAGGGCCACGAGGTCACCGACCTCGGAACCCACTCTACGGCCCCGGTGGATTACCCGGACACGGCAGAGGCGGTGGCCACGGCGGTCCGCAACGGACAAGCCGATCGCGGCGTGCTCGTGTGCGGCAGCGGCGCCGGCGTCTCGGTCGCGGCCTCGAAGTTTCCCGGCATCCGTGCCGCGGTCTGTCACGACGCGTACTCCGCCCGCCAGGCGGTGGAGCACGACGACCTCAACGTCCTCTGCCTCGGCGCGCGGGTCGTCGGCCCCGCCCTGGCGCACGCGCTGGTCGATGCCTTCATCGGCGCCACGTTCAGCAGCGAAGAGCGCTACCTGCGCCGCGTGGCCAAGATCGACGCCATCGAGAGCCGGTTCCTCCGCGACGACTAAGTGCCCATCGATCCTGACGACGCCAGCAACCGCGCCTTGCTGGCCGAGGTGCGCCCGGCCGACTGGACGCCGCCTGCACCCGCCTCAAGGTACGACCTCGTGGTCGTGGGTGGCGGCACGGCGGGCCTGGTATCGGCGGCCGGCGCGGCGGGCCTGGGCGCCCGTGTCGCCCTGGTCGAGCGCGCCATGCTCGGTGGCGACTGCCTGAACACGGGCTGCGTCCCATCCAAGGCGCTGCTGGCCTCGGCCCACGCCGCCGCGGACGTGCGGCGAGCGGCCGCCCTGGGCGTGCACGCCACCCTCGACCGCGTGGACCTGGCCGCCGTGATGGCGCGCGTGCGCGCGGCGCGCGCGGCGGTGGCGCCGCACGACGGCGCGCGGCGGATGGCCTCGCTGGGCGTGCACGTGTTCTTCGGCCAGGCCGGGTTCACCTCGCCCGCGAGCATCGACGTCAACGGCGTCGGCCTCGCGTTCTCGCGCGCGATCATCGCGACCGGCGCGCGGCCGGCGATGCCCCCCATCGAAGGCCTCGCGGACCCGCGCGTGCTGACCAGCGAATCGTTCTTCGAGCTGTCCACGCTGCCCCGGCGCCTGGCGGTCGTCGGCGGAGGTCCCGTGGGCTGCGAGCTCGCGCAGGCCTGCGCGCGGCTGGGCTCCACGGTGACCCTGCTCGAGGCCGCGCCGCGGCTGCTGTCACGCGAAGACCCCGATGCCGCTGAAGTGATTCGCGAGGCGCTTCACGCGGACGGCGTGACCGTGATGACGGGCGCCTCCGCCCACCATGTCGAGGCACGCCCGGATGTGTTGCGGGTGACCATCACGCGCGGAGCGGTGGGCCAGGTGCTCGACGTGGATGCGCTGCTCGTGGCTACCGGACGCCGGGCCAATACCGAGGGGCTCGGGCTGGACCGCGCCGGCGTGAAGCACGACGAGACGGGGCGGGTGGTCGTGAACGACTACCTGCAGACCACCAACCGCCGGGTCTACGCCGCCGGCGACGTCTGCCTGCCGTGGCAGTTCACGCACGCCGCCGACGCCTCGGCGCGGCTCGTCCTCAGGAACGCCCTCTTCGCGGGACGGGCACGCGCCAGCCGACTGCTGGTGCCGCGCGTCACCTTCACCGATCCCGAGGTGGCCGCCATCGGCCTCGCCCACGAGGCGGCCGCCGACGCCGCGGGCGTGCGCGCGCACACCTTCGACGTCGGGTTCGACACGGTGGACCGCGCGATCGTCGACGGGCGCGCGCGCGGCTTCGCCCGCATCGTGGTCCGAGCCGGCAGCGATCGCATCCTCGGCGCCACCATCGTGTGCGCGCGCGCCGGCGAGCTGGTGTCCGAGGTGGCCGTCGCCATGTCGGCCGGGCTGGGCCTCGCCGGACTGGCACACGTCATCCACCCCTATCCCGGCTACGCCGGCGCATTGAAGCGCGCAGCGGACCAATACAACCGGACCCGGCTGACACCGCGCGTGGCCGGCATGATGCGCGCGTGGCTGGGCGCGCGCAGACGATTCTGAAGGACATCGCCACACCGCATGAAGTCACTCGCCAAAATCGCCGGCGCCCTCATCGGGCTCGCCGTGCTCGTCTTCCTCGGGCGCGAGGCGCCCGTCGTCCTGCCACGGTTCACGGCCTGGGTGGGGTCACTGGGCGCCTGGGGGCCGCTGGCGTTCATCGCGGGCTACAGCATCGCCCCCGTCATCTTCGCCCCGGCGTTCCTGCTGACCATCGCGGCCGGCGCGATCTTCGGGTTCGTGAAGGGCGTGATCTACGTGATGATCGGCGCGACGATCGGCGCCACGCTGGCCTTCCTCACCGGGCGCTACCTGGCGCGCCACTTCGTCGAGGGCCTGCTGACGCGCGAGCCGCGGCTGGCGCTCATCGACCGGGCCGTCGAGCGCCACGGCTTCCGGCTGGTGGCGCTCCTGCGCATGTCGCCGGCCGTGCCGTTCGTGCTGCTCAACTATGCCCTCGGCCTGAGCCGCGTGCGGTTGCTGGACTACGTGACCGCGAGCATCGGGATGCTGCCGGTGGTGGCGCTGTACGTCTATTCGGGCAAGGTCGCCGGCGATCTCGCGTCACTGGCAAGTGGCGTCGCGCCGCCGAGGGGTCCGCTCTACTACGCCACCATCGCGCTCGGCCTGGTCTCCACGGTCGCTGTCACGATCGTGGTGACGCGCATCGCGAAGAAGGCCATTGAGCAGGAACTGCACCTCACCAAGAGTGAGAAGTGAGCAGTGAAAAGTGAGAAGCAAAAGAAACCACGAAGGCACGAAAGGTCACGAAGGGCACGAAGTTCTACGTTTCACTTGTCACTTCTGACTTCTGACGTTTTACTTCTCACTTCTCACTTCTCACTTGATCAGGGCACGTTGACGACCACTTCCTCCGACGCCGCTCCCACGCCGCACGCGTTCGTCGCGCGGACGCGCACGTGGTAATTCCCGGACGGCACGCCGCCGACGTCGAGCCTGTTCGTGCCCACCGGAAGCGTGGCCAGATTGGCCTGGCCGGTCGCCGAACCGGCCTCGATCACATACCCCGTCGCGCCTGCGGAAGGCGGCCATGACAGCGTGACCGTGTTGCCCGACACCGTCTGCGACAGCCCCGTCGGCGCAAGCGGCACGCAGGCGACGACCACCTCCACTTCGTTGGACGCGGGCCCGACGGCACCGTTGGCGACTCCGCGCACGCGGACGAAGTAGCGGCCATCCGGCACGCCCGCCACTCCCACGGACGGCGCGGGGCCGGTCGTGAACACGGCGATGTCCGACAGGTTGCTGCTGCTGCCGGCCTCCAGCCGATAGCCGCTGGGCGCGGTCCCGCTCGCGGGCGGGGTCCAGGCGAGCGTCACGTTCCGGTCGGACACGCTGGCCTGCAGCGCGGTTGGCGCCTCCGGCGCGCCGGCCGCCACGATCTTGAGAATCCGGCCGGCAAAGGTGGCAAGGTACAGCTCGCCATCGCGATCGCGGCCGAACGAAACGACACCGCCCAGCGAGCCGCCGAGCTCCGCCGTGTGATCGACCACGTCGGTCAGGGTCGCCCCGCCGGTCGCCGGGTTCACGCTGAGGCCGACGGAGCCGACCGCCGACGTCATTGAGTCGGCGACGAAGTACCGCCCGCGATAGGCAGCGGGCAACTGCGTGCCGCGGTAGACATAGCCGCCGGTGACGGCGCGACCGATGGCACGCAGGTAGTCGAACAGCGGGTTCGTCAGCGGAGCGAATGCAATCGGCGTCGAAGGGGGGACGTTGGGCGTGGCAATGGTGCCTTCGCGGAGCGGCCATCCGTAGTTGCGGCCACCGGCCCCGACCGGCTCGTAGTTCACCTCTTCTCGCTCGCCCTGTCCCACGTCGCCGATGATGAGCGCGCCCGTCGCCCCGGCGCCAAGGTCGTCGAAGCTGTAGCGCCAGGGATTGCGCAGGCCAAACGACCAGATCTCCCCCAGGGCCGCAATAGGCTGCCCATCGAGGAACGGGTTGTCCGGCGGGATCTCATAGCCGGTCGGATGACCGTCCGGCACGTTGACATCGATCCGAAGCATCTTGCCGAGCAGAGACTGCGGGTTCTGCGCATTGTGGTCCGGATCGTTGCCACCCCCGCCATCGCCCAGGCCGATGTAGAGATAGCCGTCTGGCCCGAACGCAAGATGGCCGCCGTTGTGGTTCGAGTCGGGCTGATCGATGACCGTCTGCCCGTCGGGCCAGCGAAGGTCAACGCGCGTGGACGGGTCCACGGTGACGGCCGTGGCCGGCGATCGCCCGAAGCGCGCCACCACGGTGTCTCCGTCGGCGTTGGTGAAGTTGACGAAGAAGCGTCCGGAGGCTGCAGCATCCGGCGCGAAGGCCATGCCGAGCAGGCCCTGCTCGCCCGTGGATGCGATGGCGCCCGTCAGGTTGAGCAGCGGTGTCGGCAACAGCGCGCCGTCCTGCAGGACCTGGATGAGGCCCCCCTGCTGCACGATGAAGAACCGCGTGGCCGACGTAGGGTCGGGCACGAACGCGACCGGTCTCGAGAGCCCCTGCACCACGACCTCGGTTCGCAACTGAGCGCTGGCCGGCATCGCCGCACCCGCCATCAGCAGCCACGTACACACTCCCACCCACAACATTCGGCGCATCCTGGGATTCTCCTGGGGGAAGCCGATCATCTCACGAGATCGGATGTGGCCGGCGCGTCAGTCGTGGCTGCGGGGCCCTTCGAGCAACGCGCGCCGCAGATCCTCGAACCGCGCGTCAGCGTCACGCACGCCGGCGAGCACCGCATCCGGTGTCAGCCAGGTGTCGGGATCCAGCGTCTCGGCGCGGTTCACCCACAACGCCAGGGCTGGCTCGTCGAACCCCTGCTCGTGGATGCGCGCCATGATCTCGGCGTGCCGCGCGCGCAGGCGGGTGGCGATCTCGCGGCCGACCAGTTCCTCGAGCAGCCCCCGCGTGGTGGGCGTCGCCAGGTCCGCGACGGCCTCGGGCATCGCAGCCTCGGCGTCGGCCTCGATCTCCGACTCGGCGGCCTCGTCCGGTGCGGCCTCCACGGGCTCGGCCAGCGTGGCGCGCCGCTCCAATGGCGGGGGAGGCGGGCCTTCGCGGCGCCCGGGGCGTCCGCGTCGCGGCTGGCGGACGGGCGCCTGCTCTTCCTCGGGCGGCATGGCCTCGCGCAGGGCCAGGATGGCCGGCCAGTCGAACTCGATCTCGGGGTGCTGCTCCTCGATGGTGCGGATGGCTTCTTCGTCCAGCGCGGGCCGGCCGATGAGCACGTCGGGGGCGGTCCGATACCAGTAGAGGACGCGCGGCCGCTCCCCGGGCGTAGCGGCGTGCAGCAGGAAGGTGTATTCGACCCCGCGGCGGTCGCGGGTGAGACGCAGGAAGGGCACGTCCCTACATTACCGCCGCTTCTTGGCCGGCGTGCGTTTAGGGGCTGGCTTCGACGCCCTGGCCTTGGCGGGCTTCGCGGCTCTGACGGGTTTGGCCGCCTTGGCGGCCCTGGCGGGCGCCGCCTTCTTCTTCGCCGCCTTTGGGGCGGGCTTGCTGGCCACCCTTGCCTTTGCCTTCGGCGCCGCCTTCTTCTCGTTCTTCTCGGCAGGGGCCTCCTTCTGGGCAAGGACCTTCTTCTCGGCGGGGGCTGGCCTCCCCGCAGGGGCCTTCTTCTCGGTCACGGGCCTGGCCGCAACCGCCGTCGGCGCGCGGAACACCTGGATGAACCGGATCTGGTCCATCGCGATGTGATAGGTCCAGATTTCCGCCACCGGGATCTGGTGCTCGTCGCACAGGCGGCGCGCGGCATCCAGCGCCTGCGGCGGCACGTACAGGTGAAAGGCCGCCTTCAGCTTGCTGAACACGCCCCATTCGGCCCGCGCCTCGAGCAGGTGAACCGACTCGCCCGTCTCCACTTCGACGGTGCCCTCGAGCCTGCGACTCTTTTCCTGGCTGAACAGCACCAGGTCCGGGTACACGGCAAGCTCGCCCACCGTCACCGACTGGTTCTGCTCCGCACCGGGGTTGATCACAACCTCGTGCTTGCGCTTGTAACGGGCCTGCAATTGGCGAATGACGCGATCGTGCTCGAGCTGCTCGCGAATCGGGCGGGTGAGAATCGGGCTCACTAGGCCTCCGGGACTCCTGAGAAAACGCGATACTATAGCACGCAGCTTCCGCCAGCCCGGCTAGAATGGCCCGATGCGCACTTTTGCAGCCATTTTGGCCGTCGCGGCCATCTCGTCAGGCCCCACGTTCGGTCAATCACCAAAACCAGGTGCGGCCACTGCCGGGCACCTTCCGCCGGCCATCCGCCAGCTCCTGACCTCCATCCGCGCCGCCGACAAGGGTCAGCTCGCGGTCTCGGAAGAGGACGGCCGTTTTCTGCGAACGCTCATCGCCTCCACCAACGCGAAGCGGGTGCTCGAAATTGGCGCGGCCAGCGGCTACAGCGCCATCTGGATGGGCCTGGGCCTGCGCGAGACCGGCGGCCGGCTGGTGACCATCGAGTACGACCCGGTCCGCGCCCGCGAGGCGACCGCCAACATCAAGGCTGCCGGGCTCTCGGATATCGTCCAGGTGATCCCGGGTGATGCCTTCGCGCAGGTGCCAAAGATCGAAGGCACGTTCGACCTGGTGTTCCTGGACGCGTGGAAGCCGGACTACAAGCGGTTCTTCGACATGGTCTTCCCCCGCGTCACGCCCGGCGGCCTGTTCCTCGCGCACAACGTGATCAACAAGAAGAGCGAGATGCGCGATTTCCTCGCGGCCATCGAGACCCATCCGCAGGCGCTGACGAGCATCGTCTCGCCGGGCCACGAGGGTATCTCGATGACGTACCGGAGGCGATGAGGCGATGCGCGCGGTTCACATCATCGGCGCCCCCCTCGATCTGGGCGGCAACCGCCGCGGCACCGACATGGGCCCGTCGGCGTTCCGCATCGCCGGCCTGGGCGACCAGCTGGCCGCGCTTGGCCTGCGCGTCGTGGACAAGGGCGACATCTCGTCGCCCATCCCCGAGATCAAGGGACCGGGCGATGCCCACAAGCGCTACGTGAAGGAGATTGCGCGGGTCTGCCAGAAGCTGTACCAGACGGCGCTCACGTCGCTCGAGGAAGGCGCCCTGCCACTGGTGCTCGGCGGCGATCACAGCCTGGCGGCCGGGTCGGTGGCGGCCACCGCCGCGTACGTGCGGAAGCGTGGCCTGCCCCTCGGCCTCCTCTGGGTCGATGCCCACGGCGACATGAACAGCCCGTCCACCAGCGAATCGGGCAACGTGCACGGCATGCCGCTGGCGGCGCTGCTCGGACGCGAGCCGCTCGAACTGGCGCGCTTCCACGGCGAGGGCCCGGCGGTCCTGCCGAAGCACACGGTGCTCGTCGGCATCCGCAACCTGGACGAGGTCGAGAAGGGCGTCGTCATAGCGTCGAAGGTGCACGTCTTCACGATGAAGGACGTGGACCGGCTGGGCATCACCGAGGTGATGGACCGCGCGCTGGCGATCGCCGGCCGCGGCACCGGGGGCATCCACGTGTCGTTCGACATGGACGTGTGCGACCCGGGCATTGCCCCGGGGGTGGGCACGCCGGTGAAGGGCGGCCTCGACTACCGCGAAGCGCACGTGGTGATGGAGATGACGGCGGAGTCGGGCAAGCTGCTGGCGGTGGACCTGGTGGAGGTGAACCCCACGCTGGACGTGCGCAACGCAACCGCGGAACTGGGTGTGGAACTCGCGCTCTCGGGGCTCGGGAAGAAGATTCTCTAGCGGTTCATGGCGCGCGCTTCCTCGAGCATGTCCTCGAGGGTGTCCATGAGCATGACCAGCGAGTAAGGCTTCTCCACCAGCCGTGTGAGCGGGCGGATGGTCTCGAGGTCCGCGGACTCGGACCTGAGGCCCGAGAAGATGATCACCGGCACGCCGGGTGGCATCGAGACCACCACGTCCCGTCCCGTCCCGCGCCGGAGGCGCAGATCAACGATGGCAGCGGCGGGCCGCTGCTTCCGGATGGCATCCAGGCCCTCGTCCGCCGTCTCAGCAGTCACGACGGTGTATTGGCGCATCTGCAGGAACTTCACCAGCGGCTGACGCACGGCTGTGTCGTCTTCGACGACGAGGATGACGGGAGAGGGTTCGGTGGTCACAATCGAATCAGCGTGTGCGCAGGCCTGAAGTAGCGATTATTGTGTGCGATCCGGCCCGAAACGACAAGCGCCGTCAGGCGCGTGCCGCCACCAGGCGCCGCCGCTCGATCATCTGCCTGTGATGATGCCGGGTGTGCACGCGGTGGAACCGCATCCACTGGGCCGTGGTGAAGGGGCCCAGGATCGGATGATCCATCACGGGGCCGGGGCCGAAGCAATTCACGGCCGCGAGAGTGGCGGCGTCGAGCGTCTCGAGGTTCGCGCGTGCCCGCGCCAGCACATCGGAGAGCAGGACCGTGCCGGACGGCACGACGTGCTTCGGCGCCTCGATGCCGGTCGGGAACATCCCGAGCGAGACCACCACGAAGGTCCGTGCCCTCGACTTGAGCGTGCGCGCCGACGCGCGTGGCGCCCCGTTCTCCAGGCACCGCTGCAGTCCCTTCACGGTGCCGGAATAGGTGCGATCGAGGTGTTCGACGATCTCGGCAATGGACCAGCGCCCGTCGACGCGCACCTTCGCCTGTTCGTCATCGAGTCCGGCGGTGGCGTCGGTGATGAGCGTCAGGCAGTGCGCAAGATCCGGGTGCATGGGGGGCGTCGGGGTTGTGGAGTTCGCGGGTTCTCGAGTTCTCGGGTTCACCCTTCACGTAGCTTGCCACCCGTAGCTCACGCCAGTGTGGCAAACGTGAGCGAAGGGTGGTGGGCCGCGCAGGGATCGAACCTGCGACCCTCTGCTTAAAAGGCAGGTGCTCTACCACTGAGCTAGCGGCCCCTGCACCATTCTACAGGTCTTGGGGCTTGGGTCTTGGGTCTTGGGGCTTGGGTCTTGGGGCTTGGGTCTTGGGACTTGGGTCTTGGGACTTGGGTCTTGGGACTTGGGTCTTGGG
>DAIRFN010000175.1:0-7132 GCA_036795065.1 Vicinamibacterales bacterium
TTCTTCGGCAACGACGACGTGCTCTACCTGATGGAGGACATGGCGACCGGCGAGATCCGGCTGAGCATCCTGTGGGAATGGTTGCACAAGCAGGCGGGCATGACGGAAGACGATGCCGAGACCGGCACCCGCACGGGTGATCGCTTCTCGGCCGCGCTCTTCGAGCGACTGCTGCACGAGGAGTACGACAAGCTGCTCCGCGCGGGCAACCGCGACGTGTACGACATCTCGAAGCACACGACCCTGCCCATCGCGCGCGCGATCGTCGATGCCTACGTGCGGGATCCGCTGAAGCTGCCGTGGTACATCGACCTGCTGAACGCGAACCTGGACAACCACGATCTCCCGGAGGCCGAACGGCGCATCAGGCGGCTGCTGGACGCCTTCAGGCGTGACGGCACGCGGCTGACGGAAAACCTGGACTGGGCTGGCGTGTAACGATCGCGATCGCGAATCGGGTGACCTCGCGGCATGGCGATCTGGCGATCGATCTCGCGACCTGGGTCTGTCTGGGGCTAGCTATAGCTAGCTCGCGATCTGGTGACCGAACCGCCAGGCGGCGCCGATGGCAGCGGCGGCGCCCAGGCCCGTCACCAGCTCGCGGACGCCGATGCGCATGGCCGTCACGGCCGGTGCGCCCGGGCGCAGGTCCCAGCCGGCGCGAATGGCCAGCAGCAGCGCGATGAGCGCCACTCCCCAGGGCATGAGGCCGACCGCCATGAGGCCGAGCGCGCAGGCGAGCGCCAGCAGGTGGGCCGCAATGGGCCCACGCTCGTCCGGCGCGTGACCGTGCAGCCGCTGCACGCGCTCGCGGACGGTCACGATAGCGGGCAGGACGCGGACGAGAGCCGACGCCCAGAGCGAGAGCGCGTGCGGCCATGAGAGTCCGGCCGCCACGCCCGCCGCGCCTGCCACGGCACCGAGAGCCGTGGCCCCGGCCAGTTCGGGCACCACGTGCCGGCTGGCGCCCCGGCTGTCGAACCACAACGGCACGGCGGCCAGCGGGGCCGCCAGCAGCGCGATGGGCCAGAAGTTGTGCGCGGTCACCGCCGTGGCGCCGGCCAACGCGGCGCACGCGACGAGCAGATAGGCGGCGGCAATGGCCCAGGCCACGCGCGTCCGAGCCACGTGGCGCCGATGCCGCGCGTCGTCGGCGGCCACCTTGAGCGGCTGACGGGACAGGAAGAACGCCAGCGCCGCCAGCGACAGCAGCACACCCGCCCACGACGGCGCGGCCACGAGCGCGACCATGATGGGCTCGAACAGGAAACCCCAGCCGCCGTGCTCGACGGGCAGGAGCAGCGGCCGCAGTCGCACCTTCGTGCTTTGAACCTTCGTGCTTTGAACTATCGTGATTTCTCCGTGCGAACCGTCGGGTACGTGTATCCGAACATCTCCTTCATCTGGTCCAGATAGGTCTTGTATTTCGCCGGGTCGAAGTAGAACTTCCGCATCTCCGGCCGGTACCGCTCCATCGTCGCCTTGTTCATCCAGATGGCCGGCTGGTCGCCTTCGCGGATGAACGGCGTGTACGTGCGCTGCTTCAACTGCACGTTCTCGAAGTAGTCGCGCGCCTGGCGCAACAGCTCCGGGCGCAACACCAGGTCGAGCGCGGTCAGCGCCTGCACGCGCGCGCCCGCGTTCACGCCCTTGTGGGCGATGGGCGTGGCCATCGGGATGGCGTTCGCCCAGTTGTGGCCGGGACCCGCCTGGAAGTTCGCGGGGTAGCTGAGCGACACGGTGGGCACGTTCCATGTCACATCGCCGATGTCGTCGGAGGGCCCGCCGAACTTCTCCTCGTCCGGGATGCGCTCGCGCCCGCGGAGCGGCCCGATGGGGCCGGCCGCCAGGCCTGTCTCCGGGACGTTCATCACCCGCTGCGTAGCCTTCGCGAGCGCGATGTCGGCCTCGCTCCACTGCGGCAGGCCGACGTGCTGGATGTTGGCGTACATCGTCTCGGCCAGCGTGCGGTTGGTGTGCCTGGGCCACGCGGTGCCGAGCACGCGCGACGTCCACTTCGTGTTGGTCATCAGCGCGGCGCCCTCGGCCATCCTGTCGCCGATCCCCCACATGTTCTTCACCGAATCGTAGTCGGTCTCGCGGAAGTAGTACCAGACGCCCGCATTGCGTGGCACGACATTCGGCTGATCGCCGCCGTTGGTGATGACGTAGTGCGTGCGCTGCGACAGTCGCAGGTGCTCGCGGCGGTAGTTCCATCCGACGTTCATCAGCTCCACGGCGTCGAGCGCCGAGCGCCCGCGCCACGGCGCCCCCGCGCTGTGCGCGGTCTCGCCCTCGAAGGTGTACTCGACGGACACGAGGCCGCTGCCACCGCCGTCACCCCAGCTCGTGGACAGGTTCGAGCCGACGTGGTTGTAGAGCACTGCGTCCACGTCCTTGAAGACGCCGGCGCGCACGTAATAGGCCTTGGTGCCCAGCAGCTCCTCGGCCACGCCGGGCCAGATCATCAGCGTCCCGGGCAACTTCTCGCGCTCCATGATCCGCTTCACCGCGATGGCGGCCACGATGTTGAGCGGCGTGCCCGAGTTGTGGCCCTCGCCGTGCCCGGGCGCGCCCTCGACCAGCGGGTCGTGGTACGCGACGCCTGGTTTCTGTGAGCCCTGCGGGATGCCGTCGATGTCCGACCCGAAGGCGATGACCGGCTTCCCGCTTCCCCACTTCGCCACCCACGCGGTGGGGATGCCGGCCACGCCGTCCTCCACCGTGAAGCCGTTGTCGCGCAGCACGCGGCCCAGGTACTTCTGCGTCTCGAACTCCTGGAAGCCGATCTCCCCGAAGCTGAACACCATGTCGTTCATCTGCTGGCCCAGGTCGTACATGGCCGGCGTCGAGACGTCGGCATCGAGGAGGGCCTTCAGCTTCACCACGCGGGGGTCTGCGGCCACGGCGGGCGCCGTGGCCACGGGCTGGGCCGGAGCCTGCGCCGGCGGCTGCGCGTGCGGCAGCGCCACCAGTGCCCCGACCATCATCAGTGCCGCAAGCGCTGCTCGCTTCACGAGAACCTCCGTGCTGTGAACCCACCGTGCTGTGAACCCGTCGCGCGAACCGCCGTGCTTTGAACCGGCGGGATTATACCCCCCACCCACCAGGCCGGGCGCGCCACTCATCTCCCCGCGTGAACCACTCATCGCGGACCTCGCGCCGGCGTCCCCTGGTCGCTAGAATCGGGGGGTGACCGCCTCCAACGCGGCCGACGTCCTCAACCTCGTGGGCTTCGCCACCGGCACGGCTCTTTACGCGATGCTGCTGGTGCTCGTGGTCCGCGGCGGCGCGCGCGGGCGCGACGAATCCGGCCGCGTGGACGGGCTGCCGCTCGCCACGGCCCTGCTCGGCCTGGCGTGGAACCTGGGCGAACTGGGGGCCTACGCACTGCCTCGCCTCGGGCTCGCGGCCGACAGCGTGGGCCTGTCGGCCACACCGTTCCCCGCGCTCGGGCTCCTGGCAGCAGTGGTGGTGCACTCCGTCGCGCGGGGCCTGGCGCTCGGCCGGCTCATCACCGGTCTCGCCTACGCGATCGGCGTCGCCGCCGCCATCCTCCACGCCCGGACGATTGCCTCGAGCGATCCCGCGCCCTCCACGCTCGCCTTCCAGGTGCTCACCGTGTCGTTCGGCCTGCTCATCGTGCCGCTTGGCGTGATCACCCGATCCCAACCCAATGGCAGGCGCGTGCTGTGGGTGCTCGCGCTGGTGGTGTTCGCGGTGTCGGCCACCCACCTCGGAAGCTTTCACTCGGGCGCCGACAGCTGGTGGATGCAGCTGATCGGCCACCATGCCGCCATCCCGCTGGCCTTCGCGATTCTCTACCAGGACTACCGATTCGCGCTGGGCGACCTCTTCCTGAAGCAGGCGCTCACGCTGCTCGCCATCGTGGGAATCACTCTCGCGGGCTATTGGGCGGCCTCATCCGCGCCGGCTGGCGGGGTGGCCGTCGGGCTGATGCTGGGCCTCTGGGTGGCCACGGCCCTCGTGGCCCCGTGGGTGCGGCGCCTCGTGGTGCGCTTCGTCGACGCCGTGCTGCTGGGACGCGTGGACTACGCGGTGCTGCGTCGGGCCCTGGTACGCGACGTCGAAGATCAGTCGTCGGTCGCGGGCGTGATGAACGTCGTCTGCTCCCGGCTCGCCGAGGCGTTGAACGCCCGGCAGGTCTGGTGGACCGACACGCCGGAGGCGGCGCCGCGGCTGGAGCCGGTGTCGCGAACCTTGATCGTGCCCACCACGGACGAACCGCACCCGGTCATCAACGTGGGCGAGCTCACGGGCGGCCGGCGCCTGCTCTCGGACGACGCGGCGCTGCTCGAGGCAGCGGTGAGCCTGGCCGCGCGCCGAGTCGACGCCATCCGGCTGCGGCTCGAGCGTTACGAGACCGAGCTTCGCGAGGAGGAGATGCAGAAGCTGGCCGCAGAAGCCGAGCTGAGGGCGCTTCGCGCGCAAATCAACCCGCACTTCCTCTTCAACGCGCTGACGACGATCGGATACCTGATCGAGACCGCGCCGCCCCGGGCCCTGCGCACGCTGTTGCGACTGACAGCGCTGCTTCGCGGCGTGTTGCGTCCCGAGGGCGAGTTCACGACGCTCGGCCGAGAGCTGGAGCTCGTGGAGCACTACCTGGACATCGAGCGCGAGCGTTTCGAAGAGCGCCTGCGCGTGCGCATCGACGTGCCGAGCGAGCTGCGAGGGGCGCAGATCCCGGCCCTGGTGGTGCAACCGCTGGTCGAGAACGCCATCAAGCACGGCGTCGCGCCGAGCGCGCACGGCGGCGACGTCGACGTCATGGCACGGGGCGAGCCCGGCCCGGGCGGTCCCGTCCTGCGCATCACGGTGCGGAACACGGGCGCACGGCTGGCGTCCCAGCGCAGCGTGGGCGAACATCTCGGCCTCGACAACATCGAGCGGCGGCTGACCGGCCACTACGGAGGCGCCGCCACGCTGTCGCTCCGCGCCGACGCGGCCGGCGGCACGATTGCCGAGTTGCGGCTGCCGCTGGGCACGCCCGACGTTCAGAACGAGGATTCACATGCCGAAGCCGTTACGGGTCGTGCTGGCCGACGATGAGCGGCCCGCGCGGCGCTTCCTGGCGAACCTGCTGAGGACGTTCCCGGACGTCGAGGTCGTGGGCGAGGCATCGAATGGCCGCGAGGCACTCGATCTCATCGAGCAGGCCCGGCCCGCACTGGCGCTGCTCGATCTGCAGATGCCGGAGCTGGGTGGCCTCGACACCGCGCGCCTGCTCAAGGCAGGTGCGGCGCCCATGGTGGCCTTCGTCACGGCGTACGACGAGTTCGCCGTTGAGGCGTTCGAGCTGAACGCGGTGGACTACCTGCTGAAGCCCGTGGAGCGCGAGCGCCTCGCCGCGACCCTGAGCCGCGCGCGCGAACGCGAAGCCTCCGGTGATCGATCGCGCGGGCTGGCCGCGGCCTCGGCGGCCCTGGATGCCGCCACGAAGCGCCAGTTCCTCGAGCGCATCCCGGTCCGCAAGCGAGACGAGGTGGTTATCCTGCCCGTGAAGCAGATCGCGTCCATCGTGGCGGAAGGCGAGCTGCTGCACCTCACCACGGTCGGCAACGAACGCTACACCATCTCGCATCGTCTGCACGCGCTCGAGGCCCGGCTCGACCCGCGCCGGTTCGTGCGCCTGGGTCGCGGCACCCTGGCGGCGGTGGACCTCATCCAGCGCGTGAGCCCGATGCCGGGCGGCACCTACCAGGTGACGCTGGCCAACGGCCAGACGCTGCCCGTCAGCCGACTGCAGTCGCGGGTGCTGCGCGAGACGCTGCTGAAGCTCTGAGGTCTTGAGTCTTGGGCCTTGAGGCTTGGGACTTGGGGTCTTGCGGCTCGGGCCGTGCTTAAATGTGCGGATGCACCTTCATCGCTTCCTGCCCTGGGCGCTTGGTTTGACCGTCGCGGTTCTGGCCGCCCTGCCCGTCACCGCGCAATCCGACCTCCTGACCCGCGCGCGGGCCCTGCACAAGCAGGCGCCGCTCATCGACGGTCACAACGACTACCCGTGGGCGCTCCGCGAGCGGCACGTCGGCGGCGACTTCAACAAGGCCGACATCACCGAGCCGGTGCCGTCGCTGATGACCGACATCCCGCGCCTCCGGCGAGGTGGGGTGGGCGCGCAGTTCTGGTCCGTCTACGTGCCGTCCGAGATGCAGGGCAAGGAGGCGGTCCGCGCCACGCTCGAGCAGATCGACATCGTCCATCGGATGACGAAGCGCTGGCCCGAAACCTTCGAGCTGGCGCTCACCGCCGACCAGGCAGAGCGCGCGTTCAAGGCCGGGCGCATCGGCTCGATGATCGGCATGGAGGGCGGTCACTCCATCGACAGCTCGATGGCCACGCTCCGGCAGATGTACGCGCTGGGTGCGCGCTACATGACCCTCGCCCACTCAGCCAATGTTCCGTGGGTCGACTCGGCGACCGACCAGCCCCGGCACAACGGACTCTCGAAGTTCGGTGAGGAAGTGGTGCGCGAGATGAACCGCCTGGGCATGCTCGTGGACCTGAGCCACGTGTCGCCCGACACCATGAAGGACGCGCTGGCGGTCACGGAGGCGCCGATCATCTTCTCGCACTCCTCCGCCCGCGCCCTGTGCAACGTCCCCAGGAACGTCCCGGACGATGTGCTGGCCATGCTGCCGAAGAACGGCGGCGTGGTGATGGTGACCTTCGTGCCCGGCTTCATCTCGCAGGACGTGGCGGACTGGGGGCTGAAGCGCTCCGCGCAGCTGCAGCTCCTGCGCGCGCAGTACCCGAGCAGCGAGGCTTACGTGAACGCCGGGATCGAGCGATGGACGGTGGAGAACCCGGAGCCGCGCGCCACGGTGAAGCAGGTGGCGGATCACATCGACCACATCCGCAAGGTGGCCGGCATCGATCACATCGGGCTGGGCGGCGATTTCGACGGCATCAGCAGCGTCGTGCAGGGCCTCGAGGACGTCTCGACGTACCCGAACCTCACGGTCGAGCTCCTGAGCCGCGGCTATGAGGACGATGAGATCAAGAAGATCCTGGGCCTGAACGTCCTGCGCGCGTGGCGCCAGGCCGAGCAGGTGGCGGCGCGGCTGCAGAAGACGCGCGCCCCGTCCACGGCGACCATCGAGGAACTGGA
>DAIRFN010000175.1:7232-11762 GCA_036795065.1 Vicinamibacterales bacterium
GGCATCGTCGCGCTCGCGGCGGTGATCCTGCTGGCCATGGGCCGCGAGCCGTACTGCACGTGCGGCTACGTGAAGGCGTGGCACGGCGTGGTGATGAGCTCGGAGAACTCCCAGCACCTGAGCGACTGGTACACGCCCTCGCACGTCATTCACGGCTTCGCGTTCTTCGGGCTGTTCTGGCTGGTGGCCCGGCAGCTCCCGGTGCACACGCGCTTCGTCATGGCGACGGCGCTGGAGGCGGCGTGGGAGGTCATCGAGAACACACCGATGGTGATCAACCGCTACCGCGAGGCCACCATCGCGCTGGACTACGACGGCGACAGCGTGCTGAACTCCGTGGCGGACATCGGTGCGATGGCCGCCGGCTTCTGGCTGGCCGGCGCCGCGCCCATGGCGCTCAGCCTGGGGCTGACCGTCGCGATGGAGGTGTTCGTCGCGCTTGCCATCCGCGACAACCTCACGCTGAACGTCATCATGCTGGTCTACCCGCTGGACGCCATCAAGCGCTGGCAGGGCGGCGCCTGAACAAAGACACCACGAAGACACGAACGAGCACGAAGAAGGCCTCTTGGGTCTTGGGTCTTGGGTCTTGGGTCTTGCGTCTTGGGTCTTGGGACCTGGGACATGAGGAGTGGCTTCGTGTTCGTCGTGATCCTTCGGGTCTTCGTGGTCTCTTTTACTCAGTGCGCAGCGCGATCAGTGGATCCACCGTCGTCGCGCGGCGGGCGGGGGCGAGGCAGGCCAGCGTGGCCGCCGCCAGGAAGGCGGCCACCACCCCGGCGATGATGAGCGGGTCGCGCGGGGTGGTCTGGTACAGGTAGGCGGACAGCACGCGTCCCGCCACCGCCGCGCCGATGATCCCGACCGCGAGGCCCATCCCCACCAGCACGAGGCCCTGTCGCAGCACCATCGCCATCACTGCCTGCCGGCTGGCGCCGAGCGCCATCCGCACGCCGAACTCACGCGTGCGCTGCGTGACGGACGTGGCGATCACCCCGCCGATGCCCGCCAGCGTGACCAGCAACGCCAGGCCCGCGAAGACGCTCAGGAGCGTTGCCGTGAGGCGTGGTGCGGCCAGGGCCTCCGAGCGCAGATCGTCCAGCGTCTGCACGTTCTCCACCGGCTGGTTCGGATCGACCGCATGAACGGTCTCGCGCAGCAGCGGCGCGAAACCCGCGGGGCTGCCGGCGGTGCGCACCAGCACCTGTCCCGCCAGGTTGAACGGCGACTGCGACAGCGGGAGGTAGAGCTGCGCCACCGTCTCCTGCGCGAGGCCGAACTGCCGGACATCGCCCACGACGCCGACCACCGTCAACCACGTTTCACCGCGGTTCAGTGAAAGGCGCGTCCCGACCGGATCCGTGCCGTCCCAGTAGCGCGCCATCGAGCGGTTGATCACGACCACGGGCAGGCTCTCCGCCGTGTCGAGCGCACCGAAGGCGCGCCCGCTCACGACAGGAATGCCGATCGTGTCGAAGTACTTGTCGCTGGCCACGCGCACGTCGGTGGTGGGCCGGCGATCCGGATCGTCCGTCACGCGGCCGTCGATGTCGAACCGCGTGGTGCCGGGCGCCGAGCCGGCCAGCGGCACCGCGTTGGTGATGGCCGCCGAGACCACCCCCGGCTGGCCTTCGAGTCGATCCAGGATGGGCAGGTACAGTCGCCGCAGGGCGTTGATGTTCCCGTAGCGCGAGAAGTTGCCGTAGACCTGCGCCGAGAGCACGCCCTCGGACCGGTATCCCGCATCCACCTGTTGCAGGCGATAGAAGCTGGCCAGCAGCAGGCCGGCGCCGACGAGCAGCACCACCGAAACCGCCACCTGCGCCACGATCAGCGCGCCCTGCATGCGCCGGCGCCCCGACCCGTCCCCTGCCTGGTTGCTCCCCTGCTTCAGCGCCGTCGTCAGGTTCACGCGCGTGCCCAGCGCCGGCAGCGTGCCGAAGAGCAGGCCCGTGACGATGGATGCGAGCATGGTGAAGCCAAGGACGGGAAGATCGATGGACACCTCGCCCGTGCGCGCGGTGAACCGCCCGACGAACGTGGTGAGCATCCCGATGGTTGCCATCGCGAACACCACCCCTACCACGCCGCCAGCCGCGGCCAGGAGCGTGCTCTCGGTGAGCAGTTGCCGGACGAGGCGGCCGCGCCCGGCCCCGAGGGCCGAGCGAAGCGCCAGCTCGCGATCGCGCCCGAGCATCCGCGCCAGCGTCAGGTTGGCCACGTTCGCGCACGCGATGAGCAGCACCAGGCTGGTGATACCCATCAGAATCAACAGCAGCTCGCGCGCGCCCTCGGTGAGCGCCGAGCGCACGTCCACGGTGGTGGCCTGGAATCCGGAGGTGGCGGTCCGATAGACACCGGCATGGTCAGCCGTGAAGCGCTGGTTGATGGTCGCGATGGCCGAGGCCGCCGCCTCGTGCGTGTGGCCCTCCTTCACCCGGCCGAAGACGCTGAGGCCGCCGAAGGCCCGCCGGTTCTGCGGGATGGTCCGCTCGGCCGCGGCACGGAACGGGCACGCCAGCACCGGCATGTACACGTCGTTCTCCTGCGGGTAGTGCGGCACGTTCGGCAGCACGCCAATCACCCGATGCGGCCGGTCGTTCATCTCGAACACCTGTCCGACGATGTTCGGATCACCGCCGAACTTCGTGCGCCAGTAGGTGTGGCTGAGCACCAGCACCGCCTCCGCGCCCGGCACATCGTCCGACGCCACGAACGTGCGCCCGATGACGGGCGTGATGCCGAGCAGGTCGAAGAAGTTGGCCGACACGACGCCGGTGCTGACACGGTCCGGCTCGCCCCGGTTCAGCAGATCGAAGTTCATCTGGTGATACTCGACCAGCCCGTCGAAGACATCGGCCTGCTCGCGGTAGTCGAAGTACTCGGCGATGGCCACGCCCAGCGTGTTCTGCCCGGACAGGGGCGCCGACTGCCGCACGACGACGAGGCGATCGCCGTGCTCGTAGGGCAGGGGCTTGAGGAGCACGCCGTTGATCACGCTGAAGATGGCGGTGTTGGCGCCGATGCCCAGGCCCAGGGTGAGCACGGCCAGCGCGGCGTAGCCAGGGTTCTTGGTCAGCGTCCGCGCGCCGTAGCGGACATCCTGGACGAGCTCGTCCACCCAGCTGATGCCGCGCGCCTCGCGCATGTCGGCCTTGTGCTTGTCCATGGGGCCAAAACTGCTCATCGCCCGTTCCCGCGCCTCGTCTGGCGGCAGGCCGGCGTCGATCCACTTTTCAGTTTCACGCTCGACATGAAAGCGGAACTCCGCCTCCATGTCCCGGTCGAACCGGACCCGCCGCCACCACGCCGCCAGCCTGGAGAGCATCACGCCCCGCCTTCCGACGCCCTCAACACCTTGCCCACCGCCTCGGTCATGCGCGTCCAGCTCTCCGTCTCCGCCCGCAGCTGCTTCTGGCCCGTTTTCGTGAGCTGATAGAACTTCGCCTGCCGGTTGTTCTCCGACGCGCCCCACTCCGACTCGATCCAGCCGGCCGTCTCGAGCCGCTGGAGCGCCGGATAGAGCGACCCCTGGTTCACACGGAGCACGTCCTGCGACATCTGCTGGATGCGCTGTGAGATGCCCCAGCCGTGCATGGGGCCAAGCGCCAGCGTGCGGAGGATGAGCAGGTCGAGGGTGCCTTGCAGGAGGTCCAGGGATTTGGGGGGCATCGGGGTCGTGGGTCGTGGGACTTGGGACTTGGGACTTGGGACTTGGGACTTGGGACTTGGGACTTGGGACCTGGGACTTGGGACTTGGGACTTGGGCTCTGTCGAATGTCGACAAGAGCATGCCGCCGCCCTTGTCGAATGTCAACAGGGGCGGGCGGGATGGCGGGGACGGACGGTGGGGTCGGGAATGGACAGGCCGCCGACGAGGATAGCCATGAGCGGGCGCAGTCGGGATCGGGGGTCCGTCGTGGCGGAGATCCCACCACGACGGCCAGCAGCGTCAGGGGATCGCGACGGTCTGTACCGCGGTGTCCACACTCTCCCCGCAGGGGTTGGTGGCGCGCACGCTCAGCTGGTAGGTGCCCGGCCCGACGGCACCGCTGAGGCTGCGGCCGGCCGTCGGCAGCTGGCCTGCAAACGCCCCGGTCACACGCAGCACATAGGCCGTGGGTGCGGGACCGGCGGCCGGCGGATCCCAGATCACCGTGATCGTCGATCCCGCCTTCGTGGCTAGGAAGTTAGCCGGCCCCTGGGGCGCGCCGCTGCACGCGCCGGGGAACACCAGGGTGACCGTTTCCGAGGCGGCGCTCGAGCCCGAGGCGTTCAGCGATCGGACCGCCATCGTGTAGGTGCCGGGCGGCACGCCCGCGAAGCTGAACGACTCGCCCGGACCGAGCGGCAGCGATCCCGTGAAGTCGCCCGTGACGTCGAGCACGCTCGACGAAGGCGCGCCGCCGGCAAAAGTGTTCGTCCAGCTGAGCGCCAGGTCCGATCCGTTGACCAGTCCCAGCAAGCCGGTGGGCGCCGACGGCGGCGCCGGCCTGTTGACGAAGAGGCGAACCTCGTTGGACGCCGGGC
>DAIRFN010000176.1:0-11688 GCA_036795065.1 Vicinamibacterales bacterium
GCCCAAGGTAAGGCCCACGCCGAGCGAAGCGAAGGCGCGGACCGCGCGGCCTACCCGCCGGCCGGGCGAAGCCCCGGGTGGCGGGCCTACCAGTCGGGCTGCTGCTGCGTCAGGCAGTGAATGGCGCCCAGGCCCCAGATGAGGGCGCGGCAGTCCACGCCCACGACGCGGCGCTTCGGAAGCAGGCGCTGGAGGATCGCCATCGCCCGTCGGTCGCGCGCCCGCTGACCGAAGGTGGGCACCAGGATCGCGCCGTTCACGAACAGGAAGTTCATGTAGGTGGCGGGCAGGCGCTGGCCCTGGTAGCGCACCGGGCGCGGCATGGGCAGTTCCACGATTTCAAACGGGACTCCCTGCTGGTCGCGCGCGCGGGCGAGGCGGCGCCGCGCCTCCTGCAGCACCTGGAAGTTCGCGTCGCGCGGGTCGTCCTCGATGCCGATGACGATGGTGCGCTCGTCCACGAAGCGCGCCAGGTCGTCGATGTGGCCATCGGTATCGTCGCCCTCGATGCCCTCGCCCAGCCACACCACATGCTGCTGGCCGTAGTAGTCCTTCAGGTACCGCTCGACCTCGGCCTTCGACAGATGCGGGTTGCGGTTCTTGTTGAGGAGGCACGATGTGGTGGTGAGCACCGTGCCCGCGCCGTTGAAGTCCACCGCGCCGCCTTCCATGACGATGCCGGGGCGGAACACCGGGAGCTTCAGCTCCTTCGCCACCCTCGTCGGCACCGCATCGTCGGCATCGTAGGGCGGGTACTTGCCGCCCCAGGCGTTGTAGGCCCAGTCCACTACGGCGGCCTGAACGCGTCCGCGACGCTCGCGCAGCACGAACGCCGGCCCGTGATCCCGCGTCCAGCACTCGTTGGTCGGAATCTCGTGAAACCGCACGCGGCGGAGCGGCACGCCGCGGACGTCCAGCACGTCCCGGACGATGCGGCGGTAGTTCGAGTTGGGGACGTTGAGGTGTACCTCTTCGAATCGCGCGGTCGTGTCGATCACGCGGATCACGTCCTCGATGGACTCGTGGTACCGATCGGGGAACGAGATGCCCTCGGGGCGCGGCCAGCTGATCCACGTGCCGCGGTGGCGCATCCACTCGGCGGGGAAGGAATAGCCGAGCTCGCGTGGCGTGCCGGGCAAAGCGCGCATCAGTCGGCGAAGCGGCGCGTGAGGTCGCCGTAGGCGTCGATGCGCCGGTCGCGCAGGAACGGCCAGTGCGTGCGGCTGAACTCCACCTGCGACAGGTCGCAGTCCACCAGCATCATCTGCTCGCGGTCCACGGCCGCGCGCTTGACGATCTGCCCATCGGGCGAGGCCACGAACGACTGTCCCCAGAACTGGATGCCATCCTTGTCCACGGGCTTCCCCTTCGCGTTCAGGATGCGCTCGTGCCCGGTGCGGTTCGGCACGCACACGTAACAGCCGTTGGCGACTGCGTGGCTGCGCTGGATGAGCTCCCACGAGTCGTGCTGCGCCTTGCCGTACTGCTTCCGCTCCTTCGGGTGCCAGCCGATGGCCGTGGGGTAGAAGAGGATCTCGGCGCCCTGCAGCGCCGTGAGGCGCGCGCCCTCGGGGAACCACTGATCCCAGCAGATGAGCACGCCGATGGTGCCCTGCGAGGTCTTCCAGGCACGGAACCCCGTGTCGCCGGGCGTGAAGTAGAACTTTTCGTAGAAGAGCGGGTCGTCCGGGATGTGCATCTTGCGGTAAATGCCTAGAATCGACCCATCGGCTTCGATGATGACCGCCGTGTTGTGGTACAGCCCCGCGGCCCTCTTTTCGAACAGCGATGCCACGACGACCGCCCCGTGCTTGCGGGCGACGGCAGACAATGCCTCGGTGGAGGGTCCCGGAATGGTCTCGGCGAGGCCGAAGAAGCGGTGGTCCTCAACCTGGCAGAAGTACTGGGAGCGGAACAGCTCCTGGGTACAGACGATGCGCGCTCCGCCCTTCATCGCGCGCTCGGCGAGGGCGACCTGCCGGTCGAGGTTGGCGACAGGGTCCTCCCCACACGCCATCTGCGTGATGCCGATGCGAACGCTGCGGCTGCTGGGCGATGGTGTGCGTCGTGCGGCCATGGTTGAGCTCTCACTTATAACATGAGCGCTCGCACGACCCGCCGCGGCGCGCGCGTGGCCGGCACCTCAGAAGTGCGAGCCCACGTACTCCCACATCTGATGGTGCCAGTACGGCCAGTCGTGTCCACCCTCCGGGCCCCAGTCGTCCAGGTGATGGGCGATGCCCCGGCTGGCGAGGACGGCTGACATCCGATAGGTCGGGCCGCTGTTCTCCCATGGCCCGCAGCCCGTGGCCAGGCGGATGTCGCAGGTCCGGTACTGGTCCAGGTACCACGGGTCGTGCTGGTTGGCCATGTAGTCCACGGGGTTGTTGAAGTAGAAGTTGTCGTCGTACATCCCGTCCATGAAGGTCCGCATGTCGTAGACGCCCGAGAGCGCGTAGCAGCGCTTCACGCGATGAGGATGCTTGAAGAGGGTGTTGGCCGCGTGGTACGCGCCGAGGGAAGCGCCGAAGGTGGCGATCCCAATGCCGGGGGTCCGGCACTGGTCGTCGATGAACGGGAAGACCTCGTGGGTGAGATAGGCGTCGTACTGCGCCTGCATCCAGCTCCGGTGGAACGGGTGCGCCCCCTTGTTGTAGAACGACTCGCCCGTGACGCTGTTGACGCAGAAAATCCGGGTGCGCCCCTGCTCCAGGTAGGGGGAGAGGGTGCGAATCATGCCCTGGCCGTCCTGCTCCCACTCGTCACCGCCGCTGGTCGGAAAGGCCAGGAGGGGCATCCCGAAGTGCCCGTAGGAAACGATGCCCATCTCGCGACCGAGGCGCGAGGAGTGCCAGCGGTGGTAGTCACGACGCATAGGTCCTGCGAGGATACCGGGTTGATGGGCTGCGCTCAAGCTCCTGCCCTGGGCCGTGCGGCCTGCCAACACCCGGCCTTGAAATATCCATGAGCGGTCGGCTACAGTCCATAGGCTGTTTCCGTATGCCGGGACGCCACGGTTCAAGGAGCCGAAATACCCATGAGACGTTTGATCGCCTTCGCCTCGGTCGCCCTGCTGGCGGCCACCCCCGCCTTCGCCCAGATGGGCGGACCGCCCCAGAAGATCACCCTCGCGCAGGGCATCACCCGCGCCTACGACGGGGTGAAGCGCAACCTCACCGAGATGTCCGAGAAGATGCCCGAGGCCGACTACGGCTACAAGCCGCACGCCGACTCGCGCACGTTCGGCCAGCTGTTCGCCCACGCGGCCAACAGCATGTACGGCTCGTGCGCGGCGCTCAAGGGCGTGGCCAACCCCAACCAGGGCAAGAACCTGGAAACGCTGCTCAAGACCAAGGCGGAGTTCGTGAAGGCGCTGGCCGACGCGTACGCCTTCTGCGACGACGCCGTGAAGGGCCTGACCGACGCGAACGTCGCCGAGCTGGTGAAGCAGGGCCAGAACGAGGTCGCGCGCGGCTCGATCGTCGCCGGCCTCACCTCGCACAACAACGAGATGTACGGCACCGGTGCCGCCTACATGCGCGCCAAGGGCCTCGTCCCGCCGTCCACCGAGCGGCAGCAGCAGATGATGAAGAAGCCTGGACTGTAAGAGTTCACGGGTACGAGTTCACAGTCCAACGTTGGAACGTGGGGCCGGCTATCCGCAAGGATGGCCGGCCTTTTCCTTTTTCGGCGGCAGGCGCGCACAGGCCCGGCGTCTCTCGCGCCTCAGACGATGCGGAAGACCTCGCGCTTGCCGGTCACGTACATGTCGGTGTAGCCCTTCATCTTCTCGTGGATGTCGGTCCGCGTCGCGTACTCCTCCATCACGCGATCGAACGTCGCGAGGTCATCCGTCTCGACATCGACGATGACCGTGTTGAACGGCCCGATGTAATCGGTGACGACGCGCACCTTGAGATCGGCCATCTCGGTCATGACCTGCTTGAGCAGCCGTGCGAGTGCCGACGCCTTGCCCGGCTTCGCCGTGAACGTCTCGCGAACGATGTACATGGGGCCCCCTTGGATGCCGCGATGGTAGCAGAACCGAACGTTCGTTAGCGACGACCGGGTCGCGCATGATCATGCGCTGCCCGCGGGAGGGGTGCAGACCGGCAGACCGAGGTGCCGTGTCATCGGGTGCGCCCTTCGGGTCTCATGCCCGTCGTGACGCGGTCTCGCGGGACGGGGGGCGGCTACCGCGGCAACCCCTTGATCACCCTGCGCGCGTTATCGGCGTAGACCTTCTTCAGCACCGCGTCGGGTAGGCCCATGCCGTACAGCTTCCAGAAGGCGTGATAGTCCCGGTAGTAGTCGAAGTACTCGTCGGTGGTCTCGAAGACCCGCCAGTAGTACGGATACTCGTCGGGCTGGAACGAGTCCTTTCCGAACATGATGCGGTCCTGGTGCTTCACGAAGAAGTCGTGCGCGCCGCGCGGCTGGCGGCCGAGGTCATAGAGGATGGCGCCGGCTTCGACCGTGACGTTCGGAAACTCGTCCAGCATCTTCGCCGCGCGCCCCAGGTCGTTGGCGTGCCAGCCGAAGTGCGCCGCGATGAAGCGCGTCTTCGGGTGCCTGCGGAACACATTGTTGCGCTCGCTCATCAGCTCCTCGAAGCTGACCTGCCCGGGATGGTTGTTGCGGCGGCTGGGGAAGAGCGCCAGCTCGAGCCAGCGCTCGTTCGTGTAGTCGGGCGGCCGGAAGAACTCCTGCGGCTCGGCGGTGTGCATGAACACCGGCACGTCGAGCCTGGCAAATGCCTGCCACAGCGGATCGAGCGCGGGGTCGTCCACCTTCAGCCGGCTTCCGTCGGGCCTCCGGATGTTCAGCCCGAACGCCTTCGAGATTTCGCCCACGCCGACGGCGCCAGCCTTGACGTCGGCGTCGAGCTGCGCCACGGCACGCTCGGCCCACCCCGGACCGACATTGCGGAAGTCCACGCCCGCCATGACCCGGAAGCGGTCTCTGTGCGGGCTGGCGGCGAGCGCCTGCAGCGTGCGTGCGAGGCGGTCACCCGAGACGTTTTCGGCGACCACCATCATCCGGAGGTTCAACTTGTCCATCTCCGCGACGACGCGGTTGATGGCGTCGGGCGTGGTGAGATTTCCAGGATGCCCGTGCACGTCGATGGCGGGGAACTTCGCCTTCGGCACGGGGTGCTGGGCGGTGACGAGCGTGGACGTCGGGCGGTAGTCCAGGATGCTCGGGGCAGGCAACTCGGGGGCCTGGCAGTTGCCCGGACGCGTCTCCGTCGTGCCAGGCGGGCAGGGCTGGCCCGGGGCCACGCGCGTTCCGCCACGCATGCCCGGCCCCTGCGCCACTGCCACCACTCCGAGGACCACCGCAAGCCCCGCCACCGTCGCTAGCCCTGATCTGCGCATGGCCCCTATTATGGCCTCCCCTCGGCCTTGACGCCGCTGCCCGGGCCAGAACAGGATGCGGCGTCCGGTCCCCAGCGTCGTCCGCGAGAGGCACACGATGAAACACGCTGCACGCCTGTTCGTTCCCGCCCTCGTGGGCGCCGTCCTGGTGCTGGGCTCGCTGCACGCGCAGTCGACGGCTCCGTCGATCTCCCTGGCGCTGACCGGGGACTCCATCATCACGAGGCCCATCTCCGTCTTCAGGGAGCCGGCGTTCACGCGCCTCGTCGATCTCGTCCGGGGCGCCGACGCCGCCTTCACCAACCTGGAGATGCTGTTCCACGACTACGAGCCGTACGCCATGAGCGAGAGCGGCGGCACCTACATGCGCGCCGAGCCGGCGCTCGTAAAGGAGCTGGTCTGGGCGGGCTTCGACATGGTCTCGCGCGCGAACAACCACACGGGCGACTACGGCGCGCTCGGCATGACCCTCACAACGAGGTACGTGGCCGAGGCCGGGCTGGTGCAGGCGGGCGTGGGACAGAGCCTGGCCGAGGCGCGTGAGGCGAAGTTCCTGGAGACGCCGAAGGGGCGCGTCGCGCTCATCTCGGTGGCCTCGACGTTCCCCGATCACTCGCGCGCGGGCCGCACGCGCGGCGACATGCCGGCCCGTCCGGGGCTCAACCCGCTTCGTTTCACCACCACCTACGTCGTCACGCGCGAGCGGTTCGAGCAGCTCCGGCGCACGCTCGAGGACATCAACGGGCGGCCTCCTGCGGCGGGTGACTCACTCAACTTCTTCGGCCGCCGCTTCGTCGTTGGCCCCGAGCCGGGCCTCCGCACCGAACCGAACAGGACGGACCTGGACGAGATTGCCGCGGTGGTGAGGAACGCTTCCAGGCAGGCCGACCTCACGCTGGTCACCATTCACGCCCACGAGGGTCACCTCGATCGGCTCGTACCCGCGCAGTTCCTGGGGACCTTCGCCCGCGCCATGGTGGACGCCGGCGCGGACCTGTTCGTCGGTCACGGCCCGCACGTGCTGCGCGGCATCGAGATCTACAAGGGCAAGCCCCTCATGTACAGCCTGGGCGACTTCATCTTCCAGAACGAGACGCTGCTGCGGCTGCCGAGTGAGAACTACGAGCCGTACGCGCTGGGCTCCGATGCCCATGTGGCCGATTTCAACGACCGGCGTTACGACCACGACCGCAGCGGCTTTCCGGCGGACCGTCTCATCTGGGAAGCCGTCGTGGCAGTCCCGAGGTTCGAGGGCCGCACCCTGCAGGAGCTGGCCCTGCATCCCATCACGCTCGGCTTTGGGCAGGGGCGGACAGTCCGTGGCCGGCCGATGCTTGCCGAAGGGGAACTCGCAGGGAAGATCGTGTCGGACGTCGAGCGGCTCTCCAAGCCGTTCGGGACGACCATCACCACGCGCGACGGCGTCGGCTACGTCCACATCCCATGAACACACTCTCGAAGCGCGCCACCGTCCTCGCCCTCGTCCTCGTGTCCCTGCTGCTCCTGCTGCCAGGCCTGCTGCAGCCGGTCCTCACCATCCGCGGGGTGCTCACGAAAGACGGCATTAGGCACGTGGCCCCGCTGATGCTCGAGAAGGGCCTGGACGACGAGTCGGTCGCCGCCTTGAAGTCGATGATGAACCCGGCGATGGTGGCGCTGCTGCAGGCCACCGGCGGTGATCTCCGGAAGGTGGTGATCGACAAGCTGGGGCCGCAGCTGACCAAGGCCCTGCAGGACGGCGTGGCCGACGTGGAGGTCTACACCCAGACGCGCAGCATCCTCGGCGCCGTGCGGAACCTCTACGACGTGGGCAGCCCGCTGCCGGCGACCCTCATCCTGCTCTTCAGCGTGGTGGTGCCCGTCACCAAGAGCGCGCTCGTGACCTGGGCGGTGTTCATGAAGGACACGGTGTCGCGCCGGCGCACGCTCGACGTCGTGGAGGCCATCGCGAAGTGGTCGATGGCCGACGTGTTCGTCGTTGCCCTCTTCATCACCTACCTGGCGGCCGTGGCCACGCAGTCGGCCCCCGCCGGCGGTTCGCCGCCCCTGGTCGCGTTCGTGGCGCAGTTCGGCCCCGGATTCTACTGGTTCACCGGTTACTGCCTGTTCTCGCTGGCGTCACAGCAGTACACCGCGCGGCTCGCCCGCAGCGCCTGATCACGGGAATACCCCCGCCTTCGCGGCGAAGCCGCTACGGCGAGGCCTCGCACAGGCGGCGTGAAGTATGCTTTGCCCTTGGAGGTCCCCATCATGAAACGCACTGTTCTCGTCGTTCTCGGCACGCTGGCGGTCTCGACCAGCACCTTCGGCCAGGCGCCGGCCGCGGACGCCATCGAGCGCGCGCTGGCCGCGGCGCCACGCCAGGCCCGCGAGGGCGCCGCGGTCATCAAGTGGAAGCCGGATGGCACCTACGACACGCTCAGGCCCGGTACGAACCGGATCGTGTGCTACGACCAGTCGGGTGAGCCCAGCGAGCAGCCGTACGCCGTGCAGTGCACCAGCGTCGGCAACCTGGAGCGCGTCGCGCAGAACAAGAAGTTCGAGAAGGAGCCGGACCGGAACCTGCGCCAGGCGGCGCTCGAGGCCGCGGAGAAGGACGGGACGCGAGTGAAGCCCGAATACGGATCGGTGTGGTACTCGATGAGCGGCAAGGACCAGGCGAGCGCCCGGCTTCACATCACCATTGCCGTGCCCGGCGCGACCAGCGCGTCCACGGGCCTGCCCGACAACAACAAGCAGGGCGGCGCCTGGATCATGAACGCGGGGACCTCGACCGCGCACATCATGGTGCCGGGCAGCTAGCGGCTAGCGCTGCATCGCCGCCATGAACTCAGCGTTGGTCTTCGTCTTGCTCATCTTCGACAGCAGCAACTCCATGGCTTCGGGGGGGGAAAGCGGCGTGAGGACGCGGCGCAGCACGTAGACGCGCTGGAGGTCCTCCCTCGACAGCAGCATCTCCTCCTTGCGCGTGCCGCTCTTGATGATGTCGATGGCGGGGAACACGCGCCGGTCGGCGAGCTTGCGGTCGAGGTGCACCTCCATGTTTCCGGTGCCCTTGAACTCCTCGAAGATCACCTCGTCCATGCGCGACCCGGTGTCGACCAGGGCGGTGGCCACGATCGTCAGGGAGCCGCCCTGCTCGATGTTGCGCGCGGCGCCGAAGAAGCGCTTCGGCCGCTGCAGGGCATTGCTGTCCACGCCGCCCGAGAGGATCTTGCCCGAGGCGGGGGCCACGGTGTTGTAGGCGCGCGCCAGGCGGGTGATCGAGTCGAGGAGGATGACCACGTCCTTGCGGCACTCGACCAGCCGCTTCGCCTTCTCGATGACCATCTCCGCCACCTGCACGTGGCGCTGCGCCGGTTCGTCGAAGGTGGAGGCGATGACCTCTCCCTTCACCGAGCGCTGCATGTCGGTCACCTCCTCCGGGCGCTCGTCGATGAGCAGCACGATGAGGTAGACCTCCGGGTGGTTGATGGTGATGGCGTTCGCGATGGACTGCATCAGCATCGTCTTGCCGGTGCGGGGCGGCGCGACGATGAGGCCGCGCTGGCCCTTGCCGAGCGGCGTCATCATGTCCATCACACGGGTGGACATGTTGTCGGGGTCGGCCTCGAGGCGGATGTGATCCTTCGGGTAGAGCGGCGTGAGGTTCTCGAAGAACACGCGCTCGCGGCCGCGCGCCGGCGGCTCGAAGTTCACCGCCTCCACCTTGATCAGCGCGAAGTAGCGCTCGCCTTCCTTGGGCGAGCGGATCTGCCCGGCGATGGTGTCGCCCGTGTGGAGGTCGAAGCGCCGGATCTGCGTCGGCGACACGTAGATGTCGTCGGGCCCGGCCAGGTAGTTGTAGTCCGGCGCGCGCAGGAACCCGAAGCCGTCGGGCAGCACCTCGAGGACGCCCTCCGAGAAGATCAGCCCCGCCTTGGCAGCCCGCGCGCGCAGGATCTCGAAGATCAGCTCCTGCTTGCGGAGGCCCGTCGCGTGCGGGATGTCGAGGTCGCGCGCGATCTTCGTCAGATCGGCGACGCTCAGCTCTTTGAGGGCGGAAAGGTCGAGCGTGACGGGCTCGGCCGTGGCGGTGCCGTTGGCGGGGGCTGCTCCAGCAGCCTTGCGATCTGTGTCCACAGTGCTTCCAGTCCTTCACCGGTGTGGGCCGACACGGCGGTCACCGGTCCTGAATACCGACGCTCCAGTTCTCCCAGGTGACGCCGGCGCTCGGCCTGCGTCAGCTTGTCGACCTTGGTCGCCACCACGTGGCATGTCACCCCGTGGTCGACCAGCCAGGTCCCCGCTCGCACATCCGCGTCCAGCGCCGGATGCCGGCTGTCCACCAGCAGCAGCGTCGCGCCGCGACGGGATGTGAAGTACTCCGCGGCGAGCTGATCGAAGGTGGCGCGTGCCGCATCGCCCCCACGCGCGTAGCCGTAGCCCGGCAGGTCCACCAGGTAGAACGGTGGATGCCCGGCGCGCTGCACGCGATAGAAGTTGGCCAGCCGCGTCTTGCCGGGCGCGGCGCTGGTCCGGGCCAGCGTCTGGCGGACCAGGGCGTTGATCAGGCTCGACTTGCCGACGTTCGAGCGGCCCACCATGGCCAACTCAGGTAGTCGCTCGGTTGGGAACCCGCCTGCGTCCGCAGCACTCGTGACGAACTCAGATGTGATCCGCACAGGGCCGCAGACGCAGAGATGACGAGGGCCGCAGATTGCGCAGATGACACGGATCCAAACTCAAGACCTCAAGACCCAAGACCTCCAACCCCTCAGTGCGTGATCGCCTCGGCCGAGTCGCCGAGGTCGCCCGAATCGGCGGACGGCGGCAGCGGCGTGAGCGGGCCTTCGAGCGCGATCTTCAGCACATCGTCCATCGTGCTCACCAGGTGCACGTCGATGGCGTCGAGCACGTTCTTCGGGATGTCGGCCAGGTCCTTCTCGTTGTCCTTGGGCACGAGGATGGTCTTCACGCCGGCGCGGTGCGCGGCGAGCAGCTTCTCCTTGACGCCGCCGATGGGCAGGACCTTGCCGCGCAGGGTGATCTCCCCGGTCATCGCCACGTCACGCCGGGCCGGGATGCGGGTCAGGGCCGAGATGAGCGCCGTGGCCAGCGTAATCCCGGCCGAGGGGCCGTCCTTCGGGATGGCGCCTTCCGGGATGTGCACGTGCACGTCGAGCTTGCGGTTGAAGTCCTTGGGGATGCCGAACTCCTCGGCGCGGGAGCGCACGAAGCTCATCGCCGCCTGCGCGGACTCCTGCATCACGTCGCCGAGCTTGCCGGTGAGCGTGAGCCGCCCGCGGCCGGGCATGAGCGTGGCCTCGGTGATGAGGATCTCGCCGCCGACTTCGGTCCAGGCCAGCCCCGTGGCGATGCCGATCTCGTTCTGCTCTTCGGCCACCGTCGGACGGTAGCGTGGGACGCCGAGGTACTCGGTGATCTTCTCGGGCGAGATGGCCTCGAAGGTGGACGCGCCTTCCACCACCACCTTGCGGGCCACCTTGCGGCACACCGAGTTGATCTCGCGCTCGAGGTTGCGGACGCCCGCCTCGCGCGTGTAGCGCTGGATGATGGTCTGGAGGGCGCCCTCCTCGACCGAGATGTTCTTGTCAGTGAGGCCGTTGCCCTCGATGGCCTTCGGCACCAGGAAGCGCTTGGCGATCTCCACCTTCTCCTGCTCGGTGTACCCGGCGAGCTGCAGCACCTCCATGCGGTCGCGCAGCGCCTGCGGGATGGTGTGGAGCACGTTGGCGGTGCACAGGAACATGACGTGCGAGAGGTCGAACTCGACGTCGAGGTAGTGGTCGAGGAACGCGTTGTTCTGCTCGGGGTCGAGCACCTCCAGCAGGGCGGCCGACGGGTCGCCGCGGAAGTCCATCGACATCTTGTCCACTTCGTCGAGCAGGAAGACCGGGTTGAGCGAGCCGGCCTTCTTCATCATCTGGATGATCTGGCCGGGGAAGGCGCCGATGTAGGTGCGGCGGTGGCCGCGGATCTCGGCCTCGTCGCGCACGCCGCCGAGCGACAGGCGGACGAACTTGCGGTTCATCGCGCGCGCGATCGACTTGGCCAGCGACGTCTTGCCCACGCCCGGGGGGCCGACGAAGGTGAGGATGGTGGCCTTGGGCTTCTTCACCAACGCGCGCACGGCGAGGAACTCGAGGATGCGATCCTTGATCTTCTCCAGCCCGTAGTGGTCCTCGTTGAGGACGTGCTCGGCGTTCTTGAGGTCGCGGTTCTCCTTGGTCTTCTTGTGCCACGGCACCGCGATGAGCCAGTCGAGGTAGTTTCGCGACACGGTGGCCTCGGCCGACATCGGGGGCAT
>DAIRFN010000016.1:0-31342 GCA_036795065.1 Vicinamibacterales bacterium
GCGCAGCAGAACCTCACGCGCATCGACGACATCGTCTTCGAGGTGGAGAAGCAGAAGGGTGCCCTCAAGCGCCAGGCGGCCAAGGCCCGACGCTACACGCGGCTGCGCGACGAGATGCGCCGCTGGGAGAAGGTGCTGTTTACCCGCCGCTACCGGGCGCTCGCCGAGGCCATCGAGACCGCACGCACGCGGCTGGCTGATGCCCGAAGCACCGAGACCGCAGCCGCCGCGCGCCTGGCCGAGGTCGAGACAGCGCTGGCCACGCTAAGGATTGGCCAGGCGGAAGCCGACGCCGCGGCGGGCCAGGTGCGCGACGAGGCGCATCAGCGCGAGCTGGAAATCAATCGCCGCCAGCAGCAGATCGCCCTGGACCGCCAGCAGGCGGGCATGCTCGAGACTCGAGCCGCCGAGTTGGACCAGGAGCGGGTGATGCTCGAGGCCCGTCGCGAGCCCGAGCGCCTGGCGCTCGAAGGCCGTCGGCAGGCCGCGGAGGAGGCCGAGGCCCGTCGCACGACGGCGGCCGAGGTCGCGCGGGCCGCCGCCGAGGACTACGCCCGTGCCCAGCAGGCCATCGAGGCCGTCGAGCAGGACGTGGAGCGCGCGCGCGCCGATGTCTACGCGGTGGTCAACACCGTCACCGCCCTGAACGCCGCCGTGCAGTCCGCCTCGGCGCAGCGCGAGCGCGCCGTCGAGGCCGAGCGGCGCTTCGACGTCGAGTCGGGCGAGCTGCAGGCCGAAATCGAGAAAGTGCGCACCGAACGCCAGGTGACGGGCGAGCAACTGCGGCGGGCGCAGGACAGCCTCGACGCGGCGCGCGTGGCACGCGCCGCCCGCGAGTCGGAGCTGGTCAGCGCGCGGATCGAGCACGAGTGGCGCGCCCGCGACGTGCGTGTGCGCGAGCAGGAGCTCGCGGGCGCCTCGGCGCGGCTCCGGTCCCTCGAGGAGCTCGACGCGCACCGCGCGGGGTTTGCCGATGCCGCACGCATGGTGCTGGTGAACGCGAACGGCCGCGTGGGACAGATGGGCGCCCTCGCCGATTTCCTCGAAGTCGAGCCGCGCTACGAACGCGCCATCGAAGCCTGTCTCGGTGACCTCCTGCAACACGTGCTCGTGGAGCGCCTCGAGCACGTGTCCGCTGGCCTGCGGCTCATCCGGCAGGAGGACGCCGGCCGCTGCGGCTTCATCGTGGGAAAGCCGGGCACGGAGGGTCACAGCACGGAGGTTCAAAGCACGGAAGTGCCTGCGGGGACCGTGCGTCTGCAGAGCGTGGTGCGCGTGGGCGGGCCGTTCGCGGGCGCGCTCCGCGCCGCGATGGGCGAGGCCCTGATCGCCGACTCCTTCGACACCGCGTCGCGCGTGGCGCAGACCGTGCCGGTGCCCGTGGCGACGATCGAAGGCGACGTGTTCCGCGGTCGCTATGTCGTGACGGGCGGCGACAAGGCCGAAGCCCGTGGCATTCTCGGCACCAAGCGCGAGATCAAGGAACTGCGCGAGCGCGTCGGCACCGAGCGGGCGGCGCTTGCGGCCCTGGCGGACGAGACCACGCAGTTCGAGCAGACCATCGCGCACGCCACGGCGGCCATCCAGGCGCTCGGGGCCGAAATCCATCGCCAGGAGAAGGCCATCGTCTCGGTCGAGGCCCAGGCGGCCCGGGCCGCCCAGGACGAGTTCCGGCTGCAGCAGCGGGCCGATCTGGTGGCCACCGAGATCCGCGGCGTGCGCGAAGAGATTGCCGGGCTGGACCAGCGGCAGGACGAGGCGCGGGAGTCCATCACGCGACTCGACGAAGACAAGCGCGCCGCAGACGAGGGATTCGCCGCCGCGCAGCAGAAGCTCGGGGAGGCCCGCGAGACGGCCGAGGGCGCCAGCCGCTCGGCCGCCGAGGTCCGTGCCGAGCACGCCGCGCTGGTCGAACGGTGCGCGGCGGCGTCGGGCGAGGTGACGCGCATGGAAGCCGCGGCCATCGAACTCGAGAACCGCGTGGCAGCCTGCGCCCGGGACATCGCGCTGATGCGCGAGCAGCGCGAGCGCCTGCTGGCGGGCGTGGCCGAGCACGAGCAGCGCCTGGATGAGGACGTGCAGGCTCTCGAGGGCCTGCGCGATGACATGCGCCTCGCTGACGAGCGTGCGACCGAGGTGCGCACCTCCGTCGACGCACAGGAAGGCGTCATCCGCGATGCGCGGCGCGCGCTCGACGCTGTCCGTGCGCTCGCCTCCGAGCTGGACATCAGCCGCGCGACGGCTGAATCGGATCTCGGCCACCTGGCGCAGCAGGCCTTCGATGCCGTCGGCGTCTCGCTGGATACCGTGCGCGAGGAAGTGGAGCGCATGGAAGCCGAGGGCGAGGTGGAGCCGGATGTGCGCGCCATCCGCGCCGCCGAAGCCGTGGAGCCGGACGAGGAAGAGGTGCCGGCTGAAGAGGCGGTCGAGGCGCCGGCCCCCGAGCGCATGACCGCCGAGGAAGCGATCGTCGAGCTGCGCAGCAAGATCGACAGGATCGGCCCCGTGAACATGATGGCCATCGAGCAGCACCGCGAGCTCGAGGAGCGCCACGTGTTCCTCACCACCCAGCGCCAGGACTTGGTCGACTCGATCGCTCAGACCAACGAAGCCATCAAGCGCATCGACGAGACCACGCACGCAAGGTTCCGCGAAGCGTTCACCGCCATCAACGCGAACTTCCAGCAGACGTTCTCCACCCTGTTCGGCGGCGGCCGCGCCGGCATCAGCCTGCTCGACGACAACGATCCCCTCGAGAGCGGCATCGACATCGTCGCGTCTCCACCGGGGAAGCGCCTGCAGAGCGTGATGCTGCTCTCGGGCGGTGAGAAGGCGCTCACCGCCATCGCGCTGATGTTCGCCATCTTCCGCTACAAGCCCAGCCCGTTCTGCCTCCTGGACGAGATCGACGCGCCCCTCGACGACGCGAACATCGGCAGGTTCGTCGAGCTGCTGCGGGGCATGATGGACAGGACGCAGTTCATCATCATCACCCACAGCCGAAAGACCATGGAGATTGCCAACCGGCTCTACGGCGTGACGATGGAGGAGCCCGGGGTGTCGAAGCTCATCTCGATTCAGATGAACTGAGGGCGAGAACTCCGGAACCCGGGTACCCGTATTCCTCCTAGAGGTACCCATGCTCAGAAGCCGCCTGCTTCGCGTCGCTCTCTCCCTTGCGGTCGTCGCGGCGACCGCTGCCTGCGACGTTCAGGTCGGTCAGGACGGGTTTTCCATGGACCTGGCCACGGGCCGGGCCCAGGACTCCTGGACGCGTTCCTATCCCCTTGCTCAGGGCGGTCGCCTCGAGCTCATCAACGTCAACGGGCGCATTGACGCCGAACCCGCCTCTGGTGGCACCGTCGAGCTCGTGGGCGAGCGCACCGCGAAGGCGTCGACCGACGATGCGGCCCGCGACCTGCTGGGCAAGGTCGAGATGCGGGAGGAAATCGGCGAAAGCCGCGCCCGCGTCGAAGTCCGCGCCCCCCGTACGTTCGGCGTGTCGAACGTCGAAGTCCGCTGGACGGTGAAAGTGCCCAAGGGCGTCGTCGTGGACCTGCGGACCGTCAACGGGCGCGTCGCCCTGACCGGGCTCGAGGGGGAAGTCCATGCCCAGACCGTGAACGGCGGCGTCGAGGGAAAGCGCCTGTCGGTGACCACGCTCGAGGCGTCCACGGTGAATGGCGGGGTGGACATCGACCTCGCCACGCCGCTCTCGGGTGAGGGGAGCGTTTCGCTCGAGGCGGTGAACGGGGGCGTGGCACTGGCCCTCCACGGCGACAGCAAGGCCTCGGTGACGGCGCGGGTCACCAACGGCGGCATCCGGACGACCGACCTCGACCTCCAGGTGACCGGCGAGCAGTCGCGCCGCCGGCTCGAAGGCACGCTGAATGGCGGCGGCTCTCGCGTCACCCTGCAGACCACCAACGGCGGCGTCCGGCTCTCGAAATCGAGCACCTAGGGCTGGTTCCCCTCGGGCGAGCCGCAGACCGATCGGCCACAGAAGTGAGCCGAGAGGGTAAAGTTAGGGGCGGGGCCCATGGGCTCCTGTCCCCGTGAACGAAGACAAGTCCGCACGCTACCATCGTCTCCGCCGCCGCGCCGACGTGGCCGGCACCGTCGCCGCTGGCCTGATCCTGCTTGGGCTGGCCTGGACGGGCGCGTCCGTCCGGATGCGAGAGCTCCTTCACGACCTGGCATCCCTGGTCCTGCCCGCCGGCCTCGAGGAGAGCGCGGCCGTCGCCCTGGTCACGCTCGCGGTCTTCGCCATCCTTCAGGTGGTGGAGTTCCCCTTCTCCTGGTATCAGGGCTTCGCGCTCGAGCACCGCTATGGTCTCTCGACCCAGCCCGGCGCGCACTGGCTCGCCGACCAGGTGAAGGCCGCCGGCCTGGGCGCCATCATCGCCGTAGCCGCGGCCTCCGTGGTTTTTGGCACCCTGCGGTGGTGGCCCGGCTGGTGGTGGATGATCTCGGCGGGGCTGTTCGCGGTGGCCCTGGTGGGCCTCGCCCGTCTCGCCCCTGTCCTGCTATTGCCCGTCTTCTACAAGTTCCGCCCACTCGACCGGCCGCCACTCGTCGAGCGGTTGATGGACCTGGCCGCCCGCGCCCGGACCGACGTCGTCGGGGTGTTCGAGTGGGTGCTGAGCAGCCACACCCGGAAGGCCAACGCGGCCCTTGCCGGGCTTGGCCACACGCGGCGCATCCTGCTGTCCGATACGCTGCTGGCCGACTACTCCGATGACGAGATCGAGGTCGTGCTGGCACACGAGCTCGCCCATCACGTGCACCGGGACCTGTGGCGGGGGATTGCCGTGCAAACGCTGGTGCTCGTGGGCGGGTTCTACATGGCGGATGTCGTCTTGCGCGCCGCGGTCGACCGCCTGGGCTACCGCGGCGTGGCCGACCCGGCCGCGCTGCCCCTGCTGATGCTCACCGGTGGCGCGTGGTCGTTCCTGGCCTTGCCATTCGTCAACGCCCTGTCACGCGCGCAGGAACGCGCCGCCGATCGCTACGCGATCGAGGCAACCGGCAATCCAGCCGCGTTCGTGTCGGCGATGAAGCGGCTGTCGCAGCAGAACCTTGCCGAGGAGCGACCTTCGGCCGTGGCGCGCTGGCTGTTCTACTCGCATCCGCCCATCCGCGAGCGCATCGAGGCGGCGCGGGCGTTCACGGAAACGTAGCCTGGGCGTGCGAAGCTGGCTGCCCTGGAGATTCCCATGCGCCTCGTCTGGATCCTGCTACTGACCGCCACGCTGATGTCCATCCCCCCGCCCACCCACTACCCGCGCAAGACCAACGTGGCGCACCGTGGCGCGTCGGCCTACGCGCCCGAGCACACCCTCGCCGCCTACCGCCTGGCCATCGAACAGGGCGCCGACTTCGTGGAGCAGGACCTCGCGGTCACCCGGGACGGCGTGCTCATCTGCCTGCACGACCCGAGCCTCGAGCGCACGACCAACGTCGAAGCGGTGTTCCCGGCGCGGTTTACCGAGGTGGAGTACGAGGGCAAGAAGCGCCGCGCCTGGCTCGCCAATGACTTCACGCTGGCCGAGATCAAGCAGCTGGACGCCGGTTCGTGGTTCGCCCCGACGTTTGCCGGCGAGCGCGTGCCGACCTTCGACGAGGCCGTGGCCCTGGTCAAGGGGAAGGCCGGGATGTTCCCGGAGCTGAAGACACCCGAGATCTACGAGGGTCGCGACGTGAACTTCGAGGAGCTGGTCGCCGTGGCATTGGACCGGCACGGGCTGCGCGGAGGTCGGGCCGACGCGAAAACGCCGGTCATCCTGCAGACCTTCGGAGAGAGCAGCGCGCGGCGGCTGGCCGAGATGAAGATCGGCGTGCCCGTGGCCCTGCTCATCGGGCGCGGAGATGGGTGGGACCAGTCCCGCGTGCGGTCGTGGAAGGGCGTTGTGCAGGACCTGGCGCCGTCCAAGGAGATTGTCCTGAAGAACCCGGCGTTCGTGCAGTGGGCTCACGCCGAGGGGCTCACGGTGACGCCCTACACCTTCCGCAGCGCGAATCCGGGCGGCTTCCCCTCGGTGAAGGCCGAGATGGAGCACTACCTCTACACGCTGGGCGTGGACGCGCTGTTCACCGACAACCCGGATCAGTTCCCGCGGCAGTAGCCTCGGCGGCCTTGAGCGGTGGTGACAGCAGCATTGAGTGATTGAAGGATTGCAGATTGAGCGATTGATTGGGATTGGTGATTGGACCATTGAGCGATCGATTGGGCGATTGGCGGATTTGGTGATCAGGTGATTCACCGAATCAATCACCAGAAGAATCGCCCAATCCCTCGATCACCAATCACCAGAAGAATCGCCCAATCCCTCGGATCACCAATCACCAGAAGAATCGCCCAATCCCTCGGATCACCAATCACCCGATCAATCGCTCAATCCCCCCAATCCGCCAATCACCAATCAATCGCTCAATCTGCCATCACCCAATCGCTCAATTTTCTTCCCTCCCGCTAGCGCCCTTTCACCACCAACGTCCCCTTCATGTCGCGGCACGCGGGGTCGCCCGTGAGATTGCAGTAGTAGGGGAAGGTGCCAGGCTGGTCCGCGCGGAACTCGAAGGTCACCGACTGGCCGCTGCCCGCGCGCTTCACGATGCGGTACGCATCGATGACGAACGTGGCCGGCTGTCCCTCGCTGCGGAAGGTGATCTTGACGAGGTCGTCCTTCGACACCTCGATGCGATCCGGCGTGTAGCGGTGGTCGCTGGCCGTCACCGTGAACTCGCGCCGGTTGGGCGCCTGTTCCTGGGCGGCCACCTGCGCCATCGTCGCGACGGTGAGGGCGGCCAGCGCGGCAGCCCGGGCGAATCGAGCCATGCAGCCATTGTACGCCGTACAACGAAAACGCCGGGCCTGAAAGCCCGGCGTTCCGATCTGGCTGTTCACGGGCCTGAAGACCCGGGGGCCGTGGGCGCCCGTGTTCAGTCGCGCCGCGGACCGCGGTCGCGTCGGGGACCCCGGTCGCGGTCGCGTGGCGGCCGATCGCCACTGTCTCCTCCTCCGGCAGCCGCGCCCGCACCCTCTTCACCGGCCGATGCGGGCGGCGCGCCGCCCTCCTCGGGAGTGATGAGGGCCTTGCGCGACAGGCGGATCTTGCCGGTCGGGTCGATGTTGATGACCTTCACCAGCACCTGCTGGCCTTCCTTCAGCTCGTCGCGCACGTCCTTCACCCGGTAGTGGGCGATTTCCGAGACGTGGAGCAGGCCGTCGGTGCCGGCCATGATCTCGACGAAGGCGCCGAAGTCGGTGATGCGTTGCACCTTGCCGAGGTAAGTCTTGTTGAGCTCGGCCGTGGCCGTCAGCTCCTGGATGATGCCGATGGCCTTGGCGGCCGCGGCCTCGTCCGCCGACGCCACGTTGACCTGGCCGTCGTCCTGCACGTCGATCTTCACGCCCGTGCGCTCGATAATCGAGCGGATCATCTTGCCGCCGGGCCCGATGACGTCCCGGATCTTGTCCACCGGGATCTTGATGGTGACAATGCGGGGCGCGTAGGCCGAGATGCTCTGGCGATGCGCGGTGAGCGCCTCGTTCATCTTGCCCAGGATATGGAGGCGGCCGTCGCGCGCCTGGATCAGCGCCGCGCGCATGACCTCGGCGGGCACGCCCGTGACCTTGATGTCCATCTGCAGGGCCGTGATGCCGGCTTCGGTGCCGGTCACCTTGAAGTCCATGTCGCCGTAGTGATCTTCGGCGCCCGCGATGTCGCTGAGGACCGCGTACTTGCCGGTCTTCTCGTCGAGGATGAGGCCCATGGCCACGCCGGCCACGGGCGCCTTGAGCGGCACGCCGGCGTCCATCATGGCCAGGGAGCCGCCGCAGACCGAGGCCATCGACGAGCTGCCGTTCGACTCGAGGATGTCGGACACGATGCGGACCGTGTAGGGGAACTGGTCCTCGCCGGGGAGCATCGGGGTGAGCGACCGCTCGGCGAGGGCGCCGTGGCCGATCTCGCGGCGGCCGGGGCCGCGCAGGAAGCCCACTTCACCGACCGAGAAGGGCGGGAAGTTGTAGTGGAGCATGAAGCGCTTCCAGGTTTCGCCATCGACCATCTCGACCTTCTGCTGGTCATCCGCGGTGCCGAGGGTGGCCGTGACGAGCGCCTGGGTCTCGCCGCGGGTGAACACGGCCGAGCCGTGGGTACGCGGCAGCACACCGGTCTCGATGGTGATGGGTCGGATCTCGTCGAACTTGCGGCCGTCGAGGCGGGTGTTGTGCTCGAGGATCTCGTCGCGCAGCACCTTCTCCTGGAGTTCCTTGAAGATGGCCTTCGCTTCGCTCTTTCGCTGGATCTCGCCCTCGGGGATCGACGCGATGAGGTCGTCCAGCACCTGGTCGACGCGATCGTAGTTCTCGATCTTGCCCTTGATGCGCATCGCCTCGCGAAGCGGGACGATGATCTTCTCTTCGACCTCGCGGTAGAACTCGTGGCCGATCTTGCGCTCCGGCTTCGGCAGCTTCCGCTTGCCGGCGTCCTTCGCCAGGGTGTCGATGCTGTCGCAGATCTGCTTGATGGCCTTGTGGGCCTCGTCGAGCGCGGTGATGGTCTCTTCCTCCGTCACCTCCTTGGCGCCGGCTTCCACCATCACGATGCCGTCGCGGCTGCCCGCCACCACCAGGTCGAGCCGGCTCTGGCGGCGCTGCTCGTAGGTGGGATTGATGAGGTACTGACCCTCCACGAGCCCCACGCGCACGCCGGCGATGGTCTTCTCGAACGGAATCTCCGAGATGGCCAGCGCAGCCGACGCGCCGGTGATGGCCAGGACGTCCGAGTCGAACTCGGTATCGGCCGAGAGCACCATCGCGATGATCTGTGACTCGTTCCGCCAGCCCGACGGGAAGAGCGGCCGGATGGGCCGGTCGATGACGCGGCTCGTGAGCACTTCCTTCTCCGTGGGCTTACCCTCGCGCTTGAAGAAGCCACCCGGGATGCGCCCGGACGAGTAGGCGTACTCACGGTAGTCCACCGTGAGCGGGAGGAAATCGATGCCCTCGCGCGGGCTGCCCGAGTGGCAGGCCGTCACGAGCACCATCGTGTCGCCCATCCGGACGATGACCGAGCCGTGCGCCTGCTTGGCCCACTTGCCGGTTTCGATCGTCAGGGGACGGCCGCCGAGAGATACTTCGCTTTTGTGCATAGAGAACCCTTCGCGAGTTCACAGCTGCAAAGTGCAGGGTTCAAAGTGGGGGTCACGTTGAACGGCAGCTTTGAGCTTTGAACTCGTAACGTTGAACTGCCTATTTGCGGATGCCGAGGCGCTTGATGAGCGCGGCGTAGCGCTCGGTGTCCTTGCTCTTCAGGTAGTCGAGCAGGCGCCGGCGCTGGCCCACCAGCTTCAGCAGCCCGCGGCGCGAGTGGTGGTCCTTCGCGTGCGACTTGAAGTGCTCGGTCAGGTAATTGATGCGCTCGCTGAGCAGGGCCACCTGGACCTCGGGCGAGCCCGTATCGCTGGCGTGGGTCTTGTAATCGCCGATCAGAGCGACTTTCTTGTCTTTCGTCAGTGCCACGTTACCTCCACGAACGGCCCCAGAGCGCGTGTCCACGCTGCTCCACGCCGCCGTATGTGACGATCAGGGCGATCGTCAAGAACTCTCAATGTTAGCCCAAAACCACGGAGGGGTGCAAAAACCCCGGGCGCTTCGACGGGGTGGCCAGGGCCAGCAGGTGGCTCTCCGGGTCCAGCAGCCGCGCCAGGTTCGGAGGGGGCGCCCAGCCGGCCGGGGCGGGCACATCCATCCCCCGGCGGGCCCGGGCCGCCTCGGCCGCGGCGAGCGTCAGCGAGGGCAGGTCGGTCAGCAGGCGAGCCATCGGGATGAGGCGACGAACCACCTCGTCCCGTCCGGCCGTGACCAGTACGTCGGCGGAAATGGCGTCCTCGAGCCCGAAGCTCCCTGCGCGAGTCCGCCGCAGGCCGTCGAGGACGGCACCCGTGCCCAGCACGCGCCCGAGGTCGTGCGCCAGGGAGCGGACATAGAATCCGGCCGAGACCACCATCGACAAGGAGGCCACGTGGCCGTCGAATGCGGTCAGCTCCAGCTGGTGGGTGGTGACGGGAACCGGCTCCAGGGTGGGCGCCGGCCGATCGTCGCGCCGGGCCAGGTCGTAGGCCCGATGGCCGCCGACCTTCTTGGCCGAGAACGCCGGAGGCGTCTGGAGAAACGCCCCGCGGAATCCCGCCAGCGCACTCTCGAGGGCTTCGCGGGTGGGGCGGTCGCTCGACTCCTCCGTGACCACGCCAGTCGCATCGAAGCTGTCCGTCGTTCGCCCGAATCGGATGGTGGCGTCGTAGTGCTTCTTCTCAGCCGAGAGGAACTGCACGAGCCGCGTGGCCTGGCCGACGGCCAGGGCCAGGACGCCGGTGGCCATGGGGTCGAGGGTGCCGCAGTGGCCGATCCGCCGCTCGCCAAGCGCGCGCCGGGCCACGGCTACCATGTCGTGGGACGTGGGCCCCTGCGGCTTGTCGAGGACGAGGACGCCCGAGATCATCCGGTGACGGCCTGGCCGAGCAGGCGGGCGAACGTCTCGTGCGCCGCCTCGATGGTGCCCTGCCAGCCGCAGCCCGACGCGTTCTTGTGCCCGCCCCCGCCGAATTGCCTGGCCACGGCACCTGTGTCCACCTCGCCCTTCGACCGGAGGCTCACACGCCAGTCACCCGGGGCCTGTTCCTTGAAGAACGCCACCGCCTGGACGTCCTTCACCGTCAGCGGAAAATTGATCAGGCCCTCGGTGTCATCGTAGGTGCCGCCGAGGTCCCTTACCATGGCCTTCGTGATGGTCAGCAGGGCGACCCGTCCGCCGGCGTGGATCGCCATGCCGTTCAGCACGGCGCCGAAGATGCGCACGCGGGCCAGAGAGTTGCTGTCGTAGTGGGTCCGGGCAATCCACTGCGGGTCGGCTCCGGCGGCCACGCACCGCCCTGCCAGCTCGTAGGTGCGGGGTGACAGGTGCGAGAAGTGGAACGATCCGGTGTCGGTGAGGATCGCCAGGTAGATGTGCGTGGCGATCGCCGGCGTCAGCGGCACGCCGAGTGCCTCGATCAGCGTGAACGCCAGCTCGCCGCACGCGGCGGCGCCCTCGTCGATCCAGTTGATCTGGCCGTAGCCGGTATTGCCGGGGTGATGGTCGATGTTGATCACTGGAGAGCGGTCGAGGCCGGCCACCCCGGTGCGGGCCAGCGTGCTGCACTCCATCACCAGCACGGTATCGACTGCCTCGGTCACTTCGGTGGTAATGCGGATGGCGTCCACGTGCGGGAACGGCTGCAGGAACGCGGGCGGCATCGCGTCCATCACCACGGTGGCGCGCTTGCCGAGCGCCACCAGCGCCAGCGCCATCGCGACGGCCGAACCGATGGCATCGCCGTCGGGCCGCTGGTGCGACGTGACGAGAAAGCGGCGGCCGCGCGCGACGGCGGCCAGCAGGTCGGGCGGGGGGCTACTGTGCGGGCTCATCCTTCTTCGCGTCGGGCGACGGGTCGACCAGCGCGTTGAGCTCGGGGTGCTCCTCGCGCTCGGCGTGCAGCTCCTGGATGATCCGCTCGATGCGGTCCTGGGCCACGACCGATTCGTCGTACTGGAACTTGACCTCCGGCACGCGGCGGAGCGTGAGACGCTGGCTGAGCAGGTGACGCACGAAGGGCGCGGCGCGTTCCAGCGCCTTTGCCGTGTCCTTGCGCTCCTTGCCCTCGGCCAGTGCCGTCCAGTACACGCGGGCCAGGGAGAGATCCGCGGTCACCTTGACGCGGGTGATGGTGACCAGGCCCACACCGGGATCGCGGACCTCGGTGGCCAGCATCTGGCTGAGCTCCTCGCGGATTTGCTCGGCGATGCGTTCGACGCGATGTGAAAGAGCCATGGGCCGTGCTTTGAACCGTTCGTGCGTTGAACCGTTCGTGCGTTGAACGGCCCGTGCTGAGAACCGCCGTGCTAGGCCGTCGCCGCCACACGCTCCATCTGGAACACCTCGATGACGTCGCCGACCTTCACGTCGTTGAAGTTCTGGAGGCCGATGCCGCACTCGAAGCCCGCCTTCACCTCGGACACGTCGTCCTTGAAGCGCTTGAGCGAGCCCAGCTTGCCTTCCCAGATGACGACGTTGTCGCGGAGCAGCCGCGCCTGCGCGTCGCCCTGGCGGGTGATGCGGCCGTCGCTGACCATGCATCCCGCGATGACGCCGACCTTCGGCACCTTGAAGGTGTCGCGGACCTGCGCGCTGCCGAGGCGCACTTCCTTGATGGTCGGCTCGAGCAGGCCCGCCATGGCCTTCTGGATCTCCTCGGTCACGTTGTAGATGACCGAGTGGTGGCGGATGTCCACCTTCTCGCGCTCGGCCACCTCGGCGGCGTTGCGATCGGGCCGGACGTTGAAGCCGATGATGATGGCGTTCGAGGCGGCCGCCAGCAGCACGTCCGACTCGTTGATGGCGCCCACGGCCGAGTGGATGATCTTGACCTTCGTCTTCTCGTCCGACAGCTTCGACAAGGTGTCGGCCAGCACCTCGGCCGAGCCCTGCACGTCGGACTTGATGATGATGGCCAGCTCCTTCATGCCGCCCTCGGAGAGCTGCTGCTGCAGCGACTCGAGCGTCAGGCGGCTGCCCTTGGCGCCGAGGGCCTTCTCCTTGGCCTGGGACTGGCGGAACGTGGCAATCTGCCGCGCCTTCGACGGATCGGCCACGGCCTGGAACGGCTCGCCCGGCGAGGGCAGGGACTCGAGCCCGAGCAACTCCACCGGCGTGGACGGCCCCGCCTGCTTCACGTTGCGGCCGCGATCGTCGATGAGGGCGCGCACGCGGCCCACGACGGGGCCGGCGATGACGTTGTCGCCGACGCGCAGCGTGCCGTCCTGCACCAGGACGGTCGCCACGGGCCCGCGGCCGCGATCGAGCTTGGTCTCGAGCACGGTGCCGACCGCGCCGCGCTTGGGGTTGGCCTTGTGCTCGCCGATGTCGGTGACGAGCAGGATCATCTCGAGCAGCGTGTCGAGGTTCTTCTTCTGCTTGGCTGAGACCTCGACGAACACCGTGTCGCCGCCCCAGTCCTCGGGCATCAGGCCGAGGTCGGCCAGCTGCCGCTTGGGGACCTCGGCGTTGGCGCCCGGCTTGTCGATCTTGTTCACCGCCACGATGATCGGCACGCCGGCCGCCTTCGCGTGATCGATGGCTTCCTTGGTCTGCGGCATGACCCCGTCGTCGGCCGCCACGACGAGGATGACCACGTCGGTGATCTTGGCGCCGCGCGCGCGCATCAGCGTGAATGCCGCGTGACCAGGCGTGTCGAGGAAGACGATGCTCTTGTCGCCCTTCTCGCCAACACCCGTGACGAGATACGCGCCGATGTGCTGGGTGATGCCGCCGGCCTCGCGCTCGGCCACGCGGGTCTCGCGGATCGAGTCGAGCAGCGTGGTCTTGCCGTGGTCCACGTGGCCCATGACCGTGACGACCGGGGGGCGGGGCAGCAAGTCCTTCGGGTCGACGGCTTCCGACTCGGTCTCGAGCAGCTCTTCCTCGTAGGTGCGGGTCTCGATGTCGGCGCCGAACGCGCGGGCCACGTCCTTCGCCGTGTTCATGTCGACGACCGAGTTGATGGTCATCATCATGCGACGGTCGAGCAGGGACTTGAGCACCTCCTTGACGCGCACGTCGAGCTTGTCCGCCAGGTCCTTCACGGTCATGCCTTCGGCAAGGGTGATGGTGCGGGAGATGGGCGGCGGAGCCACCGGCGCGGCAGCCGACGGCATCCGCTGCAGGGCGTCACGGCGCTGCGAGGAGCGCTGGCCTCCAGCCGGCCGCGGGCGGAACTGCTGACCGTACGGCGGCCGCGGGCCGCCGGGCATGCCGGGTCGGCCCACCGGGGGCTGGCCGGGGCGCACGGGCTGCGAGGGCAGCGGGCGCGGGCCACCAAGCATCGCCGGGGTCATGCCCCCGGCCGGCCTGGCCCCATATGGCGCCCGAGGGGCGCCGGGCCGAGCGGTCTGGGACGGTGCCGTCGTGGCACGTGGCGCCGCCGGGCGCGGCGGCGGCTGCGGCACAACGGCGCGCTTTGGTACGAGCGGCGGCGCCTGCGGCGGCGCCTGACCTGGCTCTTCCACGCGAAGGCGGATGCTCGGCGGTACGAACCGTCCGGCCGGACGAGCCGGGGCAGGCGGTGCCGCAGGCGCGGGCACTTCGATGGTCGGCTCCGCGGCGGCGGCCGGCTCGGCCTCCTGCGGCGGAGCGGCGACCGGCTCGGGCATTTCCTCAAGGACGGGTGGCGGCGCAGGCACTTCGGCCGCCACCGGCGCCTCGACGGCCACGGGCTCGGGCACCTCGACGGAGGGCGCCTCGAATGCCTCGGGCACGTGCGCCTCGGGCGCCTCCACCGGCGCCGACGTCTCCACCAAGGCCGCCGGCTTCACCAGCGCCGGCTTCTTCACCAGCCGGGGCGGGCCCAGCGTCGGCACGGCGGGCTTGGGCGGCTCGGCGGCCGCCCCCGGCTTCTTCGCGCCGGCGGCCTTGCCCTTGGCGGCCTTCACGGCGTGTTCCGAGAAGATGTCCCCCTTGGGGAGCTCGATGCCGCGCTGTCGGGCCAAGCGCTCGACGAACTGCCGGGCCACGATCTCTTCGAGCGTGCTCGACGCGCTCTTCAGCTCGATGCCGTGGTTCTTCTTGAGCAGATCCAGCACTTCCTGGCTGGTCGTGTTCAGAAGCTCTGCGACTTTGTAGATCCGGACAGTGGCCATTCGATATGTGTGCTCTCGACTTGCTGGCTAACGGGCTTCGGGCTTCAGGCTACGGCCTTGGTGTAACAACGCTACTCGTTCCGGTCCGCGGCCTCGGCCGGCGCGGCCTCATCGGCGGTCACGGTGCTCGTCGACGCGGCCGCGTCTTTCTCGAGCGGCGCCTCGCTCTCGGGCGCCGCTTGGCTCTCGGGCAGCGCTTCGCTTGTGGACGGTGTCTCGCCCCCGGGCAGCGCCTCGGCGCCTTCCTCGGCCGTCTCCTCGGCGGCGGCGGCTTCCATGGCGCCGAACTGCGCCTCCACTTCCTTCCGCTTTTCTTCCTCGCTCTTGATGTCGATCCGCCAGCCGGTCAGCTTCGCCGCGAGGCGCACGTTCTGGCCCTTCTTGCCGATCGCCAGGGACAACTGCTTGTCCTCGACGACCACCTCCATCACCTTGTCCTTGTCGTCGACGATGGTGACGCGCTGGACCTTCGCGGGGCTGAGCGCGTTCATCACGAACTGGACCGGATCCTCGGACCACTCGACGATGTCGATCTTCTCGCCGCGCAGCTCTCGAATGATGGCCTGCACGCGTGTGCCCTTCATGCCCACGCAGGCGCCCACCGGGTCCACGTCGCGCTCGCGGGAGTACACCGCCACCTTGGCGCGGTCGCCGGCCTCGCGCACCGCGCCCCGCACCATCACGGTGCCGTCGTAGATCTCCGGCACTTCCTGCTCGAACAGCTTGATCAGCAGGGCCGGGTCGGTCCGCGACAGCACGATCTGCGGGCCCTTCGCGCCCTTGCCGACCGTGCGGATGACCGCGCGGATGCGGTCGCCCTGGGCGTAGCTTTCCGCACGCGACTGTTCCTTGCGCGGCAGGACGGCCTCGACGCGGCCGACCTCGACGATGATGTCGCCCTGCTCGAAGCGCTTGACGACGCCGTTCATCACCTCGCCGACGCGCTGGTTGTACTCGGCGAAGACATTCTCGCGCTCGGCCTCGCGCACCTTCTGGAAGATGACCTGCTTAGCGGTCTGCGCGGCGATGCGGCCCAGGACGTCGGTGCGCTTCGGGAACTCGATCTGATAGCCGGCCTCGACCTCGGCGTCCTCGCCGTAGATCTCCTTGGCCTCGGCCACCGAGATTTCGAGCGCAGGGTCGGCGACCTCGTCGACAATGGTCTTCACCGCGAAGAGCTCGATCTGGCCGTTCTCGGGATTGAACTTCGCCTTCAGCTCCTCACCGGTCTTGTAGTACTTCCGCGACGCCGTCAGCACGGCCTCTTCCATCGCCTGGATGACGACGTCGGGCTCGATGCCCTTCTCCTTGGCGAGGGCCTCGATGGTCTGCAGCAGCGGATTCGTGCTCATGGTCAGGTCAGAACTCCACATCGAGCCGGGCGCGCGCAATCAGCCGCAGTGGCAACCGCACGTGCTTCCCGCCCTCCGATTCGAACATCACGTCGTCGCCGTCCAGGCCGAGGACGCGGCCCGCAAACGCGGTCTGTCGCCCCACCGGCTCCGACAGCACGATCTTGGCCCTCCGCCCGGCGAACCGACGGTAGTCGTCGACGTGCCGCAGCGGGCGATCCAGCCCGGGCGACGAGACTTCAAGGGTGTAGCGGTCGGCCGGGACCACGTCCTCGACATCGAGGATGGTGCTCAGCTCCTCGCTCACCCGCGCACAGTCTTCCAGGCTGACACTGTCTTCGGCGGTCGCGTTCGGGCCGGGTCGATCCAGCACCACGCACAGCACCTGCTGGCCGCCCTCGCGCCGAAGCTCGACGTCGAAGATGTCCAGCCCGTAGCTGGCAGCGACCCGCGACGCGGCCTCCCGGACACGTTCGAGCGGGCCCAAATAATGCCCCCTAAACAGAAAAAGTGGGCAACAGGCCCACTCTGGTTTCCCAGACTAAGAACCGAACACTAATGATAGCACGAAGGGTTGGTCAGGGCAGGGGGCGGGCGACCAGGTCGTAGTCCTGGGCGCTGACGATCTCGACGTCGAGGAACCGGCCGGCCACCAGATGGTCCGGGTCCACGTCGGTGAGGTAGACCACGGGGTCGATGTCGGGGGCCTGACCCGCCAGGCGGCCCTGCCAGACCCACTGGTGCTCGGAAGAGGGGCCGTCCAGCAGCAGCCGGGCCCGCTGGCCCACCCGAGCCCGCTGGCGGCGGGCCACCAGTCCTTGCTGGGCCTGCATTAGTCGCGCCTGCCGCGCCTCTTTCTCGGCCCGGGGCACATCGTCGGGCAGGGCGAAGGCCGTGGTCCCTTCCTCGTGGGAATAGGTGAAGACCCCCAGGTGGTCGAAGCCCACCTCGGTGATGAAGGCCTCGAGGGTGTCTACATCGGCCTCGCTTTCACCCGGAAATCCCGTGATGAACGTGGTCCGAAGCGCCACGTCCGGGACGCGCGCGCGGATGTTGTCGAGCAGGCGCACGTACGAGGCGCGAGTCCCCGGCCGTTTCATGCGCTTCAGCACCGCGTCGGAGGCGTGCTGCAGCGGCAGATCGATGTACTTGCACACCTTGTCGAGCTCGGCGACGGCGTCGATCACCTCGTCGGTGATGGTGGTCGGATAGAGATAGAGCATCCGAATCCACTCGATGCCGTCCACCTCGTTCAAGGCCCGCAGCAGCCGCGGGAGGGCCCCACGCTCACCCTGGTCGATGCCGTAGAACGACGTGTCCTGCGAGATGAGCAGGAGTTCCTTCACGCCATCGGCCGCCAGCAGGTGCGCCTCGCGCACGACGGAGTCGATGGACCGACTCCGGTAGTGCCCACGCATCTTCGGGATGATGCAGAATGCGCACTTGTAGTCGCAGCCCTCGGCGATCTTCACGTAGGCGTAGTGCCCGGGTGTCGCGCGCCGCCGCGGCGTGTCGGCGTCGTAGAGGTAGGTGGGAAGGTCGAGGCCGAAGACGGGCTGATATGAACGGGAGTCGGGCGTGGGGAGTCGGGAGTCGGTCCCAACCGCGGCGCGTTCGGGATCGCGTCTATAGAAGGTCAGTGGCATTGGCTCCGGGACAGTCGGCCTTCCGACTCCCGACTCCCGACTCCCGAGTTCCGACAGTACGCTTACCAGCCCCGTCACCTCCCCCGTCCCCAGCACGGCATCGATCTCGGGAATCTCCTTCTGGAGATCCTCGCGGTACCGCTCGGCAAGGCACCCGGTGACGATGAGCCTCCGGCCCGTCGCCTGCTTCTTGAGCTCGGCCATCTCGAGGATGGTGTCAACCGACTCCTGTTTGGCACGATCGATGAACGCGCAGGTGTTGACGACGAGCACGTCCGCGCCCGCTGCGTCACTGGTGATCTCGTGGCCGGCCTGCTCGGCCAGGCCGAGCATCACCTCGGAGTCGACGAGGTTCTTGGGACACCCGAGCGAGACGAAGCCAATCTTCAACGCCATCCCCTGTCAGAAGGAAACCACGAAGACACGAAGAACACGAAGGACGGCACGAAGGATTCATGCTGGGCTGTCACGGATGCTTCTCCCAGATTTCGTGCCCTTCGTGAGTTCCTTCGTGCCATCCCGCCTCCGCCAAGGCTCCGGCGAGGCTCGAAGCGGCCACGCCGCGAGGGCGGCGTGGTTTTTTTCGTGATCGTGTTCACGGGTACAGCCGGTAGAGCATGCGCGGGTAGGGGATCGTCTCCCGCACGTGCTCGAGGCCGCAGATCCAGCCGACGCAGCGCTCCACACCCATGCCGAAGCCGCCGTGCGGCACGGAGCCGTATCGCCGGAGGTCCAGGTACCACTCGAAGGCTTCCATTGGCAGGTCGTGCTCCTTGATGCGCTGGACGAGCAGGTCGTAGTCGTCTAGACGCTGGCCGCCGCCGATGATCTCGCCGTAGCCTTCGGGGGCCAGCACGTCGACGCACAGGGCCCGATCCGGCTGGTTGGGATCGGGCTTCATGTAGAAGGCCTTCACGGCGGCCGGGTAGTGCGTGACGCACACCGGCCGATCGTACTGCTCCGAGAGCACCGTCTCGTCGGTGCCGCCGAGATCGCCACCCACCTGGAACGGCAGACCCTTGTCGAGGAGGATCTTCGCGGCCTCGTCATAGTGAAGCCGCGGGAATGGCGCCTTCACCGTTTCCAGCTTCGAGGTGTCGCGCTCGAGGACCTTCAGCTCCTTGTGCCGGCGATCCAGCACGCGGCCAACCACCGAGCACACCAGACGCTCGGCCAGCGAGATGACATCGTCGAGGTCGGCGTACGCCATCTCGGGCTCGACCATCCAGAACTCGGTGAGGTGACGGCGTGTCTTGCTCTTCTCGGCGCGGAACGTCGGGCCGAAGCAGTAGACCTTGCCGAGTGCCATGGCGTTGGCCTCGTTGTAGAGCTGCCCGCTCTGCGTGAGGTACGCCATGTTGTCCTCGAAATACTGCACGGGGAACAGCGTGGTCGTGCCTTCGCACGCCGCCGGCGTGAAGATGGGCGTGTCGGCCAGGGTGAACCCCTCGCCGTTGAAGAAGTCGCGGATGGCGTTGATCACCTCGTGCCGCACGCGCAGGATGGCGGTCTGACGCTCTGCGCGGATCCACAGGTGCCGGCGATCCATCAGGTAGTCCACGCCGTGTTCCTTGGGCGTGATGGGGAAGTCGTGCGCTGGCGCGACGACCTCCATCCCGCTCGCCACCAGCTCGTATCCGCCCTTTGCGCGCTGGTCCGCGCGCACCTGGCCGGTGACAATGATGGCGCTCTCCTGCCCGAGGTGGTCGGCGCTTGTAAAGGTCTCGTCACCGACGTCGTTCCTGCCCATCACCACCTGGAGGAAGCCGGTACCGTCGCGCACCACCAGGAAATGGATCTTGCCGCTCGAGCGCCGGTTGGCCAGCCATCCCTTGATGGTCACGGTTTCCCCGACGTGTTCCCCGATTCGATCGATGTAGACGTGTGTCGCCATGGCTGTGGTCAATGTTCGTAGGTCAACAGGCGCTGCAATCTCTCGCGTGCCCGGGCGGCCTGCTTCAGCACCGCCGGCGCATCGGCCGCCGGCGCCAGCTCGAAGATCCACGCGCCCTCGTAGCCCACCTTCTGGAAGGCCATGAGCACGCCCTCCCAGTCGATGCCGCCCTGGCCCGGCACGAGGTGATCGTCGCGCTTCCCGCGGTTGTCGTGGAGGTGCGTGGCGACGATGTGCCCGGAGCAGGTCTCGATGGCGTCCATGACATCGCCGGCCATGTTGGCGTGGCCCACATCCAGGCAGATGCCACCATCGGGCAGCTCGAGGTCGTCCTCGAGCCACTGCACCAGGCGCGGCGCCAGTGACAGGGCGTTCGGAATGAGCTCGAGGGCCATGGTCACGCCCGCGGCCTGGGCCGCCTGGCTCAGCTCCTCGAGGCTTCGCGCCGCCGCGCTGCGACTGTTCTGTGCCGCCTCCGGGGCCGGCACGCCCAGGTGCACGACCAGGTAGGGAAACCCCACCGTTCTCGCCACCTCGATGGCGGCCATCGTCTCGGACACCGCCTGGCGGCGCCGCGGCTCGTCCGAGGCAGCGATCGACAGCGTGTCGCCCCACACCCCGTCCCGGTAGGTCAGCGTCGTGGGCGCGTGAACCGAATGCAGGCTCAGGCGCGTGTCGTCCAGCCACTCGGCGAGCGCCGCCACCGCGGCCGGGTCGTGGTAATCGAAGTGGCTTCTCGTGGCGTACACCTCGACCACGTCGAAGCCATGCGCGGCCACCTCGACGAGGTGCTCGCGGTCGAGGCGCTGTTCGTGGAACAGGTGGGTGGAGATGCCGAAGCGCGGGGTCAAACCTCGATTCTAACGTAGCTCGGCGATCGGCCCCGAGAGCAGTTCGCGAAGACGGGCGAAGCGCGGGCTGCTTCCGAGGTTGGCGCTGACGTAGCTGAGGGTGCGAGGCATGTACTGGATGTAGACGGGGTTGCCCCGCGAGGTCGTCTGGTAGCCGAACGTGCCGAGCGCCTTCAGGTTGCGCTGCAGCGCCATCAGGTCGAACCGCCGCCGGAATTCGACCGCGTCGGCCGGGCCCGCACCGTGCGGGCGGCTCAGTGCGAGGAAATAGGCGATGAGCTCGTCCACCTGCGACGGCGTGAGGTCCACGTACGAGTCCCGCAGCAACGACACGAGATCGTAGGTGTCCGGGCCCATCCGCGCGTCCTGGAAGTCGATGATGTACAGCGATCCCTGGTGTAGCATCAGGTTCCGGCTGTGGTAGTCGCGGTGGCAGAGCACCCGCGGCTCGGCGGCGAGCTCGCCCACGACCTCTGCCCACTCCTCGCGCAAGGCCGCCCGAACCGCGCCGGAGAGCGCCGCCCCGCGGTAGCCCACCACGTAGTGTTTCACGAAGAACTCGAGCTCCCACGTGAGCTTTTCCACGTCGAAGACCACGCCGTACGGCGGGTAGTCGCTCGAGGCCAGCTCCCGCCCGCGCTGCTGCAGTGTCGCGATGAAACCCACGGCCTGCCGGTAGAGCGCCGCGTGCTCGGCCCGCGAGGCGACGCCGAGATGGGCCTGCAACGTCACGTCGCCCAGGTCCTGCAGGCCGAGAATGCCGAGCGCGTTCGAGTGGTGCAGGATGGCCGGCACGGGCAGCGGGATGGCGCGCAACAGGCGCGCCACCAGGACGAATGGCAACGTGTCGACGTCGATGGACCCCGCGTGCAGTGAGAGGACGATCGGATCGCGATCGGCGATCCGCACCCGGAAGTAGCGACGGTCCGACGCGTCGCCCGTGAGTGCGACCACCTTCACCACCGCCGGCGTCAGCCCCTGTTCGTCGAGATAGGCTGTGATGCGTGGATCCAGGACGTCGCTCACAGGCCCACCACCGCGTCGCGTGTGATCACCATGCGATCGTAACCGACGCCCGCCGGAATCTCGACGTCGTCAGCGACGATGCAGCCGGTGAGGCGGGACCCGGCGCCGATGGTGACACGATCCCACAGGATGCAGTCCTCGACCTGCGCGGTGGGATGGATGGCGACATCCTGGCCACGATCGAGGGGACGGCGCTCGGCCTCCGCGACGCGGCGGACCGTGGCGAAATAGTCGGCCGGCGTGCCGACGTCGAAGAACGCGCTGTCGGTGGGGGACAGGCGCACGGCGCCCGGCCGCTCGGCGGCCAGGCGGGGGTAGATCTCGCGGACCGTCTCGGACGGACACGACGCGTCCACCGAGGCGAACGCCGCGGCGTTCACGGCTTGGATGCCCACGAAATGCCACGGCGTTCCCGCGAGTCCGGCGGCGGATGTTCCCCGGGCGGCCACGCCGGTCCACCGGCCGTCGGCGTCGGCCAGGATGGCGTTGTAGCTCGCGAGGTCGGCCGGCGCGACCGCCAGCGTCGCCAGCGCGCCAGATGCCCGGTGCGCCGCCGCGAGCGTGGCCAGGTCGACCTGCGACAGCGTGTCGCCGTTGACGATGAAGAACCGATCGGCCGCCAACAGGGGCAGGGCCCGCGCGGGGCCGCCACCAGAGCCCAGGACGACCGGCTCCCACGAATACCGCACCTCGAGACCAAGATGCCGGCCGTCGCCCACCACGGCGGCAATGGTCTCGGCGCGGTGGTGCAGGTTCACCACAACGCGCTCGACGCCCGCGGCCCGCAGCTGCTGGAGAATGCGAACGATGATGGGGTGGCCCGCCACCGGCAGGGCTGCCTTCGCCCGTACGCCCGAGAGAGGCCGCAGCCGGGTCCCCAGGCCCGCGGCCAGGACCAGCGCGGGCCACGCTGCCGACCGGGTCATGCGTCCGATGGCTCGGGGAACAGCATGTCGCTCGCGGTGGAGCCCTGCGCCTCGAGGTGACGCAGGAAGAGCATCCGGTACGAATCGGTAAGGTAGTCGGCCGGCGTGCAGCCGAGCGCGCGCGCGGTGTCGTGGATGTGCGCCTCGCTGCCTTCCACTTCCACGAACACGCCCACCGGTGTCTCGTCAATCGCGATGACGACGTCCTCGAAGGCGAACTCCTCGCGGTACTTCTCGTAGCGGAACGTGAGGCGGAGACCGAGCGACTGCAGGATGGTGAGCAACGCATCGCCGTCCCCGACCATCGTCTCGTGTTCCTCGCGCAGCTTCATGGCGCCGGGCTGCGGCGGACCCTTGAAGGTGAGGAAGCTCCGGCCCGGCTCGTTGCGCACGCGCAGGACCGACCGCTCCCGGCGCAGGGAGCCGTCCGCCGTGTCGAGCAGGGCGTCCTCCTGGAGACGCCTTCCGCGCAGGGGCGTGGCGCCCAGCGCGATGACGCGCTCGCGGGCGTCTGCGGCCGTGTCGAATCGAAGCTTGATCTCGCGCTCGAGAGCCATGTACGTGAACCGGGGCGGGTCGCCTGACCCGCCCCTACTCTAATGCACTCCGCGCTAATGCACTCCGCGCGCGGAATCCCTACTGCTTGCGCACGGTGACAAAGGTCTCCTGCCCGTTGCGCAGGATGAGGAAGAACGCTGTGCTGCCGTCGGGCACCTGGCTCAGCAGGCGGCTGGCCTCGCTGGGCGTCGACACGGCGCGGCGGTTCACCTGGAGGATGACATCGCCGCGCAGGATGCCCGATCGGAACGCCGGGCTGCCCTGCTCGACGGCGGTGACGAGCACGCCCTGCGTATCGTCCGGGATGCGGAGCCGTCGCATCACGTCGGGCGTCAGGGGGCTCATCGTGATGCCGAAGCCCGTTGATGCCTGTTCCTCGGGCTCGCTCGGGCCACCGCCGCCGCCACGCGCGGTGCGCGAGGTCTCGGCCTCCAGATTGAGCTCCTCCACGGTGAGGTTGAGCGTGCGTTCCTGCTTGTCGCGCATCACCTTGACCGGCACCGTCGTGCCGGGCCGGGTGGCCACCACGTAGCCGACCAGCTCGTCGCGGCTGCGGACCACCTTGCCGTTGAACCCGATGACGATGTCGCCCGGCTCGAGGCCGGCTTTGTCCGCGGGCCCGTCCGGTGTCACGACCGCGACCAGCGCGCCCTGGCGCTCCTTCAGGCCGAACTCCGCGAGGGCGTCGGCCGGGACCGGCAGGACCTGAACGCCAATCACGCCGCGCGTGACCTTCCCGCCGCGCAGTTGGGGCAGCAGCTCGCGCACGGTGTTGATGGGCACGGCGAAGCCGATCCCGATGTTCCCCTGCTGGCGCGCGTCGGTGTAGATGGCGGTGTTGATGCCCACCACCTCGCCCCGCGCGTTCAGCAGCGGGCCGCCCGAGTTGCCGGGGTTGATGGCGGCGTCGGTTTGCAGCACGTCCTGCGACCGTCCATCGGTCATCGGGAAGGGCCGTTCCTTCGCGCTGATGACGCCGACGCTGACCGTGTGCGCCAGGCCGAAGGGGTTGCCGATGGCCATCACCCAGTCGCCGGGCTCCATCTGCGCCGAGTCACCGAACTTCACTTCGGTGAGCTCGCGCTTCGGCTTCTCGACCAGTTCGATGAGCGCGCTGTCGGTGAGCGGGTCGCGGCCGATGACCCGGGCCTCATGGTAGACGTCCGATTCCTCGCCGAACAGCGAGACCTCGATCTTGGTGGCGCCTTCGACCACGTGGTTGTTGGTGAGGATGAAGCCGTCCTTGCTGATCACGAACCCGGTGCCCGCGGCCTGGGCTTCCTGCTCTCTCGGCTGGCCCTGTCCCTGGCCCTGACCGCGTCCGCCGCCGCCGAAGAACCGCTCCAGCAGGTCGTCGCCGCCGCCGAAGAACTCGGTCATCTCCTGCACCTGGCGTTTCGACGTGGAGCGGATGTTCACCACGGCCGGCGACACGGCCTTGGCGATGTTCCGGAACGTGCTGGCATCCACCGGGCCGCTCAGCGGCGCGCTGTTCATGGGTGGTGCCGCCATCGTCTGCGCCGACGACGCCGGCGACAGATCGAGGCGTGACGCGATGACCATCCCGACGGCGACCGACGCCACGGCGATGAGCAGCGCGTAGAACAGCGTGGTCTTGCGACTCGACATAAGCTTCCTCCCCCTCACACTAACGCGATGATACCTGTCTGGCGTGGTCCGGTCACCTCGGGGCCGTCCGGCCCCCAGACGACGTTGATTTCCGTGCGGACGCCGAAGTCGTCGAAGTAAACGCCCGGCTCGATGGTGAACCCGCTGCCGGGCATGAGCCGCCGCTCGTCGTGCGTCTCGTAGTCGTCCAGGTGCGCGCCGTTGCCGTGCACCTGCTCGCCGAGGCTGTGGCCCGTGCGGTGGAGGATGGCTTCGGCGTAGCCCTGCTGCTCGAGGACGTGCCGGGCCGCGCGGTCCAGCTCGAACCCGCGCACCGTGCGTCCTGCCCGCGCGGCGTCCTGGACGAACGACACCGCCGCGTCCCGCGCCTCGGCCACTGCCGCGAACGCCCGCGTCATCGGTGCGGGAACGGCCGTCCCCGTGAACCCGACCCACGTGATGTCGGCATAGACCGAAGCCGGCTGCGTCCCCTTGCCCCACAGGTCCAGCAGCACCAGCTCGTTCGGCCGGATGGCCCGGTGGTGCTCCGCGGTGGGCAGGTAGTGCGGGTTGCCGGCGTTCTCCTGCGCCGAGACGTTCGGAGCCGACTCCGCGACCAGTCCTTCTTCCTCGAACCAGCGGACCATCTGTTGCTGGATGTCGAACTCGGTGGTCGCGACGCCCTCCTGCAGGCGCCGCGTGACCTCCGCGAACGCGCGGTCCTTGATGCGGTAGAGCTTGCCGGAGGCGTCCCGATGCGAGGCGATGGCCTGCTCGTCCCAGAGCGCGTCGAAGCGTTGCACGAGATCGCCCGAGGTCACCACCTGGACACCCGCCTCGCGCACCAGCTCGATGGTGCCGGCATCGACCCGCGATACGTAGGGGTTGGCGTTGCCCGGGGAGTACTCCATGGCCACGCGCCCCAGGCCCGACAGCAGGTTCTTCAAGCCCGACTCCAGCTGGGTGCGGCCGGCGTAGGGCGACTTCGAACCCGGGAGATGGTCGAGGTTGTGGCGCTCGATGGCGTGCACCAGCCCGCGAGGCTCACCGTGCGCAGGGATGAGATAGAACCACCGCCGCGTGGCGAGATGTCCGCCCTGGGCGCCCATGTCGGCCAGCCGGAAGGCAATCGGATTCGATCCCTGGAAATCGTAAAGCAGCCAGCCGTCGATCCCTTCGCTGCGGAGCGCTTCCTGGACACCAGCCACGTCGACAGGCATAAGTACGGAGTATAGTCCTCCCTCTGTAGCTTTGACGCCCGGGGGGGCGGCAAAGTTTTCCCGGCAGGGGTGCGTGTGGGAAGCGCCGGGGCGGAGGCCGTCCCAACCGCAGAAACTGCCTCTCCGGGCCCGTCGTCTTATAATGCGAGGTGCCTGCCTTGCTGCCGTACGAAGCCATGATGTATCGAACGCTCTTGTCCCTGGCGGCCGTCTTCGTCATCGCCGCCGCCGGTCCCCTGGCTGGCCAGCAGCCGCCCCCGCCGGCGCCCGCGACCCAGCCCGCCACCCAGCCCGCGGCCCAACAGCCGCCGGTCACCTTCCGGGCCGAGGTCAATTACGTGGAGGTGGACGCGCGCGTACTGGACGCGCAGGGCAACTTCATCGCCGGCCTCGACGCCAAGGACTTTCAGGTGCTCGAGGACGGCAAGCCCCAGCAGGTGTCGGTTTTCTCGATCGTCAACCTGCCGGTCGAGCGGGCGCCGCGCCCACTGTTTGCCTCGAAGCCGATCGAACCCGACGTGGCGACGAACCTCACGGGGATCGACGGACGCGTCTACCTGATCGTGCTCGACGACCTCCACACCAGCGTGCAGCGTTCGCCGCAGGTCCGGGCGGTGGCCCGCCAGTTCATCGAGCGCTACGTGGGGGCCAACGATCTGGTCGCCGTCGTGCACACCTCGGGCCGCGGTGACGCCGGGCAGGAGTTCACCACCAACCAGCGCCTGCTGCTCGCCGCCGTGGACAGCTTCATGGGGCGCAAGATCCGGTCGGCCACGCTCAACCGGATCGACCAGGAGCAGTTTACCCGCGGGACGCGCCAACAGGGCGACCCCATCGACGACATCGACGACCGCGAGCGCGGTTACCAGGCCCGGATCATGCTCGACTCCATGCGTCAGATGGCACAGCACCTCGGCGGGGTCAGCGGGCGTCGCAAGGCGCTCGTTCTGTTCAGCGAGGGGATTGACTACAACATCTACGATCCCTTCGGCAACCAGGACGCAACGACCGTGCTCAATGCCACGCGCGATCTGCTGTCGGCCGCCACACGGGCCAATGTGTCCATCTACGGCGTGGACCCGCGCGGCCTGGGCGGCATGGCGCAGGAAGGCATCGAGGTGACCTCGTTCCCCGACGACCCCACGCTGAACATCAACACCACGTCGTTCCAGAACGAACTGCGTCTCGGGCAGGACAGCCTGCGGGTGATGGCCAGCGAGACGGGTGGCTTCGCCGCTGTCAACAGCAACGACTTCGCGACGGCCTTCCAGCGCATTGTCGACGACAACAGTTCCTATTACGTGCTGGGCTACTACCCGACCAACGACCGCCGGGACGGGCGCTTCCGCAAGATTGAAGTGAAGGTGCCGGGGCGTCCCGACGCCCGCATCACTGCGCGCAAGGGCTACGTGGCGCCGCGGGGCCGCGCGTCCGAGCCGAAGCCGGCCGGGCCGAACGACGCCACGCCCGAACTGCGGAACGCGATGACGAGTCCGCTGCCGCTCTCGGAGCTGCCGATGGCCGTGACGGCCGCCGTGTTCAAGGGGCCGAAGCCCAACGGGTCGGTGGTGATCTCGGCACTGGTCGCCGGCGCGGCCCTCCCGCTCGTCGAGAAGGACGGCACCTTCAGGAACCACCTCGAGATGGCGGCGGTCGCCGTCGATCAGAAGGGCAAGACATTCACGCCGGGCCGCAGCACCCTCGACTTGAACATGAAGCCTGACACGGCCAAGCGCATGCAGGCGCTGGGTTTCCGCGTCATCTCGCAGCTCGATCTTCCGCCGGGCCGCTACACGCTGCGCGTCGGCGCGAGGGAGGGCAACACGCGGAAGGCCGGGTCGGTGTCGTACGACCTCGAGGTGCCCGACTTCACCAAGGACAAGCTGGTGATGAGCAGCATCGCCATGACATCAGCGGCCAGTTCGGTGGCCCCGACCGCCCGCTCGAAGGATCCGCTCCAGCAGCTGTTGCCCGGGCCGCTCTCGAGCTACCGCGAGTTCCCGCAGGGCGACGAGGTGGCCATCTTCGCCGAGGTCTACGACAACAGCGGCAACCAGCCGCACAAGGTCGATATCGCGGCCTCGCTGAAGGCCGAGGGCGGCCAATCAGTGTTCGAGACGCGCGAGGAACGGGACAGCTCGGAGCTCAAGGGGTCGGCCGGCGGCTACGGGTTTGCGGTGCGCATCCCGTTGAAGGACGTGGCGCCGGGGCTCTACGTGCTCAGGGTCGACGCACAGTCGCGTCTCGGCGATCGGCCCTCGACCGCGCGTGAGACCGTCATTCGCGTGCTGCCCAACGCCCAGCCGTGACCGGAGCCCCGCGGTGACCTCGTCGAGCACCACGGGCATCGACGAGCGGCTCGCGTCCGTCCTCTGCTACAGCGCCTGGTGGATCACGGGAGTGGTGTTCCTGGTCCTCGAGCGCCAGCATCACGGCATCCGATTCCACGCCGCGCAGTCGCTGGTGCTCTTCGGCGCGATCTCGCTGCTGCTGGTGGGGCTCGGCGCGTTCAGCGCGCTCGCGTTGATGGTGTCGAGCCAGGCCTACCAGGCGGCTCGGGCGCTGGCGGACGGCACCTGGATCGGGGCAGCGGTACTGTGGCTGGTGCTGGTGGTGCGGGCCTGGCGCGGAGAGACGTGGCGAGTGCCGCTCGTGGCGACACTCGCCGATCGGATCGTCGCGACGACTAGCTGGTAGGCGGCGTGACAGCCAGCTTGGGCACGACCTTCGGCTTCACCGTGCCGTTGGCGTGCGTGAACTGGTACTGGTTCGTGTTCATCGTCGGGCGTCGCGGGATCTTCAGCTCCACGCGAATCACCTCGTTGGGCATCAGCGGACGCGCGTGCCGATAGACGCCGCCGCCCACCGGGTTGTTGCCCTTGTCGTACCAGTTCTCTTCCACCTTGAACCCCGCGATGGGCGAGGGCGAGACGTTCTTGACCATGATGACGGTCACGACCTCGCCGCTGACGACCTTGGTGTCGGGCTTGGTGATCTCGATGTTGGCCTCACCGCGCTGCGGCGAGATCAGCTTTCGTGGCGCCGCCGGTGCGGTCGGCGCGGGCGTCTGGGCCGCGACGGGCGCGAGCAGCACTCCGACCGCCGCCACGGTGGCCAACATTCGCTGGCTCAGGCGATTCATGGGAAACCCTCCGGATGAACGTGACGTACCGTGAATGGCTCGAATTATAGACCCTTACATCTCGCCGTTCCAGTCCTCCGGCTCGGCCGCGGAGGAACGAAACACTTCCAGGTGCCATTTGCCGCCGCCCCAGGGCTCGATGACCTCCGTCGCCACGACATCCACCAGCAACTCGGCAAAGGTGCGCCCCTCGGGGTCGCCCTCCAGGTGGTAGGCCGGGTCGTCCCACGCGAAGTTGGGGTAGAGGGTCATCGTCAGGAACAGGTCGTAGCCGTCGTCCACGACGATGAGCTGGCCTACGGGGCGCTTCTGGGTGGAGTGGTAGATCAGGTACTTCTCTGCGCTGTGGGCCCGGATATAGCGCTTCAGCACGAACTCCCGGGCGACGATCTCCTCGACGGCGATCTTCTTGTCCCAGCAGTCGTGGCAGTACCGTTCCTCGCCGCGCGGCTCGGATACGTCCTTGGCCCCGCACAGGGCGCACTTGGTCTTGCTCACGGTCTTGCGTGACATCCCTTCAATTGTAGTTCACGGCTTCCGCGAGGCGGGGCCGTACATTTCCGTGACGTATTGCTTCACCATGCGTCGAGTCGAGAAGCGCGGGATGCTGCCGCGCATGGACTCGCGCACGACCTGCAGCCAGCGCGCCGAGAGGCCCGCCTCGTTGCGCTCGTAGAACGCCGGCACGACCTCCTGCTCGAGGAGCGCGTACAGCGCCTCGGCGTCGGCGGCATCCATGGCCGCCGGGTCATCGGAGCTGGCCTGGCCTTCGATGAGCCAGCCGTTCGTGCCGTTGTAGCCTTCCGCCCACCAGCCGTCGCCGATGCTCAGGTGGGGGACGCCGTTCATGGCGGCCTTCATGCCGCTCGTGCCGCTCGCCTCGAGCGGCCTGCGTGGGTTGTTGAGCCATACGTCGCAGCCCTGCACCAGGTAGTGCGCCACGTGCATGTCGTAGTCGTCCACGAACGCGACGCGGCCACCGAACGCCGGATCGAGGCAGCGGTTGAACACGCGTTGCAGGTGCAGCTTGGCCGGCTCGTCGGCGGGGTGCGCCTTGCCGGCGAAGACGATCTGCACCGGCCGATCCGGGTTGTTGATGATGCGGGCCAGCCGCTCCGGGTCGTGGAAGATCAGCTCGGGCCGCTTGTACGACGCGAAGCGCCTCGCATAGCCGAGCGTCAGGACGCGCGGGTGCAGCATGGCGCCGGCCGCCACCACGCGGTTCGCCCCCACGCGCTCCACCGCCCACCGCGACCTGATGCGCTCGCGGACGTACTCGAAGAGGTCCTGGCGCAACTGCTCGCGCAGGGCCCAGAGCTCGGTGTCGGGAATCGAGAGCAGCTGGTCTCCGAACGCGGCCTCGTCCATCCGTTCCATCCACCCGTCGCCGAGGTATTGCGTCAGGAGATCGGACAGCCGGGCGGCCATCCAGGTCGGGAGGTGCACGCCGTTGGTGATGAACCGCACGGGCAGCTGGTCGGCCGGCGTGTCCGGCCAGATGGAACGCCACATCGTGCGCGTGACCTCGCCGTGCAGCGCGCTCACGGCGTTGACGTGCTCGGCTGTCCGCATGGCCAGCGCCGTCATGTTGAACTGCGCGCCCTGGCCGTCGTCGTGCGACCCGAGCGCGAGGAACCGGTCGCGGTGCTGGCCCAGCTCGCCCCAGCAGCCCGCGAGATGACGCTCGACGGTGCTGAAGGAGAAGGCGTCGTGGCCCGCCGGCACCGGCGTGTGGGTGGTGAACACGGTCGAGTGACGCACCGCCGCGAGCGCATCGTCGAACGAGGCGCTCTTTTCCATCTGTTCGCGGATCCGCTGGAGCGCCACGAACGCCGCGTGGCCTTCGTTGAGGTGCCACACGGTGGGATTGACGCCGAGCGCGCGCAGCGCCCGCACGCCGCCGATGCCGAGGATGATTTCCTGCTGGATGCGGACCTCGCGATCGCCGCCGTACAGGCGCGCCGAGAGCTCCCGATCCCACGGGGCGTTCTCCGCGAGATCCGTGTCGAGCAGGAAGAGACGCACCCGGCCGAGCCGCACACGCCAGACGGCCGCGAGGACGGTGCGATCGCCGAGCGGCACGGCCGTGATGCAGGGGCGGCCATCCGGCGTGAGCGCCGTCTCGATGGGGGCCTCGGTCCACGACAGCCGCTCGTACCGTTCCTCCTGCCAGCCATCATTTGACATGCGCTGGTGGAAGTAGCCTTGCGGGTACATGAAGCCGACGCCCACGAGCGGCACGCCGAGATCGCTGGCCTCCTTGCAGTGATCGCCCGCCAGCACGCCGAGGCCGCCGGCATAGATGGGCAGCGACTGGTGCAAGGCGAACTCGGCCGAGAAATAGGCGATGGTGCCGCCGTTCACCGCGTGCCCGTACTC
>DAIRFN010000177.1:0-3239 GCA_036795065.1 Vicinamibacterales bacterium
GCCCCCGAGTCACCGCCCGCCGTGGCGCCCGCCGAGGTGGGGGAGTGGGGCATCACCGGGTTGATGCTGGCGGTGTCGGCCGGGCTCTTCGCGTTCGGCGGCTGGCACATGGTCACCTACACCGCGGAGGAGACCGTGGACGCCGCGCGCACCATCCCGCGGGCGCTGATGATCGGCATTGCCGTGGTCACCATCTGTTACGTGGGGCTGAACGCGGTGTACCTGAGCGTGCTCTCGGTCCCCGAGGTGGTGGCGTCCACACGCGTCGCGGCCGACACCTTCGATCGGCTCGTCGGGCCCGGGGGGGCCGTCGCCATCTCCGCGCTGGTGATGGTGAGCGCCTTCGGCGCGCTGAACGGCATCATCCTGGCGGGCCCGCGCGTGTACTACCAGATGGCGCAGGACGGGCTGCTGTTCCGGTGGGCTGGCGTCGTGCACCCGCGCTTCCAGACGCCGGCGCGCGCCATCGTGCTGCAGGCCGTGTGGTCGAGCGTGCTGGTATGGACGGGCACCTACCGGGCGCTGTTCACGCGCGTCATCTACACCGAGTGGATCTTTTTCGCGCTGCTGGGCGTGGCCGTCTTGCTGCTGAGGCGCCGGCCCGGTTACCATCCGGCCTGGCCCATGCCGCTCGTCCCCCTGGCCCCGCTCGTGTTCGTCCTCGCGTCGGCGGCCATTGTCGTCAACCAGTTGATCGCCGACCCGAGAGAAAGCGCCATCGGCCTGGGCCTGGTGCTGTCGGGGCTCCCGGTCTACTGGCTGTGGTCCCGCCTTCGCCAAGGCTTCGGCGAGGCAAGCCCGACTCCTGATTCCTGATTCCTGATTCCATGATCATTGACTTCCACAACCACTACTACCCGCCTGAATATCTCGATGCCGTGAAGGCGGGCCGCTCGTCCATCAAGCTGGACTACGACGCCGAGGGCAACCCGCGGTTGCACTATCCCGGCGACTACAACATCCTCGTGCCCGGGCACCGGGATCTCGATTACCGGGAGACCGTGCTGGCCGAACACGGTGTGGACATGCAGGTGGCCACCTTCACCACGCCGGGGGTGCACATGGAGGAGCCCGCGCTGGCGGTGGAGCTGGCGCGCGCCGTGAACGATGCCTACGCGGCCGAGCGGCGGCGCCGCAAGGCGTTCACGTTCCTGGCCACGCTGCCGCTGAACGATCCGGCCGCGTCGGTGGTGGAGCTCGAACGCGCGATGGCGGCGGGCCTCCCCGGCGCGATGGTGTTCAGCAACGTCAACGGCGTGGCGCTGGCCGACGCGCGCTACGAGCCGCTCTGGCGGAAGGCCGACGAGCTCGGAGCCGTCATCTACATCCATCCCGCGCACCCGCTGGGCGTCGAGGCCATGGAGCAGTACTGGCTGATGCCGCTGGTCGGCTTCCTGATGGACACCACGCTGGCGGCCGCGCACCTCGTGTTTGCCGGCGTGCCACGCCGCTACCCGCGGATCACGTGGGTGCTGTGCCATATGGGCGGCGCCATTCCGTACCTGGCCGAGCGGCTCGATCGAGGGTACGAGGCGTTCGCGGATTGCCGGCAGCACATCGACCAGCCGCCCAGCGCCTACCTCAAGCAGTTCTATTACGACACGGTGAACTTCGACCCGGCCTGCATCGAGCTGGCCATGGCCTTCGCGGGCGCCGACCACATCATGGCCGGCAGCGACTACCCGCACCAGATCGGCAGCATCCCGAAGATGCTGCACTCGCTTCGCGGGCTCGACGTCACGGAGGACGAGCGGCGGAAGATGATGGGGGAGAACGCGGCACGGGTACTGGGGCTATAGGTTCGAAGCACCGAGGTGCAAAGAGGGAGACGTATGAAAGCGATCTGGAAGAGCGTGTGGGCGGCGGCGGCCATCTGCGCCGCGACGGCGGCGGTGGACGCGGTGCAGCAGCAGGCCAGCGGCACGAGGCGCGAGCCGCAGTTCGAGAACAGCGAAGTGAGGGTGTGGAAGTCGATCATCATGCCGAATCAGCCGCTGTCGCTGCACCGGCACGATCACGGCCGCACCATCGTGGCGCTGAAGGGCGGCACGCTGGACGTGGTGGACGCGAAGGGCGCGACCACGCAGAAGATGTCGTGGGAGACGGGGAAGGCCTACTGGCTGGACGCCGACCCGCCCAACACGCAGCACGGCGACCTGAACAAGGGCACCGAGCCCATTGAGGTCATCGTGGTGGAGCTCAAGAACGACGTGAAGAAGTAGCGGATAGATGTCCGACCTGGCGCACCCTTCCATCGAGCTGCAGATCGTCCCGAGGGTGCGCGATCTGGGCGGCTTCCAGGTGCAGCGCGTGCTGCCCTCGTCTCGCCGGAAGATGGTCGGGCCGTTCATCTTCCTGGACCAGATGGGCCCGGCCATCCTCCCGCCCGGGGACGGCATCGACGTGCGGCCCCACCCACACATCGGGCTGGCGACGGTCACCTATCTCTCCGCGGGTGAGCTGCTGCACCGCGATAGCGTGGGCAGCGTCGTCACCATCCGCCCGGGAGATGTGAACTGGATGACCGCGGGGAAGGGCATCGCGCACTCGGAACGCACGCCGGGCTGCGCGCGGCCGGCCGGCGGGCCCATCAGCGGCGTGCAGCTGTGGGTGGCGCTGCCCCGCGCGCAGGAGGAGACCGAGCCGGGCTTCGCGCACCACGATCGTGCCACGCTGCCCACCGTCGCGGACGCCGGGATGCAGGTGCGCGTGGTCGCGGGCAGCTTCCTCGGCGTGCAATCGCCGGTGTCGTTGGGGTGGGAGACGCTGCTGGCCGACGTGTCGCTGGCCGCGGGCGCGACGTTGCCCGTGTCGGCACATCACGACGAGCGGGCCCTCTTCCTCACCGACGGGCAGGTGGAGATCGGCGGCCAGGTGCTGGACGCCGGGCCGATGTACGTGCTGAAGCCGGGCGTGCCCGTGGACGTGCGCGCGGTGACACCGGCCACGCTCGTGCTGCTCGGCGGCGAGCCCATGGACGGCCCGCGGCACATCTGGTGGAACTTCGTCTCGAGCTCCCAGGAGCGCATCGAGCAGGCCCGCGCGGACTGGCAGGCGGGACGGTTCAGGCCGATCCCGGGCGAGACCGAGCGCATCGACGCGCCCGAGCGGTAACAAAGAGACCACGAAGTCACGAAGAAAGACACGAAGGGCACGAATCCGGATTTCGGGGGAGCGCGCGTTCCCAGCTGCCCAGCCTCGTGTCGTCTTCGTGGCCTTCGTGTTCGTGGCCTTCGTGT
>DAIRFN010000177.1:3339-11666 GCA_036795065.1 Vicinamibacterales bacterium
TTCGTGGCCTTCGTGTTCGTGGCCTTCGTGTCTTCGTGGTTTCTTTCGTTCGATTGTCGACAGCCGAGGCGTTACGGCTCGCTGGTCGACGCCGTGGAGCCGAGGTACTGTTTCCACCACCGCATCTCGTGGTGGTAGCGATGCACCGTGTTCCACGGTGTCCACCCCGTGTGATAGCTGTCGGGATAGCGGATGAAGGCGGCCGGCACCTTGCGCTTCTTGAGCGCGGTGTACATCTGCTCACCCTGCTCGATGGGCACGCGCAGGTCCGACTCGCCGTGCACGAACAGCGTGGGCGTGGACACCGAGCCTGCGCGCATCACGGGTGACCACTTCAGCAGCGTCTCGGCGCCCTTCGCTTCCCACGGGGTGCCGTGGAACTCGCTTTCCTTCGTGCGCGGGATGTCAGCGGTGCCGTAGTCGCTGATCCAGTTCGAGATGCCCGCGCCCACCACCGCCGCGGCGAAGCGCGGTGTCTGCGTGATCACCCAGTTGGTGAGAAAGCCGCCGTACGAGTAGCCCGTCACGCCCAGCCGCTTCGGATCGACGGGGTAGCGTGCCACCACGTGATCCACGCCGGCCATGACGTCCTCGTAGTCCAGGCCGCCCCAGCCGCCCCACGTGGCCCACAGGTGCTTCTCGCCGTACTCCGTGGATCCGCGCGGGTTGGTGTAGAGCACCGCCAGCCCATTGGCGGCCATCCACTGGAACTGGAAGTTGAAGTCGGTGCCGTAGGCTCCGTGCGGGCCGCCGTGGATGGCCAGCACCAGCGGCGCCCGCGCCCCGGCCGCGGCGGCAGGCATGATCACCCAGCCCTCGACCTGCGTGCCGTCCTTGCTGGCGAAGCGCACGCGCTCGGCTGGCCGCAGCGCCACCTCGCTGGCGAACGCTGCGTTCACCCGCGTCAGCTGCTTCTCGCCGGCACCGTCCAGGCCGGACGTGAACACTTCCCACGGCGCGGTCACGCTCGAGGCCGCATAGGCGAGGCGTGACGATGTCCAGCCGATGGAGACGTCCGACAGCCGACGCTCGCCGGTGGTCACCTGCTCGACGCGTCCGCCCGAGACGGGAACGCGGAACACCTGCGTCGCGCCCGCCGTGCCCGCGGTGAAGTACACGTGCCGGCCATCGGGGCTGGCCTGCGGCGACCCTGGAAGAAGGTCCCACTCGGCCGTCAGGTTCACGGGCGTGCCGCCGGTGGGGGCGAGGCGATAGAGATCCGTGGGCGAGCCGTGCTGCTGCTTCGCGGCGAGCACCTGGTTCAGGCTCTGCTCGCGAATGGCGACAATCGCATCGCCTTTCGCGGTCCACGCCGGTGCCCCGTGATCGAACCCGTCGTCAGTAACTCGCGTGAGGGCCCCGGCCAGCGAGACCGTGAACAGGTCCGCGCGATCGTATGAGTACTCGTCGCGCTGGTGCATGTCGGCCACGAACGCCAGCGCGCCCGAGTCCGGGCGCCACGTGGCGGCACGCACGTCCACGCCCATCGTCGTCAGCTGCCGTGCCTCGCCGCCGTCGCGACCAACGACGAACAGTTCCTCCGGCGGGGTCGCGCGCGCATCGCGCGGATCCGCAAGGTAGCCCCGGCCGTCGAAGCGCGCGTTCATCCAATCGTACTTGCGGCCCTTGAACCGCTCTTCCATCACGCGCTCGGCCTCGGTCAGCGTAGCGCCGTTCGCGTCTGCCGGCTTCACCGCCTTCGTGAACGCGATCCACTTGTTGTCGGGGCTGAACAGCGGAGTACCCTCGACGCCGGGAATCTGGAACGCCTCGCCCCCGGTGGCGTCCATCCGCAGGAACCAGATCGATTCCTCCTGCGGGCCGCCCGCGGTGACCACTCTCCGACGGGAGGTGAAGGCCAGCAGACGTCCGTCCGGGCTCCATCGTGGGCCGCTGGAGCTGAACGCCGGATTGGTGAGGCGCAGCGGCGGCTCGCTGCCGTCGGCCGGCACCGCCCAGATTTCGCTGTGCCGCCGGTTCTCGCTTTCGACGATGAACGTGCGGACGTAGACCACCGTTCGGCCGTCGGGCGAGAGCGTGGTGCCGTTGACGGTCTCGACACGATAGTAGTCCGCGAGCGCGATCGGCCGTGTCTGCGCCCATGCCGTCCCCAGCGAGCTTCCCGCCACCATCAGCGCGACTGCAGTGTGACGCATCATCGCAATCCCTCCGGACTTCTCACTTCTCACTTGTCACTTGTCACTTGTCGCTCTCGGTCATCACGTATCGCGGGACGACAGAGTTGAGGTGCATCAGCAGGTCGTACACCGACGCGCCACATGCCGCCGACACGTCCTCGGGACGCGACCCGTTCGTCCAGTCGAACATCGTCGCCACGTCGCCCATTTTCACCGTCTGCTCCGCGCCAATGTCGACGATAGTGTGGGAGGCCGAGACCGAGGCGATGACGGGGTAGAGACGGTTGTTGATGCGGACGCGGGCGCCCTTCGCGGCCACGCGCGGCCAGCCGTCGGTGTGGCCCACGGGGAGCGTGGCGATCCACGTGTCCTGCTTCGCCATGTAGGCGCGCTCGTAGCCGGCGCTGGTGCCGGCGGCAATTTTCTTCACGTAGATCACGCGCGCGCGCAGCGCCACGGTCGGGCGGAGGTCCATGCGCGTATCCTTGCGGAACTTCAGGTCGGGGTACACGCCGTAGAGCACCATCCCGGTGCGAACCATGTCGAGCCACGCGTTGTCGTGCTGGAAGAACGTGTAGCTGGAGGCGGCGTGACGGCGGCCGATGGCGACCCCGCCGGCCGAGAGCTCGCCGGTGAGCGCCTCGAAGCGCTTCAACATCTCCTGGTCGAAGGCCTGGTCCTCGGTGAAGGTCATCATCACGCCGGCGATGCGGACGTTCTTGCGGCCGGCCAGGTCCCGGATGAGGGGTGCGGCCTCGGTGTAAGGCACGCCCACGCGGCCGAGGCCGGTGTCCACGCAGACGTGGATGTCGAGCGGCCGCGGCAGGCCGGCGGCCGCGCGCTCGAGCTCCGCGCCGATGGGCGTGTAGACCATCGGCATGATGTCCTTCGCGGTGAGCGTGGCCAGTTCCGACGTGGTGTATGGGCCCATCAGCAGGACGGGCTTCTTGATGCCGCGATCGCGCAGCAGCACAGCCTCGTCCAGCTTGACGACGGCGAAGCCGTGGACCTCGGGGAGGGGCTCGAGCAGTCTGGCGACGGAGTGGGCGCCGAGGCCGTAGCCGTTGTTCTTGATGACGGCGAGGATGGGGCGCATGCTGGCCGCGCGCGTGACCTCGCGGGTGTTGTGGGCGAGGTTGGGGGCGTGGACTTCGATCCAGGGGTCGAGCGAGTCGGTGGGGTAGTCGCTGGGGCGCTGCGCGGCGGCCTCGAGGGCGCGGGGGAGAAGCGTCGAGGCGGCGGCGAGGGTGGTGGCGCCGAGGAAGCGTCGTCGGTTCACCGGCGCAGTATAGCGCCCGGGCAGAGCGCCGAAGTTCAAAGCTGAAGCGCCACGGCAGGTCGAGGCCCTCGCCGCCGCGTGGCCGCTCGCCCGCTCGGAAAACGGATCCTCCGGCGGTCCGCGGACTTCTATCCGGTGGAGGCGTGGGGCCCCACTCCACCCGTGGGGTCGGACCAGGGTTCCGTCACCCCACGCGGCAGGGGCGCCTGCGGATCCGTTTTCGGTGTCGCTCGCGAGCAGGCTCGCAAGGCCACGCGGCCGCGAGGCCTCGACCTGCCGTGGCGCCTCACCCCGCTGCCTGGACCGAGCCCGCGCGCGTGGTAAACTTTACTGTTTTCACCCCTCGCGTCCCCATCGTCCAGAGGCCTAGGACGTGGCCCTTTCAAGGCTAAAACCCGGGTTCGAATCCCGGTGGGGACGCCACGTCTTGTACGACCCCTGCCAGCAGCGGACGGACCGTCCCGATCCCTCGAACGCGTTGCGGTTCTGCGTTGCGATGTTGGAGCGAACGGCGAAGGTAGCGCGAAAGTCTGCCCTCGGCTACACTACAGTTCCTCCATGTGCGCCGTCGCCGCTCCCGTGACTGACACCCTGAAACCACCGCTGAAGTGGGCCGGGGGCAAGCGCTGGCAGCTGCCACATCTACGCCCCCTCTGGGAACCGCACGGGCATCGGCGGCTGGTTGAGCCGTTCTGCGGTGGGCTGGCCGTGACGCTAGGCTTGCAACCGCACCAGGCGCTCCTGAATGACGCCAATCCGCACCTCATCAATTTCTACCGCTGGCTCAAGAGGGGCCTCCGAGTCACCATCCAAGCGGAGAACGACGAGACCGTGTTCTATCGGAACCGGGACCGGTTCAACGCGCTGCTGCGGGCAGGGAAGGGCGAGACACAGGAAGCCGCCGCGCTCTTCTACTACCTGAATCGCACGGGCTACAACGGGCTGTGCCGCTTCAACGGTCGGGGCGAATTCAACGTGCCGTTCGGTCAGTACAAGACCATCACCTACGCGAAGAGCTTCCCGGCGTTCCGTGACGCATTTGCGGGGTGGGAGTTCACGACGGGCGATTTCGGGGCCATCACGCTGAGCCCTGATGATTTCGTATATGCCGATCCGCCGTACGACGTGGAATTCACCTCGTACGCGCAAGGTGGGTTCTCATGGGCTGACCAGGAACGCACCGCCGAGGTGTTTGCCCAGCACTCCGGACCCGTCGTGCTCGTGAATCAGGCCACGCCTCGTGTGGAGAAGCTGTATCGATCGCTCGGCTACAGCGTGGGGTTCCTTGAGGCTCCCCGCAGGATTAGCTGCACCGGTGACCGCACGCCTGCGAAAGAGATCCTCGCCACGCGCAACTTATGACGCCTCGGAACACATCAACGGGCGCGGTGCTGGAAGCGATGGTGCTGCCCGCGCTCGAACGTGGCGGCTACACGTGGAAGGCCCAGGTCGCGACCGGAACGCGGCCAGGCGGACGGCGGCACATGATTGATGCCGTAGCCGAGAAGGACGGCGAGGTCATCCTGATCTCACTCAAGTGGCAGCAGACGAGCGGCACCGCCGAGCAGAAGGTGCCGTTCGAGGTCATGTGCTTGGCCGATGTGGTTCGCGCCGGGAGCGCGGCTCGGGCGTATCTCGTGCTGGGCGGCGACGGGTGGACGCTGCGCGACTACTTTACGTCCGGGGCGCTGCGCGACCATTTGATCCACGCACCGCTCGTCCAGGTGGTCACGCTCGAAGCCTTCGTGCGCCTCGCGAACAGCGGGAAGCTCTAATGGGCAGGCGAAGCGCGTTATCCCGATCTGCCTATCCCATGTCCCCGGCTCATGACAGTCGGAGTATGGCCGGCGACGATGGTGATGCACAGTATGGCGCGCCGAGTTAGGCTGCGACAGCGCTTGTGCGAGTCAATCTTGTCGTTCTTGGCCTTGCCCCCGTGGACGGCCTTCATCGCGAGCGCGTGGCCGAGCACGAACGGGATGCCTTCCGCGGCGCAGACATCTGCCAACCAATACCAGGTGAACATGCACTCGGCCGCCACCACGAGGTCATCCCGATAGGGCGCCACGGTCTCCAGGAAGGCCCTCGGCGTCGACGGGACATTCCGGTGCACGAGCACCTGGCCCGTCGGTGTCGAGGATGCAGACGTACATCGTCTTCACATGCAAATCGCTCCCGCAGTAGTACTGGTGCTGGCGGTTGTAGACTCGCATCGGTCCTCCTCCTGCGCGGTTGCGCATTGCCCTGCACCAGCCTACTGACAATCAGTAGGCGCAGGGGGAGGGCTGCATGAGAATCCAGCCGGTGAAGCCGACGGCGAGTGGCGCCTCGGCCTCCTGATCGTCGAGAATGACCGCACGGCCGCCGCGGCTTACCGGCAGGTCGTTGAGGCTGAAGAAGAGCCTTTTTCTTTGGGCTCGCCCTCAACCACGATCGACGCTCGGCCCAGCGCGGGCGCGGCGCTGCTCACGACGCAGCAGCCGGGCCACCGGCGTCTTTGGCGCGCGCGAACCACCGCTGTGTCTGCGGGCGTGGCGTCGTTCCGGAAAGAGCATCGGGGGCACGACGACCAGCCGGGTGGTCTGGGGCGGGCGGTGAGGGGAGAGCGCCGGCCTTCAACGGTCAGCGAACTGGCCGCATAGTGCCTCTATGCCGCCCGCTGGGTGCTCCTCGCGAGGGGGATCTTGTAGGGTGTGGCCCGCTCCCGGTGGGGACGCCACAATCATTCGCACCCGCTTCCAGGCACCTGTTTAGAAGGGGCTGCACCAGCTCGAACACGTGAGCCGGAATCAGCATCCAGTCCGCATCATCCTCCGAATCTCGACGAGCGTTTCCTTGACCGTCGCGATTGAGCCTGCCGTCGCGCGCGATCGACCTCATCCATCCCGCCGGCCCCGATGAGGCTGGTCGAGGCGGATCCAAACCGCCAGGCATCGGTCTTGCTTTCTGAGCGATCAGGAGGAAAGCATGCCCTCGAAACGGACACCCTCGAACCCGCGCACCCCAGAAAAGGCCGAGCCGATTCCTGAGCGGTCCATCGATATCGACGATGCCGCCATCGACGAGTCGGCCGTCGTCAACCCGGATGAGGCGCTCGACGAGCTCTCCAACCCGGACGACGACTCCAGCCCGAACGACCCGGCGTCTCCTCGAAAGCGCGCCTGGCGCGAGCGCGACGCCAATCGCCGCGCCCACGGCGAGGACGACCTCAAGGCGTAGAGGCGGATATACTCTTCCCGCGGCGTCCCACCCACCACATGCATTCCGGCGCACCTGGTCGATTTGGTGGAGCCATTGCTGTTAGAGTTGCCGAGAGAATCGCGGCGGCGGTCACTGGGTAACGGATGGGACAGACCGTGTCGGCAATTGCCTGGTTTGGACATTCCACAGGAGGCACAGCGATGCATGCGACCGTACGAGTCCCGGCGATCGTTCTCGTTCTCGCCTTCACGACGGCGTGTGGCACGCGGCCGACGGCCGAGATTGACGCGGCGCGAGCGGCCCGCACTCAGACGCCGCCGACTGCGGGTGAATACGCTCCTGAGTCCTTGAAGGCCGCTTCAGACGCCCAACTGGCCCTCGATGCCGAACTGGCGGCGCAGGACGCCAAGTGGATGAAGTCCTACGATCGCGCGCGCGAACTGGCCGTCGCGGCCCGGGCGGCGAGCGAGAAGGCCACGGCCGACGCCATCGCCGGCAAGGAGCGGGCGGACGCTGCGGCGGCCGCCGCCGTGGCGAAGGCGAAAGCCGACGCGGAGACGCGCGCCAGGCTGGCGAAGACCGCGGTGCGTGTCGGTGGAGCGGTTCGTAATCCGACGAAGACCAGGGACGTGGCCCCCGTCTATCCGGCGCTCGCGAAATCGAATCGGATTGGCGGCACCGTGCAACTGGAGCTGACGATCGGTCCGGATGGCAAGGTGGTGGATGCGCGCGTCTTGAAGTCCGTCCCGGTGCTGGACCAGGCGGCGCTCGACGCCGTGCGGCAGTGGGAGTACGCCCCCACCCGCGTGAAAGGGGTGGCAGTGCCGGTCATCGTCACCGTGGCGATCAACTTCCAGCCGTAGGGTGGCGCGCCAGCGGTGGCGGCCGCGGGGGGTGGCGCCCACGCTTTGACGCGGACCCGCGCCCGTCCGCGGCCCTGAACCCCAGCCGCGCGTCCGTCTCGTGCCTTAGAATCGAGGCTCCGCAGATCAGGGGTTGACCGGCGGTTCGTCAGTCCGTGACTGAGCTTCCGAAAGGGAGGCACGTATGCGGCACCCCGTAGCTCGTAGCGGAGTGCTTCTCGTCCTTCTGGTGATCACGACGTCGTGCGGCTCCGGCCGCGTCGTGACACCCACGGCACCTACGGCCTCGACGGCACCGCCGCCTGGCTTCCCGGCCGTCACAGGCTCCGCGCGCACCTACGTCAATGCCGAGGCGCAGGGCGGGCTCCTGGTGTCCCGCTACGTGCTCCACGACGACGCGACTTTCGCGCTTCAGTACACGAGCGGCGGTTACCCCTCGGGCGAGTACCGCGGCACTTACAGCGAGGCGGGCGGCCTGGTCAGCTTCGAGTGGGAAGGTTGGAGCGCGGCGGGACCGTGGGGCGCGACTGCCGTGTTGACCGAGGAGACCCTGACCGTTCGGTACAACCTGATCATGCAGATGACGGACTTCGAGGACGGCGAGTATCTCAGGTTACCTTGAGAGCAATGAGTCGTCGCAGCCTCCTCCCTGCCGGGCTCGTCATCGTCCTTGCTACTGCCGGGCTCTGGTCGTGCTCGGCGCCCGTCCCGGCGTCCGGCCCCGCGCCAGCCACGCGAACCGCTCGCGAGCAGATGCTCGGCTCATGGGAGTTGCAGACCCGGACGGTCCGCCGCACGAGCGGGGAGGTGGTCAACGACGCCGTGCTGGGCGAGACGCCCATCGGG
>DAIRFN010000178.1:0-11643 GCA_036795065.1 Vicinamibacterales bacterium
GGGCAGGCGACAGGCTCGCCCCCACGCTCGCAGACGCCGACCGACCGATCTGCCCGGCGAGACGCACGGCCCGACGCGCCCACCTCCCGCCTACTCATAAAGCGGCACCAACCGCACGAAGACCCCGAGGAATCGGTTGTCGCGCGTCCCCGACTGGAACAGCGGGATGAACCCCGTGGCGCTCTCGATCGACACCGTGTAGACGTAGTTCGTCGGGAACCGCGGATCCGGGCGGTACGGCAACCCGCGCGGCATCTCGATGACGAACGACTGCCGCGAGCTGGCTTCCATCTCCACGATGCGCAGGTCGCCGTCGGTGGCCACCGTCACGCGGTTCGGCACGGGGCCCGTCTCGAGGTGCACCTCCATGCGCGGGATCCTGAGCGGGCGGTTCAGCTCGCCCGCGGCCCCCCCCTCCGCGACGATGGGCGCGCGCAGCATGAGATCCGCGCGCGACTCGCCGCGCACCCAGAACGCGTCCCCTTCGCGGTTGTAGGCGTTGTCGTCCAGGAAGTACGCGGACACGGGCGGGGTGCCGCCGAGCGGCTGCCGCGACCTGGAGGGGCTGACGTTCACGGGCAGATCGTTCACCAGGGTCAGCTCCGGCGGCAGGTAGCGGAACAAGCCCGTCTTGGTGTGCTCGCCAGGATGAAACGATGCGTAGAACGGGTTCGAGAGAATCTGCGCGGTGAACAACCCGCTCACCGCCATCGCGATGAGACCCGGCACGGCCGTCTGCAGCGGCGGCGTGAGGAACAGGAACACCGGGTACACGCCGAGGAAGTACCGATTCCCGACCGGCCCTCCCCCACCCGAATACGTGTAGGGCATGTAGAGCAGGAGCGCGACGGCCGAGCCCAGTCCCGCCGCGAGCGTGAGCCACTGCCACACCGCGCGGTCGCGCGTGGCGGCCAGGAACAGCAGCATCGCGATTACACCCGGGAAGTAGTAAGCGGCGAAGCCGGTGTGACGGCCGAAGAAGAAGTAACCGAGATTGCGTCGAAACACGTCCACGACGGCGTCGCGACCGGTGAGCACCTCCACCGGAATCCGGTTCGTCGCACGGTCGTCGCCCACCGCGTCGAAGCGATTCTGCTCGGTCTGGAACGGGAAGCCGCCCATGCCGCTGTAGAACGTCCGGCGATCGCCCCCCTGGTAGTTCCACTCGCCGGTGATGGCGATGTTGGCGCCGAAGAGCAACGCGACGATGAAGCCGAAGAACAAGCCGATGCGCGCGGTGCGCTGCCACTGGCGGCGCAGCACGGCCGAAACCAGGAGCGGCGCGATGAGCAGGATGTGCGTGGGCTTCGAGAAGGTGGCGATGCCCAGGAAGATGGCCGCGATGACGTCGGAGCGGTTTCCCAGGAACCAGCGCACGCGCGTGGCCGCCGACAGCGGCACCGCGTTGGGCCCGACGACGTCCTTGTAGCACCAGAAGAAGTAGCCGAAGGTGACCATCGCCAGGTTGAAGAAGTCGGGCGTCATCCACACCATGTAGACCGGGGCGACGCACACGAACACGTAAGCGAAGGCAAAGACGAGCGCCGCAATGGGGTGGCTGCGCGCCACCAGGAACGCATAGGCCGCCAGGAACGCCAGCGTGATGAGCACGGCGTGCAGCACGAGGAAACCGTTGGTGCCGAAGAGGTACACGAACGGCGCCGCGGCCAGCGGAAAGATGTACGACTTGCCGTAGTAGAGCCGCTCGTCGTCCGGATCGTCCGTCGAGGTGACGTGCACGAACGGGAAGCCCGCGCCCAGCGAGATGTCCACGTCGCGCCCACGCTTCAGGAAGATCCCCTCGGGGCCACTCGGGAACTCGCGCCACACGCGCACCAGGTCCTCGCGCCGGTACTCGAAGTCGAGGTCGTCCGCCAGGCTGTGCGCGAGGCTGTAGTAGGTGGCGCCGTCGCTGAAGAACCCGTAGCTCACCTTGGTGAAGTCCACGGTGAGCGCCCACGCCAGCAGCACGGCAGCGACCGCGGCGGTGGCCGAGGCGCCGAGGCGCCAGGCCAGGCTGCGGCCGGCGATGCGCGTGGCGACGGGCTGGTCGATGGTCATCCGCTCAGGTCTCGAGAAAGCTCAGGTCGGCCTTCAGCACCCCCGCGCGCTTCGTGGCGCGCGAGGTCTCGTGCAGCAGGACGTAGAGCCGCTCCATCTTACGGACGAACGCCTGGATGTCATAGTGCGTCCCGGTCTCGCGGGCGCCAGCCGCCAGCCGCCCTGCCCGCTCGGGCTGCTCGATGAGGGCGCACACGGCATCGGCCAGGCGCGCCGCGTCGCGCTTGGGCACGATGACGGCGTCCTGGCCGTCGGTCAGCACGTCGAGCAGGCCGTCGGCGTCGGTGGCCACGATGGGCTTGCCCATCGCCAGGGTCTCGAACACGGTGAGGGGCGTGCCTTCCCAGAGGGACGGAAACGCCAGCACGTCGTAGGCGGAGAGCACCTTCGCCACGTCGCGCTGGAAGCCCAGGAACGTGAGGCGGTCGCCCAGGTTGAGCGCGCGCGCCTGTTCCTGGAGGGCACCCTGCAACTCACCTTCGCCCGCGATGAAGACACGCGCCTTCGGGTGGCGCGCGACAATCGCAGGTACCGCGCTCACCAGGTACTCGTTGCCCTTCGAGGGCATCAGGCGCGTCACCGTACCCACCGCAATGGTCTCGGGCGCGATGCCCAGCTCGGCCCGCGCGGACGCGATCTCCTCCGCGCTCCGGGGCCGCGCGAACTCGTCCAGCGGCGCGCCCAGGTACACCACCCTGGTCCGCTCGGGCGGCATCAAGCGGGCCCGCGTGGTGAACTCCGCCGTGGACTCGGACACGGCGATGGCGATGTCGGTGTGCGGCGCCAGGACCTTGTCGGCGACCTTCTGGAACCACGGCGTGTCGCCGAGGTTGGCGTGCTCGTGCAGGATGGACGGGATCCCCATCCGCCACGCGCACAGCCGCCCGAACGTCGTCGCGCCGTAGCCGTGCATGTGGACGATGTCGGCCTGCTTCGCGCGGAGCACCTTCAGCAGCGCCGGGTAGGTGGCCGGGTCGAACTTGTGGCGCGCCAGGTAGGTGACGTCGATGCCGAACTGCTCGAGCGTGTCCTCGGAGAGGTCCTTCCTCCGCAGGCTGATGAGCGACACGTTGAAGCGGCTCTTGTCGAAGCGCGGGATCATCCACGCGAAGAGCCGCTTTACGCCGTGCATGCGCGAGCCTTCCCAGCCCAGGTGATCGCAGATCTGGACGATGTTCAGTTTACGCATGGAGTTCGAAAAGAAACCACGAAGGCGCGAAGGACACGAAGCACGGCACGAAGACTCTTAGGGGTGTCCTTGGTGATTCCCTTCGTGTCTTCGTGGTTTCTTTTTTCACAGCAGGTGCTCATGGCGATACCACTCGGCGGTCCGGTGGATGCCCTCCTCCAGACCCACCTTCGGGGCGAAACCGAGCTCCGTGCGCGCGCGGGTGGTGTCGAACGCCCGGCTCTTGGTATAGAAGTCCACCCGACGGCGGTAGAGCGGAGGCTCGATGCGAAGCGGCACGCATACCAGCTCGCACAGCAGGCCCGCGGTCCAGAAGGGCCACACGGGCCAGTGGATGCGCGGCGGCTTCACGCCCAGTTCCCTCGCGACCAGCGCCACCAGTTCCTCGAGGGTCGTATAGCGCGGGCCGGCCAGGATGTAGGTGCGCCCGGCCGCGGCGGGCACCGTGCCGCACAGGATGAACCCCTCCACCAGGTCGTCGATGTAGGTGAGATGGTAGAAGGCCCGGCCCGACCCGAGCATCGGGAACTTGCCGCGCGCCAGTCCGCGGAACATCTTCAGGAAGCGCGTGTCGCCAGGGCCGTAGATGCCGATGGGCCGCGCCACCACGACGTCGAAGCCGGTCTCCTGCCCGAAGCGCCGCGCGAGCTGCTCCGCCTCGAGCTTGGTGTCCTGGTAGATGTCGCCGGGGTTGAACGGCGCGTCCTCGTTGGCCGGCGGGTGCGCGATGTGCCCGTGCACGCCGCCGGTGCTGCAGTGGACCAGCCTTCGGGCGCCGCCCGCCCGCGCAGCCTCCAGCAGGTTGCGCGTGCCGTCCACGTTGATGGCGCGATAGGCCGAATCGGGCTGCCCCGCCTCGCGGTAGGTCGCGGCAATGTGGTACACGACCTCCACACCCTCCGCAGCGCGCCTCACCGACGCGCGGTCGCCCAGGTCGCCCTCCACGGGCTGCACCCCGGCCGCGGCCAGCGGCGAGCGGTCGAAGCGCGCGCGGCTCTTCGATCGGACGAGCGCCCGCACCTCCGCTCCGCGCCCGGCCAGGGTTGCCGCCAGGTGCCCACCGGTGAAGCCGGTGGCGCCGGTCACCAGCACCCTCACCGTTCGGCCACGTGGATGGAAGACGACACCGCGCCCGACGGGCCGCCGGGCACGAGCCGCGCGTAGGCCTGCGCCGTGCGCCGCACATAGGCGGCGCGGCTGTACTTCTCGTCGGCGACGGCCCGCGCGCGCGCCGCCAGCGCCTTGCGCCCCTCCGCGTCGTCCAGGAGCGCCGCCAGCGCCTCGGCAAACGGCTCCGGTTCGGGCGCCACCAGCATCGCGATGTCGGGGCTGAGCACCTGCGTGTGGGTCAGCAGGTTGGTGGCGAGGATGGGACGGCCGCTCCGGAGGTACGAGTAGATCTTGAGCGGCGTGTTGGTCCCGCGGATGCGCGGCGAGACCAGCACGTCGCACGCCTGCACGAAGCTCGGAATCTCGCGCGCGGGCTGCTGGCCGGTGAAGATCATCGAGTCGGCCGCGCCGCGCTCGCGCGCCACGCCGCGCGCGCGATCCACCTGCTGCGGCTCGCCGCCCACGACCAGCACGCGCGCACTCGGACGCGTGCGCGCCAGGATGGCCGCCGCGTCGATGAGCAGCTCCACGCCCTGGTACGCCTCGAAGGTACCGGTGTAGAGCGCCAGCGGCGCGTCGGCCGGGATGCCCCACGTGGTGCGGATGTCGGTTGCCGGGCGCGACGGCGCCTCGTCCACGTCGCCGCCCATCACGTTCTCGATGAGCATCGCGCGATCGCCCGCGCCCATGTCCACCACAGTGTCCTGCAGCTCCTGGCAGATGGTGATGACCGACTGCGATCCGTGCACCATCCGCCCCTCGGCCCAGGTGAACAGCGAGCGCAGCATCCCCGACCGGCTGTACTTGAAGTTGTTCAGCTGCTGGGGGAGGCTCGAGTGCATGTCGTAGAGGTGCGGGATGCCCAGCCACTTCGCCAGCCACACGCCGACCAGGCCCATTTCCTCGTGCGAGTGGATGGCGTCGTAGCGTTCGCGCCACGCGCGGCCCGCGATGGTGAAGAGCATCAGGCCGTCGAGGAGGATCTTGGTGAACGACGGGCCGATGCGAACCCGGGTGACGAAGGGCGGCCGCCAGGCCCGGAAGATGCGGAGGTTGGGGATGTCCACGTCCCGGCCGATGGGATAGGTGACCAGGTCCACGTGGTGCCCCAACTCGGACAGGGCCTTGAGGCGGTGATATTCGCTGAAGGGAGTGCCGCGGGGCTCGAAGAACGGCTCCGGCGCCAGCATCAGGATGCGCACAGGCCATTATAATGAGCCGCCTCCCTCCTCGTGGCAGTCCTGGGCAACCACGTAAAGCGCAGTGTAAAGGCGCGGGCCCGATCTGCCGATAGCTCCCCGTAAGGAGTCGTCCCGATGCAACGCCCGATTGCCGTGGCCCTGGTCGCCGCTGCCAGCTTCGTGGCCGTGGGGTGCGAGCAGGCCAAGAGCGCGAACCCCCTCAGCCCGTCGATCGCCGGTCCCATTCCCGGCGTGAACATCACGGCGCCGCAGACCCTCGAGCCCGCCGCCGGCGCGGAAATCGTCCACAGCGGCGAGCTGATGACGCTGCTCATCGAGAACGCCCAGACCAACGGCGAGCGCCCGTTGTGGCTGCAGATCGAGCTGGCGGGCGATGCCACGTTCGAGCGGTTGCTGCACCATGCCGACCGCGTCGCCCCTGGGGAGGGCGGGCGCACCAGCTACCGCATCCCCGAGATGCTGACCGCGGGCTCCACCTACTACTGGCGGGCCCGGGCGATGGACGGGGCCAACACGGGACCCTACTCGTCGGCCGCGAGCTTCCGCGTGGTGGACCCGGTCGTCCTGGAACCGCCCGCGCCGCTCGAGCCCATCGGGACCATTGCCACCGTCACGCCGGTCTTCAAGATCCGCAACGGCCGCATCGCCGGGACGGCCAACGCCGTCTATCGCATCGAGGTCGGCACGGCGCCCGACCCGGCCTCCATCGTCGCGGTGCTGACGGCGGCGCCGGACCCGAGCGGCACCACCTTGGTGGCCGTGGGCAACATCCCCTACAACTCCACGTACTACTGGCGCGCGTACGCCACCGACGGCGTGACGACCAGCGGCTACTCGACCACGGTGTCGTTCAAGACGCCCGCCGCGCCGGGCGGACCCGCACCCTCGCCCGGTCCCGGTCCCTCGCCTTCGCCCTCACCGGGCCCCGGTGGAGGCGCCCGCACACCGGACCCGCCGCCGGGCCAGCGGCTGGGGCTGCCTGGTTACGGCGCCAGCGTGGTCGAGGACATCGCCAGGCAATACCCGTCGGCGCTGCGCAACTCGTGCCAGGAACACGGGGGCTCGTGGGAGTTCATGGACCGGCTGGTGGACCGGCTGCGGACGATGGACACGCGCTGGGGCTACAACGGCAAGCGCGGCAACGCGGGCGACCCCTCGCAGGACATCGTCGACTACAACTACGGCAGTCAGCCCGACGAGGGCACGACCGAGGTCTACATCATCGACATCCTGGGCGGGCATTGCGGGCCGAACCCCACGCCGGCCTGGATCGATCAGACCGAAGCCACGCGGAACGCGGGCACGATTGGACGGTGGATTAGTCGAGGAAGGTTCTAGGCACGAGGGTTCAAAGCACGGCGGGTTCAAAGCACGGCGGGTTCAAAGCACGGGGGGTTCAAAGCACGGCGTTCGAAGCGCGGCGGGTTCGCCAGCACGCTGAAACGAAAACGGGGGTTCCGGGCGCATGTCCCGGGACCCCCGTTCGTGTGTTGAACGTACGTGTTCTGAACGTCCGTGCTTTGAACGTCCGTGCTTTGAACCTTCGTGCCTGAACCTTCGTGCCCCGCCCTAGAACCGCACGCGTGCCCCGACGCCCATCTGGAAGCCGCCCATGCCGCTCTCGACGGTCACGCCGTTGCCGAGTTCGACGTCGGCCGTGGCGCCGGTGAAGCGCATGAAACCGCCAATGCCGAGGCGCAGGGTGTCGCGCGTGTAGAAGATGTAGGTGATATCGGCGCCGAGGTTGTAGCCGACCGCGCTCTCCTTACGCTCGGCAAACGACGGCGACACGACCACGGTCGAGTAGGGCGGGCCCTGCTCGGCCACCGCAAGGTCGGTCACCACTTCCTGGGTCAGGCGGTAGAAGGACGGTCCAGCATAGACGAACACGTCGAAGTTGTCGTTCAGCGGCACCATCCAGCCGAACTGCAGGTGGGTGGCCGACTCGGTGCGGTCGATTCCATCCAGGTTGTCGGTGTAGGAGCGTGGCTGGTCGTAGAAGAGAGGGTGCGGGATGCTGCCCTCGATGGTGCCCTCGCCGGTGCCGCTGCGCGAGGAGAAGCCGACGGCGACGCCTAGGTTGCGCCACACACGGGCGCCGAAGGAGCCATCGAGAAGGGTGTCGGCCTTGAACTCGGCGTTGGTCGTCAGCCCGCCAGTTTCGTCGTAGATGACGAAGGGGCTGGTCGCCGAGATGTCGGACTTACTCGCATCGAAGGCAAAGTTGAACCCGCCGAAGACCCGGTCCTCCCACGGCGTTTCCAACAGCGAGGACTGAGCGGCGGCCGGCTGGCTCGCCCCCACGAGGACGGCCGCCATCATCGCGGCCCGCATCGTTCTGTGCATCACGGCTCCTGGCTCCCTTCCGAAACTCACCCGAACAAAAACACGGAAGTGTAGCACGCCGAGGCGGTGCCAGAATGAGCGGCCGCATGCATTCATGGGCCGAAATGCCTGTCCATTCGCCAGGCGGTCGACTACAATGGCGGGCGGTCCCGTCCGCAGAACCACGCGTGGGTCGTCCCCACACGGCACGGGCCCGAGGAGTAGTTGAACGATGATGAGGACGTTCTCGAAGGCGGTCGTGCCCTGTGCGGTCGCTGTCCTGATGGCCGCGTGCAGCGGCACCCCCGGTACCCCACCTCGCCGTCAGCCGCCGCGGGCGGCGCGGCTACCGCAGCCGCGGACGGCTCCACGCTGAAGGTCACGGCGCCGGTGCTGGTCTCCCCCGAGAACGGCGTGCGGGTTGAAACGCCGGGCCCGTTGCTCCAGTGGCAGAACTCGACGGCACGGTTCGTGGGCGGGCTCGCCCTCAACTACGAGTTGGAGGTGCGACTCGGAGGCAACGTCGTGCATACCGCCACGGTCGCCGAGTCCGCCGGCAGCACGCAGTACACGCCACCCGACGGTGAGTACGACACGGTCTACTCCTGGCGAGTCCGCGCGCGGCAAGATGGCAGCGTTGGCCCCTGGTCCCCGCCGTCCACCTTCACCACCCCCGAGCAGCCCACGGCGGGCGGGCGCGTCGGGCCCCCGCGCAATATCGGCATCAACGAGGCGGTGGACATCATCTTCGCCATTTACCAGGCCGGCCGCTACGACATCGGGTCGCGCTCGTCGCGCGAGCAGCGAAACGTCTATCTCGAGACCGCGGTGGCCGCCCTGCACTACGGCCACGGCAAGTGGAACCCGCGTGGGCCGGACGGCAACTGGTGCATCAAGAACGGCGGCCCCGGTCGTCCGCAGGCCGACGACGTCATCGCCCGGTGCGACACGCGCGATGCGTGGGACCTGGTCCTCAGCATCGGCGGCCCCAACCCGATTTGGCACACCGACTACATCGGCCGGCTGCCAGGCATCCAGGCCATCTATGCACCGGGCGTGGGCGCGCTCAACCTGCTGCCGCAATAGTCACGGCCGGCCACGCCGGCCTCGCAGGAAGTGAACAGTCAGACGTGAGAAGTGAAGAGTAAGAAGAGCGGGGGCAGTCGCCAAGTGCGGGTGCCCCCGCAATCGTGTACCCTCGCTGGTTGTGGCTGAGCCGTCTACCTTCTACAAGAGCTTCTCCGAGAAGAAGCTCACCACCTATGGCAGCGGGCGCCGCGGCAAGATCGAGCGGCACCGCCTGGCCCTGCTCCACCGCTACGCGAAAGCGCCCGGGGACATGTTCGAGATCGGCCCGGGCCACGGCTCACTGGCCGAACAGGCCGTCGAGGCCGGCTGGAACTACACCGCCGTCGAGGCCAGCCCCATTCTCATCGACGTCCTGCGCAAGAAGGGCCTGAAGGTGCTCGAGGCGTGGACGCCGCCCATGCCCATGGCCGACGCCACCGCCGACGTGGTCTACGCCGACCAGGTGCTCGAGCACATGAGCGGCATCGACGCCGCGCGGCAGTTCACGGCCGAGGCGCTTCGATCGCTCCGGCCCGGCGGCATCTTCTTCGTCGTCGTGCCCGACTACCTGAAGGAGCGCACGTTCTTCTGGGACGTGGACTACACGCACAACTTCGTCACCACCGAGCGTCGCGTGAGGCAGCTCTTCAACGACAGCGGCTTCGACATCCTGCACGTGGAGCGCGGCATCGGTGTGGCTACGGGCCTGGCGCGCGACGTGCTGGCCGCGGCGGCCCTGCTGGTCAACCTTCCCGGAGTGAACGCCCTGTCGCGCCATACGGGAACCGAGGACTTCGTCTTCAAGGTGCGCAAGAACCTGTTCGAAACGCTCACGTTCGTCGCGCAGAAGCCGCGGTAGCCAGCGTGATCCGCATCCTCCGTTCCTCGTGGATGCGCGTCCTCTTCTCGGCCGCCATCCTCTGGTGGCTGTCCACGCGCATCGACATGGCCGAGGCCTGGCGGGCCATCGTCTCCATCAAGCGGGGGCATCTCGCCTTCGTCCTGCTGCTCGTGGCGCTGGATCGCGTGATCATGATCTACCGCTGGGTGCTGCTGCTCCGCGCCAGCGGCGTGCCCATCACCACCGCCAAGGCGGCCGACATCTTCCTCGTCAGCTCGTTCGTGGGCAGCTTCCTGCCCGCCGGAGTGGGCGCCGACGCGGCGCGCGCCTACAGCCTGCGCAATCACACCCGCCTTCGCCAAGGCTCCGGCGCGGTGGACTCGGGCGGCGGCGAGGCGCTGGCCTCGGTGGTGGTGGATCGACTGCTTGGCACGCTGTCGCTCGGCTTGATGGCAGTGGTGGGCCTCTTCGCGTGGTCGTCGAGCGCGTCGAGCGACTGGCGCGTGTTCGTGGCCATCGGGGTGCTGGCCCTGATCAGCGTGGGCGCCTTCTGGGCCGACCACGCCGTGAAGGCCGTGTTGGCCGACCGTGCGCACGCGGGCCCCGTCGGGCGCGCCCTGGTGCGCGTCACCGACGCGGTGAGCCGCTACCGCGGCCGCGGCGGCACCCTGGCCCAGGTCTTCTTCTGGTCCGTTGCCATCCAGGTCATCCGCATCGTCGAGGCCTATGTCCTGGGCCTTGGCCTGGGCCTGACCGTGCCGTTCAGCTACTACCTGCTCTTCATGCCCCTTGGCCTGTTGATGCTGCTGCTCCCCATCTCGGTGAGCGGTTTCGGGCTGCCCCAGGGCGTCTTCGTCTGGATGCTGCGCCCGGTGGGCGTGCCCGACGCGGCGTCGTTCGCCCTCTCGACGCTGATCGTGGTGACGGGCCTGGCCGGCAACATCCCGGGCCTGCTGCTCTGGTTGCGGAAGGACAGGGAAATCCTGTAAAATCTATAACTTACATGGCACAGGTCTACGCAGCTAAGTATCTCGCGAAGGCGGCGCTCAGTGCCCCTCGCGACTTCGTGCGAGCCGCCGTCGCGAAATATACGCCGCTCCACCCCACCGTCTTCATCTTCCACTGCACCTTCGTCTGTGACGCCCGCTGCGAGATGTGCAGCAACTGGACGCGCGGGAACCGCAAGGAAGACATGACGCTCGAGCAGATCGAGCAGACATTCAGTTCCAACCTGTGGAAAGACATCGAGAACGCGTCCATCTCGGGCGGCGAGCCGACCACGCGTAACGACCTGGTGGACATCGCCCGGCTGATGATCGACAAGTTCCCGAAGCTCCGGAAGCTCACGCTGAACACCACCGGGATCACGCATCACCGCGCCATCCCGATGCTCACGCAGATCGTGCAGCTCTGCAACGAGCGGAACGTGATCTTCTCGACGCGCGTGTCCATCGACGGCGTCAACGACATGCACGGCAGGGTCCGCAATGTGAAGAACGCCTTCGAGAAGGCGGGCAAGACCATCGCGGCCATGCAGGAGCTGCAGAAAACCTATCGCTTCAACTTCGGGATCTCGTCCACCATCTTCGAGACCAACCTGGACGACGCGGAGAACATCCTGGCGTGGGCGAGGAAGGAGAAGCTCGACATCGTGTTCAACATGGTGCGCTTCACCGACGCCATGCTGGGCAACAGCGAGCTCGAAGGCAAGCTCCGGCCGATCGGCGTTCAGGAGCAGCGCATGCGGAAGTTCTTCCTCGATCGGGTGCGACAGGACCCGCTGCTCGACGGTCAGAACTACATCTACATGCACTACGCCGACATGATCGGCAACGGCTACCACCGCA
>DAIRFN010000179.1:0-8509 GCA_036795065.1 Vicinamibacterales bacterium
TCTCCAGCTCGCTCTCGCCAGGGCGCGCTTCCACCACGGCGATCCGAACGGCGCCGAGCAGGCTCTTGCGCACGCATCTTCGCTCGCGGACGACGCCGAATACCAGCTCTACCTCGGCATGCTGAAGCTCGAGCGCGAGGCCAGCGATCGGCCGTACGTCGAGGCCATCCGCCATCCCGGCATCGTGCAGCAGCTGGGGCGCGTGCTGGCGGGTGAGCCCACCGAGGGCCTGGAGTTCTCGCTGGCCGGCGACCGCAGCCGCACGCTCGTCTCGCGCGCGGCGCCAGTCGTGGCCGCCGGGCGCGGCGCCGTGCTCGTCCTGCACGACATCACCGATCTCCGGAAGGCCGACCAGATCCGCCGCGACTTCGTCGCCAACGTCTCGCACGAGCTCAGGACGCCGCTGACCGCCATCAAGGGCTATGCCGAGGCCCTGATGGACGATCCGGACGACGAGGAGGCGCGGCAGCGGTTCCTCGAGATCATTCACCGGCACGCGGCGCGCATGGAGCGGCTGGTAAAGGAACTGCTGCGGCTGGCGCGACTGGACGCGGGCCAGGAGGCCGTGGAGTACGCGCCGTGCGACATCCAGGCGCTGGTGGCGAGCGTGCTGGCGGATTTCGAGCGCCCGATCGCCGAGAAGCAGCAGCGGGTGGCAACGGCGATCGGCCCGGACGCGCGCGTCCTGATCATCGACCCCGCGAAGATGCACGACATCGTGCGGAACCTGATCGAGAACGCCGTGAACTACACGCCGGACGCTGGCGCGATCGCGGTAGCCGCGGCGCTCGAGGGCGATCGCTACGTGTTGACGGTGAGCGACACCGGCCCCGGTTTGCCCGAGGACGATCTCACGCGCGTCTTCGAGCGCTTCTACCGCGTGGACAAATCACGCGCCCGCCCCGGCGGCACCGGACTCGGCCTGGCCATCGTGAAGCACCTGACGCAGGTGATGGGCGGAACGGTGACGGCGGCCAACCAGGCGGGCGGAGGCGCGGTCTTCACGGTGCGCCTTCCTCTCAGAAAGGGAGAAGTGAGAAGTGAGAAGTGAGAAGCTGGAGGTCAACGAGATGGAACGAGCCTTGCTCCCATTCGGCTCGTGGCTCCCAGACTCGTCTCCATCGAAGACCGAACCTATGCCTTCTCGCTCTGCTGCCGACCACGTTATCTGGGTCCAGCTGCTGAAGAGCGGCACTTCCGCCGGGGCGAACTCTTCAGAAGGGCCGGGCGCACAGAGCCGGAAGGAATGGCTTACCCGACGACACATCGCCCTCAAGGAGATGCGCGAAAGCCACTTCTGGCTGCGGTTGCTGCGCGATTCGGCCACCCATCCCTCGGGAACCACGCTCGATGGCTTGCGGGACGAGAGCCACCAGCTGGTCGCGATCCTGACCGCTGCGGTCAAATCCGCGCACGCCAACGACAGTCGCCGTGACCGCGGGTAGCCACTACCCAATCACGGGAAGTTACTACCCGCGACATCACTTCTCACTTCTCACTTCTCACTTCCTTTAGGGCATCCCGATGGCCGCGAGCAGATAGAACGCGCCCGCGGCGATCAGCGCCGATGCGGGGATGGTGAGGATCCAGGCCCACACGATGCGTCCCGCGATCCCCCAGCGGACCGCCGACAGGCGTCGGGTCGCTCCGACACCGACGATCGCGCCCGTGATGGTATGCGTGGTGCTGACCGGCACGCCTAGCGCCGTGGCGGTGAAGAGCGAGACGGCGCCGGCTGTTTCAGCCGCGAAGCCGCCGACGGGCTGCAGCCGCGTGATCTTCTGGCCCATCGTCAGGATGATGCGCCAGCCGCCCGAGAGCGTCCCGGCCGCGATGGCCGCATGCGCGGCGAGCACCACCCACATGTCGATGCGGAACTCGCTGATGAAGCCGCCGGCGAACAGTGCCCCCGCGATGATGCCCATCGTCTTCTGGGCGTCGTTGGCGCCGTGGCCCAGGCTGTAGAGCGCGGCCGAGACGAGCTGGAGGCGGCGGAACCACTGGTCCACGCGCGTCGGCGCGAAGCCTCGGAACAGCCACAGGATGGACGTCATGAGCGACAGGCCGAGCACGAGCCCGATGGCCGGCGCCAGGACAATGAAGATGAGGGTCTTGGTCCAGCCACCCACGATGAGCGCGCCGGTACCGACCTTCGCGACGGCCGCGCCGGCATAGCCCCCGATCAGGGCGTGCGACGAGCTGGTGGGCAGTCCGACGTACCACGTGATGAGGTCCCAGACGATGGCGCCGATGAGGCCCGCCATGATGACGGCGGTGGTGACGATCGTGATGTCGATCATCCCGGAGCCCACGGTCGTCGCCACCGCGGTGCCGAACCCGAAGGCCGCGGCGAAGTTGAAGAACGCCGCCCAGATGACGGCCTTGCCGGGCGAGAGCACCCGCGTGGAGACGACGGTGGCGATGGAGTTCGCCGCGTCGTGGAAGCCGTTGATGTAGTCGAAGACGAGGGCGACCGCGATGACCAGCGCGACGAGCGCGAACTCCACGGCGCGCTACCCGTGCTTCACGACCACGCTTTCGAGGACGTTGGCGACGTCCTCGCAGCGGTCGGTGGCCTCTTCCAGCAGGTCGAGGACTTCCTTCCACTTGATGAGCGTGATCGCGTCGCGCTCCTCCTCGAACAGCCGCCGGAGCGCCTCGTCGTGCACGTCGTCGGCCGAGTTCTCGAGGCGGTTCACTTCGACCGCGCGCTCGTGCACGCCCTCGCGCCGATCCAGCGCCTCGACGGCCACCTTCATCTGCACCGCGGCCTGCCAGGTGAGCGAGGCGAGCTCGCGCGCGCCGTAGCGCAGCGACGCCATCCGGTAGCGGCGCAGCACGCCCGAGGCCGCGTCAATCGCGTCCATCACATCGTCGAGGGACGTGGCCAGCGCGTGGATGTCCTCGCGGTCGATGGGGGTGACGAACGTCTTGTTGAGACGCTGGATGATGCCGTGGGTGAGCGAGTCGCACTCGTTCTCGACCTGCTTGATCTGGAGCGCGATGTCCCAGTCAGGGGGATCGGAGGCCAGCATGCGCTCGAGCAGAGTGGCGCCCGTGACGATGCGGTCGGCGAGGGCGGTGAAATCGTCGAAGAACTTGCCTTCCTTGGGAATCAGGCTGAATCGCACGCCCGAAAGTATGTCACAGACGTGTTACACGGTTGTTACATCTGTCTACTCGGCCGCGATCAGTCGTTAACCACATAGCTGAAGACCTTCCAGCGCCCCCCCTGCTCGATCATCGAGCCGCACAGGCGGAGCTCCAGCTCCTGGTCCCCGGCGTCGCGCACCACGAAGGTGCTGGCGCGGTGCACGGTGTAGGTCTGGTAGGGGGTCTGGTCGCCAAATCGCACGGCCACGAGCGAGTAGCGCTGGCCCCTGTGCGTCGCCAGCAGGGCACGCAGGCTCTCGTCGCTCTTCTGGTGCAGATCGCCCCAGACGTAGGAAAACGGCAGGTTCCGCTCGGGCCGCGCGGACGGCAGTTCCGGCCAGACGTGGTCGCGGAACTCCTGCTCGGAGAGGACCAGGGAGGTGAGGGCCGCGTGGTCCCCGGCGGTCATGGCGTCGACGACCGCCTGGGCCACGGCCGCCGCCGATTCCCGGGTGTCGGCCAGGGGCACTCTCGACGGACCGCACGCCGCCAGTCCCATCAGGCCCACGAAGAGAACCCAGCATCGCATGTCGCGCCAACTTACTACGGGAGGCGGCACCGGTATACCCGGCCCGTCTCCCGCGTTGCCCGCCAGCTGGCGCCGGCGGGCGACTGACCGCACGTGCCCGGAACCCACGTGCCTTGAACCCTCGTGCTTTGCACGTCCGTGCCTTGAACCCTCGTGCTTTGCACGTCCGTGCCTTGAACCCTCGAGCTTTGCACGTCCGTGCTTTGAACCTTCGTGCTGTGAACCCGCGTGCCTACCTCTGTGGATACGCCGTCCACCCGCGCGTCCAGTCGTCGCCGGGCGGCGGTGGTACCGCGCCGATGAACGTGACGGCCTCGAAAAAGCCGTCGTTGGGCGGCTGGATCGGGGCGAGCTGTCCGCCCGCCAGCGTGGCGGCAGAGACGGGCTGGAAGTCCGGCGATTCATGATTGAAGCAGGCGCTCGACAGCCCGCCATCCACATTGACGCGCACGTCAGGGAAGCGGCCGCTGGCCACGAAGGGCTGGACGCTGGCGTGCAGGGGTGTGGTTGGCCCCCAGATGACCCCGGCGCCGATCTGTGTCGTACCGTTGCTCACCTGCGCCAGCGACGTGGAACCGTCGATCTGCATGCCCAGCGTCTTCGAGCCCGTGATCAGGAAGTTCCGGAACGTGACGGCCGTGCCGCGACGGAACAGCACCCCGCGGACGCTCTCGGCACCCTCGTTTCGATCGGGGTCCCCGCAGATGGTCATGTTGTAGATCTGCGGGTTGGCACGCGGCAACAGGTTGTTGTTGAACTCGTTGCTGTCGGATTCAATGCCCCAATCGGCGTCGTCGCTCCGCTGGTGGATGGCCACGAATTGCGCGCGGCCCGTCCAGCCGAACGTCCAGTCGAAGCTGTCGTCGCCGGCGTTCGACGCGATGGCGTACTTGATGTCCGCCGTTCCACCGAACCATTCGAAGGCGTCGTCGCGGTTCATGTGCACCTGGATGTACTCGTAGCTGCCGCCGCGTCCGACTGCCTGGAACGCGATGCCGTTCAGCTCGTTGTCGGGGCTGAACTCGGTCCCCGCGAACTCCACGCGCACGTAGCGCATCGTGCCGCTGCTGTCGTTCGGGTCGTCGCCGCCGTAGATGCCGGTGTTGGCCTCGCCCTGGCCCTCACCGCCCTCGAGGTTGACCGGGGCGCGGCCGTTCAGGATGAGGCCGCCCCAATCACCGCGGCTTCGCGAGCCGACCGGCTGATCGCTGGTGAAGACAATGGGCGCCTCGCGCGTGCCGATGGCGTTCAGCCGGCCGCCACGGAGCACGATCAGCGTGCCGACACTGCCCGCCTCGCCAATCACCCGCGTGCCGGCCTGGATGTTGAGCGTGGCGCCCTCGGTGACGAAGACCGCTCCGCGCAGCACGTAGTAGAAGTTGTTGGTCCACGACTCGGTACTGTCGATCTCGCCGGTTACGACGACCACCGGCTTGTCGATACCCGGCACGTTGACCGGCGGGGCCTGCTCGGTCGAGACCGGCGCCACCGCCAGGGCAAGCAGGGCCGCGCCCACCGCCGCCCCAGCCATTCTCCGCATCGCCTGATTCATGATTGCCTCAATCGCTCCAGTTTCCGGAACCCGTGTATCTGCCTGACGTGTATCTGCCTTATCTGTGCCATCTGCGGCCCAGTGTTCTGGGTCATCTGCGGCGCATCCGCGTCTGCGGCGCATCCGCGTCAGAAGACGTCGTAGCCAATCGCGAAGCCAATGGTGCGGCCCAGCTGGAAGCTCCGCTGCACCGAGTTCCCCTGCGTGAACAGCCACTCGGCATCGGTGAGGTTCTCGATGCTGACGCGCAGGTTCAGCTTCGGCGAGAAGCGCTGGACGAACACGAGGTCCACCGTCTCCCGCCCGTTCTCGATGGTGTCCGGCGCCTGGTTGGCGCCGACGTCGGAGATGCGGTCGCCGAAGTAGTTGAACAGCAGGCGCGTCGAAAACCCCTTGAACACGTACTCCGCGGTCACGTTCAGGAGGTTGTTCGACTGGCCGGCGAGCGAACGGGTCTGCGAGGTCTGCACCGTGCGCTGCTCCGGCGAGAGGGTGATCTCGGAGTCCACCCACGTGTAGTTGGCGTTCACGAAGAGGCCGCGGCCCAGGTCGTAGGCCGCCTCGAGTTCGACGCCGAAGTTGCGCGCCTGGTCGGCGTTCTGGAACGTCGCAATGGGCTGGGCGCCCGCGATGACCACCCGTTCGATCGGGCTGTCGAAGTACTTGTAGAACCCGCTCGCCGCCACGATGCTGCGGCCGCCGGGGAACAGCTCCCAGCGCGCGTCGACGTTCTGGATGAGCGCGCGGTCGAGGTCGGGGTTGCCCTGCACGGCGCGCGCGCCCACGACGTCGGTGAACTCGAACTGCGCCAGCTCGCGGAACTCGGGGCGGTTCACCGTGGTGCTGTAGCTCAACCGGATGTTCTGGTTCGCGCGGATGGCCTGGACCCAGTTGACCGACGGGAAGATGTCGGTGTTCTTGTTCTCCGCCGTCGTCGTCCGGACGAACAGGCCAAAGGGGTCGAATGTCGTTACTTCCTGGTTGAAGTCCTCGACGCGCGCACCGGCAATCAGCCGCGAGCTGGGCGAGAGCGCGACGTCCACCATGCCGTAGGCCGCGAGCGTCGTCTGATCGCCCGTGTAGCCGTCGACCGGGCGCGTCTCCTCGTTGAAGCGCCACCGCGGCCCGATGTTCTCGGTCGTGTAGAGCTCCTCGGGCGACAGCGACAGATTGAGGCCGACCGATCCTCCGGAGTTGGCGACGTTGGGGATGTAGCGGAAGCGCCGCGACGAGAAGTCACGCCCGCGGTCGATGACGTTGACCCCGAACTTGTACTGCGTGGGCCGGTTTCCGGTGTTCTTGAACACCCCCCAGTTGGCCGCCACGTCCACCGTTTCGTCGTCCAGCCCGTTGAACATGCGGAAGCCGCTCTGCGACTCGTCGGCGAGCAGGAAGCTTCCGACGGGCGTGTAGTTGCCTGAGGCGTCGCGCACCTGGTTGGCCTGGTAGAGCGTCTCCCGGAGATCGGGCTCGTCGCGGTTCGCCTGCGCGTAGCTCGCGCGCCAGTCGATGCGGCTGTTCCCCAGGCCGGCGAGGAAGTGCTCGCCGCTCAGCGAGTTCGAGAGCAGGCCTTCCTCGATGAACTGCAGGCGGTAGTTCCGGTAGTAGAAATTGTTCTCGGTGTTCGGGCCCTCGAAATACCGGCCCTCGTCTCGGCCGCTGTGGCTGTAGAAGTTCTCGAGGGTGATCCGGTTGTTCGAGGTGAACTGGTACGAGATGTTGCCGACGACGCCCAGCTGGGCGCGCTGGGTGCCGTACTGCATGTCGTAGTTGCTCACGGCCTCGAGCTCGCCCGCGTCGCCGATGCGGTAGAACGCGCGCTGCTCTTCGGTGTACTGCTCACGGTACGAGTGCGACATGCTGGCCACGAGGCCGAGCTTGCCGAACCGGTTGCCGAACACCACGCCCCAGTTCTGTCCGGGAGCGCCGTCCGCCGTCGAAGGCGTCCACCGGTTCTCGAGTGCCTCGCCGAAGCCCGTGATCTGGTCAGGGGTGTAGCCAACGTCCGGGGTGTAGATGCCCTGGCGCACGATCTTGTTGGAGGGGAACGCCGACGGCATGGAGCGGGCGCCGTTGTCGAAGCCGAGCCAATCGCGGCTCCCGAGCGGGCTGAGCGGGATCGACTTGCCGGTGGTGATCGTGTTGCCGGAGAAGCCGTAGCCCAGCGAGATCACGGGGCGGCTCGGAAACTTGATAGGCGTGATCGTGACGAGCCCGCCGGCGAACTCCGCCGATCGTTCCGGCGAGTACGACTTGGTCACCGACACGTTGTCGAGGAGGCCCGCCGGGAACATGTCCAGCGGCACCACCTTCTTGTCGGGCTCGGTCGTCGGCAGCGTGGCGCCCGAGAGGGTCGTGTTGCTGTAGCGCTCGCCGAGCCCGCGCACGTAGACGTACTGGTTGTCCACGACCGAGAGGCCCGTGACGCGCGACATCGCGCCCGCGGCATCCGAATCCGCGTTCCGCTTCATGTCCTGCGCGCCCAGGTTATCGACGATCGTCGGCGCGTTCTTGCGCTCGGCGATCATCGTCTCGGCGGAGGAGGTCACCGCGTCGACCGGGGCGTCGCCCTGGACCACCACCGTCTCCGCGAACCCGGACATCCTCATGCCGACGTTCACGTCCATCGCCCGCGATCCGGCCGTCACGTCGAACTTCAACAGGCGGTCCTGGTAGCCGTCCATCGCGACCTTGAGCTCGTACGAGCCCGGCGCGAGGTCGAGCACGTAGCGCCCGTCGACGTCGGTGTAGACGATTGTGTCCAGGCCGACCACCTCGACCGGCACACCGGGCAGCGTGATGTTGTTGGACTCGTCACGGACGATACCGGTGACGCGCACCTTGCGCGCGGCGGCAGCCTGGGCGGCCGGCTCCGCCGGCGCCGGCGTCCACGCGACGCCCAGCAGCAGGCCGGAGAGCGCGGCCGCGCGTGCAAATCGAACAGTCATGCGATTCCTCATTGAAAGCGGGCACTCACCGAAAGGGCGGAAGGGATACGGACGAAGAACGTGTGCCATCGAAAACGATCTCAGGCTACCGAGGGGGGGTGAAGGGGTCGTGACGGGCCTGTTACGAGTGCGTTAACTCAGACGCCGAGCAAGCCGCAGATGGACGCAGATGGCGCTGGAGCCGGAAAGGCCGCAGATGGCGCTGAGCCGGAGGGCCGCAGATGGACGCAGATGGCGCTGGGCCGGGGGGGCCGCCGATGACCGGGGGAATAGAGGAGGACCGACGGAGAGAAGCGAGGGGCAGCGCCCCTCACCTCTCACGTTCCT
>DAIRFN010000179.1:8609-11620 GCA_036795065.1 Vicinamibacterales bacterium
GAGGAGGACCGACGGAGAGAAGCGAGGGGCAGCGCCCCTCACCTCTCACGTTCCTTTCAGGCGCAGCAGCCGGGCGCGCAGCAGGGTTCGGCCCTCGCGCCGCCAGGTTTCGTGGCGCGCACGAACGCGCTCATGAACCGGCCGTCCACCGACTCGGCCAGGCCGTCGCGGTCGAGGCCTGCGCTGGCGAGAAACGCCTTCGCGTCCTCCGCGCGGTAGATGCGGGTGGGCTCGAGGTCCACGTCGCCGAAGCCCGCCGCAGCCAGCTTCTGGCGGTACTCGGTCTCTTCGAGCGCGCCCGCCACGCAGCCGATCCAGAGCTCCATGTTCTTGCGCACGTCGGCCGGCACGTCGCCGCCGCGCACCACCACGTCCGACACCGCGAAGCGCCCGCCGGGCTTCAGCACCCGGAAGGCTTCTCGCAGCACCGCGTCCTTGTCGGCCGAGAGGTTGATGACGCAGTTCGAGATGATGACGTCCACGGAGTTGTCGGGCAGCGGGATGTGCTCGATCTCACCTTTCAGGAACTCCACGTTGGTGAGGCCCGACTTCTTCTGGTTCTCGTGCGCCAGCGCCAGCATGTCGTCGGTCATGTCCAGGCCGTAGGCCTTGCCGGTCGACCCCACGCGACGGGCCGACAGCAGGACGTCGATGCCCCCACCCGACCCCAGGTCCAGCACGGTCTCGCCCGCCTTCAACTCGGCCAGCGCCGTCGGGTTGCCGCAGCCCAGCGAGGCGACGACGGCCTCCATCGGAAGGACGCCGATCTGCGAGGCATCGTAGAGGTTGCTGGTGATCGGATCGCAGCACGCGCTGGCGTCGCTGCCACAGCCGCAGCCACCGCTGGTCTTCCCCTCCGCCACCCGCCGCGCGGCCTCGCCGTACTTCTCCTTCACCACCGACTTGATGTCCGCCACGCTCTCGCTTGCCATCGCTGCCTCCCTCGGGGTCTGGGGTCTGGGGTCTGGGGTCTGGGGTCTGGGGTATTCGGATATGCGAATATCCTCTGCATGCTATATTCGTTGATGCGAATATGTCAACGCCCTGCTGCACCCCGCGCCGGGTACCCCGGCTGAGGGACCTCGACGCCCTGACCACGGTGTACGGCGCCCTGGCCGATCCCACGCGCCTGCGGATCCTGGCGCTGCTGGAGGACGGCGAGGTCTGCGTGTGCGACATCCACGCCAGCCTCGGCGTGCCGCAGCCCACCGCGTCGCGTCACCTCGCCTACCTGCGACGCGCGGGCCTGGTCTCGGCGCGGCGTAACGGCGTGTGGATGCACTACTCGCTGGCGCCGGTCCCCGACCCCATCGTCGCCGCGGTAGTCACCGCCGCGCTCCATGCCCTCACGCACACGCAGGTCGCCCAGAAGGACCAAAGGCGATTGCTCATCAATAAGTGAGAAGTGAAAAGTGAAAAGCGAGAAGTCAGAAGAGCGCCGGAACCCCGGAACCTGAGAACCCCAGAACCTGAGAACCTCAGAACCTCGAAGCCCGCCCCGGCCCGTATAATCGCGGCCACATGTCGTCCCCTGCCCCCACGCCCGCACGCGTTCGCGTGCGGGGCCTGGCCGCGCTGCTGCTGCTCTTCCTGGTCATCGCCTACCTCGTGCCGAGGCCCGAGGCCATCACGCCGCAGGGATGGCGCCTGGCGGCCATCTTCGCGTGCGTCATCGCGGGGATGATCATCGAGCCCCTGCCGGCCTCGGCGCTCGTCCTGCTGGGCCTCACCGCCATGGTGGCCAACGGCACCCCGATGCGCGAGGCGCTCGGCGGCTTCGCCGAGCCCTCGGTCTGGCTGGTGATCGTCGCCATGCTCATCGCGCGGTCCATGCTCGACACGGGCCTGGCGCGACGGATCGCGCTCATGTTCATCCGTGCCGTGGGCAAGAGCTCGCTCGGGGTGTCGTACGCGCTGCTGATGACCGACGTCACGCTGGCGTCGGGTGTGCCCTCCATCACCGCGCGATCGGCGGGCATGCTGCTGCCGATTGCCCGCCGAATCGCGGAGCTGTTCGACTCGCACCCGGGCCCGACGGCCGGCCGGATGGGCACGTTCCTGGTGGCCGCGCTCTACCAGGGGTCGGCCGTGGCCTGCGCGATGTTCTTCACGGGACAGGCGAGCAACGTGCTCGGGGCCAACCTGGCGGCCCGGCTCGTGAACGTCCAGGTCACGTGGAGCAGCTGGTTCGTCGCGGCGGTCGTGCCCGGGCTGGCCTCGTGCGCCGTGGTGCCCTGGGTCGTGCACCGGATGCTCACACCCGGGATCATCCACACGCCCGAGGCGCCGCGCTTCGCGGCCAGCGAGATCCAGAAGATGGGCCCGATGTCGAGAGACGAGTGGATCACGCTCGGCGTCTTCGCCGGCGTCGGCCTCCTGTGGATCACGTCGACCTGGCACCGCCTCGATGTCACGTTCGTCGCGCTGCTCGGCATCGGCGTCCTGCTGCTCACCGGAACGATGCCCTGGCACGCGGCCACCAGCGAGCGGGCCGCGTGGGACGTGTTCGTCTGGTACGGCGGCCTGCTCCAGATGGGCACGCTGTTGAACGCCACCGGCACGACCACGGTCTTCGCCGAGAACGTCGGGGCGCTGTTCGTCGGCATCCCGTGGCTGGTGGTCCTCCTCGGGATTCTGATCATCTACTTCTACACGCACTACGCCTTTGCCAGCATCACCGCGCACGTGCTCGCGATGTTCCCGCCCTTCGTCGTCCTGCTGGTCGGCATCGGTGTGCCGCCGCAGCTGGCCGTGTACAGCCTGCTCTGCCTGGCGAACCTGCCCGCGGGGCTCACGCACTACGGCACGACGACGGGGCCCATCCTCTTCGGCGTGGGTTACGTGTCGTTCGCGGACTGGTGGCGGGTAGGGTTCGTGGTGTCGCTCGCCAACCTGGCTATCTGGCTCACGCTGGGGTTCGGCTGGTGGAAGCTGCTGGGCTTCTGGTGAAGGTCGGGGCCCCGGGAATTGAGCGATTGATGATTGCAGAGTGAGCGATGGATTGACGATTG
>DAIRFN010000411.1:0-3209 GCA_036795065.1 Vicinamibacterales bacterium
CTGTTCAACTACGACTTCCGCCGCACCGAGCGCTGCATCATCCCCTACGCGACGCAGGAGGGCGAGATCAGCTTCTGCGCCTACAACACGGGCATCGGCTGGCGGAACATCATCGAGAAGATGCACATGACGGCCACGCTCACCAAGTGGTACGAGGAGCACGGCCGGCACGAGATCTTCGCGGGCGGCAAGAAGGTGAACCTCGACACCACGGCGCACAGCCTCGTGCTGAAGGACGAGGACGTCAACAAGGGCAAGCAGACCGACCTGGACGAGGCGGGCATCGCCAAGACCGCGCGCGAGGAGAAGCTGCGGGCCCGCAAGGCGCAGATCGAGCACGAGCGCATGGCCGAGCTCTACCGCCAGATGGTGCTGAAGGAACCGAAGGCGGAAGCCCCGCTCCTCCAGATCCAGGGACTGGGGAAGAAGGCCGACACGGAGACCATCGCGCAGTAGGGGACAGGGACCGCGAGGTCCCGGCCCGTTGCCACACCCGGGGGCCGGATGGGCAAACCGCTCATCCGGCCCTTGCCATGTACGGCGGGCGCTAGGTGTCCCTGCCCTGGCGATTCCGGCGAATCGTGCGCCAGAGTCCCCAGCCCCCGATGAGCGCCAGCGCCGCACCGGCGGAGAACAGCGCCGAATCGGGCGCCTGGACCTTCTGGCCCCCGAGCGCGAGCAGGTAGAAGCGCGGGAAGCGTCCCAGCACCAGGGCGCCGGCGAATCGCCACAGCGAGTAGTCGCGCGAGATGGCCAGGATCTTCACGGGATAGAACGGCACCGGCAGGAGCGCCGAGATCAGGATGAGCGCGAACGGCGCCCTGCCGAAATAGCGCTGCGCCGTGCGGAAGCCGCGCGAGTCGTCCAACTCGGTCTTCACCAGCCGGTGGTTCACCAGCCACCCGATGAGCGCGTAGTCCAGGACGATGGCGACGACGCAGCCCGCGGTGCCCGCGAGCGCTACTGCCGCCGGAGGCGCCACCTTGGCGGCGGCGAACAGTGCCGGCTCGTTGGCCAGCACCGAGATCAGGAGGTGTGCGGGGATCGCGTAGAGGAAGTAGCCGATGACCGGCCGCCACCCGGGCATCAGGATCGCCAGCAGCCCGGCGGCCGCAAGCGCCGAGAGCGTCACGACCGTCGCCAGACGGCGATACCTGCTGCGCGTCTTCGTGGCGTCCATCACGACGCCCCCGCTCGTCCCGGCGTAGTCACAGCCCCTCGCATGGCGATCACCGTGGAACCCCGGCGATCAGATGATGGCGATGAGGCCCTGCTTTGGGCCCGTGAGTGCCAGGTAGAAGCCGACCAGGACCAGGGCCCAGATCGCCGCGTAAAGGATCACGAACGGCTGCCGCCGCCGCAGCATGTCCGGGTAGAGGATGGGCTTGCCCGCGAACTTGCCGCGTGGCTTCGAGGGGAAGAAGAAGGTCTTGTAGGTTTCGAGCGTGAAGATGGTGTAGCCGAGCGCCGCCATCATCACGACCAGGATGCTGGTGGAGAAGTGCGCGATGAGCAGGCCCCAGAACCCGGCCCACAGGGGGCTGCGGAAGAACTTCAGCGTCTCGAAGCCCTCGACGGGGGCGTCCTTCCATGCGCCCAGGAACGCGGAAATCCACCCGCTGATGCTGGCGATGGCGAAGACGAGGAGCACCGACCCCTGGAGGGGAAGCCGGGGCGCCGCGTAGTGCACGAGGAGAAACGTCCCGCAGACCGCGGTCGTGATGACGGCGCCGATGGCGAGCCTGCGCGCCTGGCTGTGCACCACCTGGCCGAACACCGCGAACTGCATCGGGATGAAGTACTTGCCCTGGTCCTCGTTGCGCAGGAACGTCTTCCACAGCTCGATGGCGCCCCGCTCGAGCACGTACACCACCCCGAAGAACGCCACCATCGACCCCGCGGAGTCGAGCGAGGGCCGCGCGATGACATACGCGATGAGGGCCATCACGACGCCGACGATGGGGCTCCGGAAGTAGCGGGGCCAGAAGAACCCCTCGTGGATGGAGTCCTTGTACATGCCCCAGGTGGCAGTGTGCAGTCCGGCGAGCAGGCCGATACCCACGGCGGTCAGGAGTGCGGATGGATTCATGTTCCTCAGCGGGTATGAAGTGACGAGTAGGCGAGTTCGACGAGGCGCAGGTCGCGTTCGGCGAGCGCCAGGCCATAGGCCGGGGATCGATTCTGACGGATTGCCTCGAAAAAGTCAGCCAGCATCGCGCGATAGCCGGCCAGGTCCCTCAGGCCCGGCAGCACGACCCGCCGGCGCCGTCCCGACTGGAAGGCGAGGATGCCGTTGGTCTCGAAGCGCAGCGTGCCCGCCGTCCCGTAGCACGCCGACCAGCGGACGCCGTTGACCAGGCCCCCGAGCTCCCAGGAATACGACAGCGTGGCCACGGGCCCTTCGGCGTACTCGAGGGTCACCAGCACGCTGCGATCGAGGCCCGCGCGTTCGCCCGCCCGCGCGGCCTGGACCCGGGTGACTGACAGGCCGAGGCTCACCAGCAGGCTGATCCAGTGGATGCCCCCCTCGAAGAGCGCCCCGTGCCCCGTCATCGCGGGGTCGTCCCGCCAGTCGCCGGTGGCCTGGCGCTTCAGCGCGTTCAGCCGGATGAAACGGAGATCCCCGAGGTCCCCGCCCGAGATGGTGTCGCGGAGCAGCCGTGCCAACGGCTTGTAGAAATAGTTCTCCGCGACCATCACCTGTCGATCCGCGCGCCCGGCGGCCTCGGCGACGGTGGCGAAGTCCGCGGACTGGAGCAGCGGCGGCTTCTCGAGGATGACGTGCTTGCCGGCATCGAGCGCGCGCAGCGTCCATTCGAGGTGCAGCGACGGCGGGAGCGCGACGAGGACGACGTCGATGTCGGGACGGGCGAGCGCGGCATCGTAACCGGTGATGGCGCCCGCGCCGCCGAAGCGGGCGCGCGCGGCCTCGGCCCTCGATTGATCGCGGCTCGCATACCAGCGCTCCACCGTGGGCGCCACGGCTTTCATGGTCTTCGAGTGAAGCGTGGTGGCGAGGCCGGTGCCGAGGAAGGCGAGCTTCACGCTAGAGCGCCTCCAGCAGGCGCCGGCCGCTGTGCAGCGCGTTGGCCGCGATGGTGAGCGAGGGGTTCACGCCGCCCGAGCGCGGCAGCGCGCTGGCGTCGGTCACGTACAGGTTGTCGATGCCGCGGAACGCGCCCCAGCCGTCGAGCGGCGCCAGGGCCGGA
>DAIRFN010000180.1:0-11587 GCA_036795065.1 Vicinamibacterales bacterium
TGACTGTCTCGGCATAGTAGGCGGCGATGTCGTCGAAGCTCGTCTGCTGCTGCCGCCAATCCTGGAAGTCGTGAATGCTGACGCCCATGAACTGGACGCCCTGCGCCGGCCGATTGCGGAAGAGCGCCACCAGCTCGTCCGCATCCTCGAACGGCAGCCCTTTCAGCACCGCGACGTACACGATGCTGAACATCGTCGTGGTGAGGCCAATCCCGAGGGCCAGCGCGACAATGGCCGAGAGACTGAGGCCCGGCCGCCTGACGAGCATGCGGACACCGAAGCGGACGTGGCCCAGGACCGAGCTCATGCGCGTCTCCCTGAAAACACGGGGTGGCTGGCAGACGTATCGAGGGCTTTGACGAATCCGGGCGACGGGAAGTTTAACCTCCCGCCGGGAACAGGACGCCCCGGCGCGAGCTTGCCCGCGGGATCGCGGTCGATCGACGGTGGCGGGACCGGCAGTGCGGCGCGTGCCTGGATGCGATGCCCTTCGACTTGCGGCCTCAACGGATCAGCGTCACCGTGAAGTTCGACGACACCGCAGTCGAGTTGATAGAGCGGGTCGCGCCAGACCCCTGAAACGCCGATACGGTCACAGCGTCGCCCGCCACGAGCTTCTGGACGCCCGACACGTGCTGCACCGTGCCGTTGCCGGATTGCGTGGCGTTCGATCCGGCGTACACGCCCGCGATCCACTCCGAACCGTTGCGCAGGAGGGTGATGCCCTGACCCTCTGCAGTGGTGAACGACGACCAGTAGACCGTGGCGCTCACTATATAGACGCCCGTAACCGGTACCGCGTACGTGCCGATCGCCGGCGACCATGTGCCGCCTCCGTCGTTGTAGATCACCGTCGACCAGCTCGTGATGGGGGTTGGCGACACATCCGGAATCGACTGGGTGCCGTGGCCCTGTACGCGGAACTGGACGCCCGGCGCCGGTCTCGGCACGCCACTCGTCGCCGGGCCTGGCGTGGGCACGAACGCGCCGGCACGCCCCCCACTGTCGCGCCACGCGCCCTGCAGCGTCGAGGGCGAGATGCTGACTTCCACCGCCAGCGGCGCCGCTCCCGGCGTGGTCACGACCGTGAAGCCGAGGCCGATGGACCCGTTCGGGTTGAGGAAAGCCGTCCCGACGACCGATGCCTGCGTCGCCCCGCCGCACTGGTTGTCGGTTCCCTCGAGGCGGTACACTCCGCCGTTCTGCGTGACCGCGACGGTCACCACGTTGCAGAACGGCTGCAACTGCCAGCGGAACGTACCCAACGACTGCGCGGCGGCAGGAGCCGCACCGCCCCACAGCGCCAACCCCAGGGCAGCCAGCGCGAAGCTCAGGCTCGCCCGTCTGTCTCTCTGTCCGCTCATGTCACTCTCCTTGTGCCGGAAGTGGCCGCCGCGCGTGAGGGGATCGATGGCCGGCGATGCACTATTGCGGTTTCTTCTGCTGCTCCGCCGCCTGCCGCTCCAGCGCGCGCTCGCCGCCGAGGATGTTCGAGAGCGCGTAGTTGGCCTCGTGGCACGCGTACTCGTAGATCATCTCGTTGAAGCGGTTGAACACCAATTCCCCCGTCCACGGCGCGGTGAAGGTGGTGGGATCCTCGATCGTGAAGCGGTAGAGGATGGTGTCGGGGCCCGTGCGCGTGAAGCGTTCGGTCACCGTCAGGTTCTCCGAGGCGCCGCGGTATACCTGCAACGGATGGAAGTTGGTCGTCTCGACGACGAGCGTATCGCCTTCCCAACGGCCGATGGAGTCACCGAACCACGGGCGCACGGTCTTCGGCGCGTGCTGTCCGCCCATCCGGATGATGCGCGCGTCGTGCACCATCTCGGTCATGACCATCACGTGGTCCTTCGTCTGCACGATCTGGTAGTTGTTGTTGTAGAAGTAGTTCGTCAGCATCGGGGGGCCCAGGTTCGAGCCGAACGACGTCAGGCACCGCTCGCCCAGGCTGCGTAACTCCGGATGATCGAACTGGCCGAACTTCTTCGCCGCCGCTGCTGCCTCGGCCATGCGCTTGCGGGCATCAGCGGTCAGCGCCGGCACGCGCCCGTCCGGCGGGTCGATGACGATGGAGCTGCGGGGACGGCCGTCCACGACGAGCACGCGCTCGCCCGGATCGAGCCAGAAGCTGTTGTAGCCGCCCACCCGGCCACCGGCGGCCGCGGAGATGCGCTCGATGAACGTGGGATCGCCGGGCGGCAGCTCGCGTTCCTCGCCGCCCTTGGCCGGCGCGGGCCGGTTGGGATCGCTCGGCTGCTCGCGGAACTCGTTGACCACGCGTGTGCGGTTCTCGATGGCCGCCGCCTGCTCGTCGGTGAGGATCAGGTCCTGGCCCGCGGACCGCTCGAGTGGCGTCAAGGTGGCGTTGCTCCAGTTCCCCTGCAGATCGGGTTTGCCGTCCGGCGAGCGCGGCATCACCCAGGGTTTGGCCACGCTCGCGGGCGCTTGTGCCAGGGCCGACGGGAACGGCCAGGCCGAGCCCGCTGCCAGCGTGGCCACGGTGGCGACTACGCGTATCGTTCGACGGTCCATGTCTCCCTCCGCCGGGTTCCGGGGCCACAGTGTGCCACAGTCGAGGAACGCACCGTCACGAGCCCAAAGGTCAAGGTGGTCAACCCCCAGAGCGGCATTAAACTACTGTATAGTTGATTAGTTGATTAAAGACGCGAAGCCCATGGAAGAGCCTGCTGTCGAACCCACGCGCGACACCCTTCCGGATCCCCCGGCACCGGGAGTCCTGAAGAGCCTCCGCGCGTTCGTGGGTCGCCACGATCGGTGGATTTGGATCGGCGTCTTCGCCATCGTCCTGTTCATGCGGTGGCCCATGCTGAAGGGCTATTACTACAAGGTCGCCGACGTCCCCGCGCCAGCCACCGCCATCGAGTGGCGCACGGACTTCGACACCGCCCTGGGCGAGGCCCGTCGCGAGGGGAAGCGCGTGCTGGTGGACTTCAGCGCCGACTGGTGTCCGCCCTGCATCGCGATGAAGCACGACGTGTGGCCCGATCCCGAGGTGGCCCGAGCGATCGCGGACGGGTACGTGCCCCTGCTCATCGATACCGACAAGAACGGCGTGGTCCCCGAGCGTTACGGCGTCACGGGCATCCCGACCATCCTGGTGCTCGACCACACGGGCACGGTGCTGCGCGAGGACGCGTTCCTCTCGGCGTCGGGGATGGTGAAGTTCCTCTCGGAAAAGTGAGAAGTGAGAAGTCAGAAGTGAGAAGTGAGAAGTAGCGCGATTGGCGCCACTTCGATCGCAAGACGCGGAGTACGCGCCGCGCTGGGGTGTGTCACGCTTCGCTCATGACCACCGCCCTGGCCCTGGCCTCCACCCCGGCGGATATCGATGCCCGGCTCGACGGAGTCGATTGGGCCGCTGCGACCGCGCACCTCGACGCTCATGGCTGGGCGATGCTCGACGGCCTTCTCCCGCGAGGCGAGTGCGATGCCATCGCCGGCATGTACGCCGACGACCGCCGCTTCCGCAGTCACGTGATCATGGCGCGGCACGGGTTTGGACGAGGGGAATACAAGTACTTTGCCTACCCGCTGCCCGAGCCTGTGGCGGCGCTCCGGTCCTCCCTCTATCCGCGCCTCGCCCCCATTGGGAATCGGTGGAACGAGGCGATGGGAATCCAGGCGCGCTATCCGGAGGCGCACGCGGACTTCCTCGCGCGGTGCCACGAGGCGGGGCAGACCCGCCCCACGCCGCTGCTGCTGCAGTACGGCGAGGGCGACTTCAACGCCCTCCACCAGGACCTGTACGGCGACCACGTCTTCCCGCTGCAGGTGGCCATCCTGCTCTCCGAGCCCGGAGAGGATTTCACGGGCGGCGAGTTCGTGCTCACCGAGCAACGGCCCCGGATGCAGTCGCGGGCCGAAGTGGTGCCGCTCGGAAAGGGCGACGGCGTCATCTTCGCCGTCAGGCACCGGCCGGTCCGGGGCGCGCGCGGGGCGTACCGCGTGAACCTCCGGCACGGCGTGAGTCGGCTCCGTTCGGGCCGTCGCCACACGCTCGGGGTCATCTTCCACGACGCGCGGTGACCCGAGGGGAAACTGTTCCCTCGGCTTCAACCGCCGCGCGCAGTGGACGTTCTATCCGCCGAACGTCTTCAGGTACTTCATCCCTGTGTCGCACATCACGGTCACGACCGTTGCGCCTGAGCCGAGCCGTTCAGCGAGTCGCAGGGCGGCGATGACGTTCGCGCCCGTGGACGTGCCCGCAAACAGGCCTTCCTCCCGTGCCAGTCGAAGGGCCATGCCCCTGGCGTCGTCCGTGGAGACGCGCTCGACCTGATCGGCGATGCCGTCCTGCCAGAGCGGGACGACGAAGCCCGCGCCAACGCCGTCGATCTTGTGCGCGCCCGGCTGGCCGCCAGACAGGACCGGCGATTCGGCGGGCTCCACGGCCACGATGCCGACGCGGCGGTCGTGGCGGCGCAAACCGTCGGCCACGCCCCGCAGCGACGCGGCGGTGCCCACGCTCTGGACGAAGCCGTCCATCCGCCCGCCCGTCTGCGCCCAGATTTCGTCCGCCATCGCATGGTAGGCCGCGAGCTGGTCGCGGTTCTTCATCTGATCGGTCCAGAACGCGCCCGTGTCCGCGGCGACGACCCGGGCGGCCTCGATCATGTCCCTCGTCAGCTTCTCGGTCATGCGGCCGCTGTCACTCGGCACGATCTGCATCGTTGCCCCGAGGAGCCGCATGTGATCGAGCTTCTCCTTCGAGAAGGCGTCGGATGTCACGATGTGCAGGGCATGTCCCTTCACCGCGCAGACGAGCGAGAGCGAGACGCCCGTGCTGCCGCCCGTGTACTCGACGACGGATGCCTGGGGCGCGAGGCGGCCGTCGGCTTCTGCGGCCTCGATCATGGCCAGCGCCATCCGGTCTTTCATGCTGCCCGTGGGATTCTCGCTCTCCAGCTTCAGCAGGAGGCGTGAGCCGTTGCCGGGCACGATGCGGCGCAACACCAGCATCCGGGTGTTGCCGATGTGGTCCAGGATGCTCCGCGGCCTCTCGTTCATGCTTCGAGCTTAGGGCCAGGGTGTCCCCGGAGCTATAGGCAGGAACGACACATTTAGTATTGTTATTGCCATGCGGGTAGACGTCCTCGCCCTGGACGGCGTATTCGACCTGGGCTTGTCGGCCGTGCTCGACGCGTTTCAAACGGCCAACGAGCTCATCGAGGCGTCAGGGCTGGCGGTGGATCGATTCGACGTGAGGACGGTCGGCGTGCGGAAGACCGTCAGGACCGCGCAGGGCCTCGGCGTTCCGGTCCAGCCGGCCGGCACACGGGCCCCCGACTGCGTCGTGGTTCCCGCCATTGGCTTCAAGATGCCAGGCCCGCTGGAATCGGCCCTGGCCAGGCCCGACGTCCGGGATGCCGCCGACGCGCTCCGCCACTGGGCCAGGCGCGGCGCCACGATGAGCGCCGCCTGCATCGGCACCTTCGTGATGGCCGAATCGGGCCTGCTGGATCACCAGCGTGCCACCACCACCTGGTGGCTGGCGCCGCTGTTCCGCCGGCGCTATCCCGACGTGCGCCTCGAGGACTCCCACATGATCGTGACGTCCGGCCGCTTCGTGACGGCCGGGGCGGCGCTCAGCCACATGGACCTCGCGCTGTGGCTGGTGAGGAGAGTCAGCCCCCATCTCGCGTCGCTCACCGCGCGCTACCTCATCGTCGATTCCCGGCCATCGCAGTCCGTCTATGCGCTGACCGATCACCTGGTCCATTCCGATCCCGTCGTCCTGCGCTTCGATGCGTGGGTGCGTGCGAGGTTGTCGAGAGGGTTTTCGCTGGACGACGCGGCGCGGGCGGTGGGGGCCAGCAAGCGGACGCTGGCACGCCGGGTCCAGGACGTGCTGGGGACTTCACCGTTGGCGCACGTCCAGAAGGTGCGGGTGGAGCGCGCGGTGCACCTGCTGAAGACCACGGCCTCGAGCGTGGACGATATCGCCGCGCGCGTGGGATATGCCGACGGCGTCACGCTCCGCACCCTGCTGCGGCGCCGGCTCGACATGGGCGTCAAGGAAATCAGGGGCACGGCTTGATGAGCGCCAGCGGCTCGCGCGCACTATGCTGAGACTCGATGGCCACCATTCCGTCGCAGCGCCACCTCTTCGACATCCCCGACGATGTCGCCTATTTCAACTGCGCGTCCAACGCCCCGCAGCTGAAAGCATCAACCGACAGGCTGGTGTCGGGCGCCCGCGCGAAAGGCCGTCCGTGGGAGCGCACGCCCGGGAGCTACTTCGAGGACGCGGAGACCATCCGCGCTCTGGCCTCGGAGCTGTTCGGTGGCGACCGCGATGGCTATGCGGTCGTGCCGGCCGCCAGCTATGGCTTGAGCGCGGCGGCCAGGGCCATCGAGCCGCAGCTCGGGCCCGGTGACTCGGTCCTGGTCATTGCCGAGGAGTTCCCCAGCAACGTCTTCGCGTGGAGGAGGACGGTGCGGGAGACGGGAGCGATGCTCGTCACCGTTCCCCTTCGGGAGGATGGCAACTGGACCCGGTCGGTCCTGGACCGCATCGATCGAAGCGTCAAGGTCGTCTCCATCTCGACCTGCCACTGGACGAACGGCGCCCTCATCGACCTCCTGCCCATCGCGCAAGCCTGCCGGGACGTGGGTGGCGTTCTCGTCGTCGACGCCACGCAGTCGCTCGGCGCGATGCCGTCTCCGCTGGCGGATGTCGAGCCCGACTTCCTCGTGGCTGCCGGCTACAAGTGGCTGTTGTTCCCGTACGGTGTCAGCCTCTTCTACGCGTCCCCGCGATGGCGGGACGCCCGTCCGCTCGAGGAGACGTGGCAGGCCCGCGAGAATGCGCGGGACTTCGCCCGGCTCGTCGAGTACTCGGACGTGTACATGCCCGGCGCGCGCCGCTTCGACGTCGGCGAGAAGTGCACGGCCCTTCTGCCCGGCGCCATCGCCGCGCTCGAGCAGATCCGGTCGTGGGGGATCGGCAACATCGCGGAGACGCTTGCCGGGATCAACACCCGGATTGCGGCGCACCTGGCTCGGCTCGGCGTTGCGCTGCCGGATGTCGCGGCGCGCTGCCCGCACATCGTCGGTGCCAGTCTGCCGGATGGCGACACGGCACGGGTCCTCGGTGAGCTGAAGGCGAGGAACGTCTACATCAGCCAGCGGGGCAGCTCGCTCCGGTTCGCTCCGCACCTGCACGTGAGCGACGCCGACATCGAGCGGCTGCACGCCGCCCTCGACGAGGCCGTCACGCCCCCCTGAAGCACCGTGCTGTGAACCTCCGTGCTGTGAACCCCCGTGCTGTGAACCCCCGTGCTGTGAACCCTCGTGCTGTGAACCCTCGTGCTATCCCTCCAGCTCCCGCACGTCCACTTCCTCGGCAGCCACGACGTCGATGTAGCGCCTGGCCCAGCGGTCGGCCTCATCGAGCGACGCCGCCGACACGATGACGTAGCCCCCAATCATCTCCTTCGACTCGGTGAACGGCCCGTCCATCACGCGCACGCCGCCCTGCGCGTTCTTGTAGCGCCGTCCCCGCGCGCTGGGGCGCAGGTTCTCGGTCGTGAGGTGGACGCCGGTGCGCGTGGTGTCCTCGACGAGACGGTCCATCTCCGCCTGCCTGTCCTGCGAGAGCGGCGTTCCCGCCTCCGATACGGCGGTCGCCTTCCTCAGTGCCATGTATCGTCGCGTGGCCAGATGCGCAGGCCTGGGCGCCATGCCGATGTCCCAGGCCTCGGTGACCGGACGGACGTCGATCTCTCCGTCTCCCATCGCCTTCGCGGCGCTTGTGGCCCACTCGATCGCTTCGTCGAGCGATGCCACGCGCAGGATGCTGAAGCCCGCGGGCAGCTCGCGGTCACCCGTGAGCGGCCCCCTGGTGATGGTGCGCGTCCCTCCGCTGAACGTAAGGCGCACGCCCTCCGCGCTGGGGCGAAGGCCTTCCCCGCTGTGCAGGGCACCGGCCTTTGCCAGCTCGCCGAGGAGCGATCCCACCCGGGCGACGAGCTCCGGGGTCGGAGTCGCGCCCGCCTCCCAGTGGGCGTTCGTCTTGTGCATGATCATGAATCGCACGCGGTCATCTCCAACCGGTGTGTGACCGGGTCAGGCGGTGAAGAACTCCACGACCGCCGGCACGAGCACGCCGGGCTTCACGTTATGCGTCTGTCCTGCGAGCACGCGGTGCGCGGCGCCGGGGATGGCCTCGGCGACACCCCGTGTCGCCCTCTGCAACCTGGGGTCGGTCTTCGAGCCGTGCATGGCCAGGACCGGAATCCCGATGGAGCGCAGGCGCGCCCTGGGCACCTTGAATTCGGTCATGACCGCGGCGTCGTACGGGAGCGTGTCGGCGACGGCCTTGAGCTTGCGCCAGATCCACGGCATCAGCCGCATCATGACCACGAAGGGCGCCGGCACCTGCACCATGGATCGCATGAAGTAGGCCACCGCGCCGCCGCGGTTGCCGGCGTCCACGAGCTCCTGGAGGCGACGCTCGTGATCGGCGCCCGCCGCGCGTCCACCGTCGTTCACGTACGGCGGCTCGTATGCGACGACCTTCCGGATGGCGAGCCCGCTGGCCGCGGCCTCCAGCGCGAGGGCGCCGCCGGACGACAGCCCGAGCAGGAAGACCGGCTCGCCCGCTTCACGGATGAGCGCGTCGATGTCCTCCACCTCACGCGCCGTGGCATAGGGCGGCAGGTCGCCGCTTTGCCCACGCCCGCGGCGGTCGTACTTGTAGACGGTGAAGTGCGGCGCCAACAGTGGCGCGAGGCTGGCCGAGGGGCCGAACGAGCGGCTGCACAGCGCACCGTCCACGAGGATGAGCGCCGGCCCGGACCCGAATCGATCGTACGCAATCGCCGTTCCGTCCCGTGAGATGACGTGTGACATGGCGTGTCCTCGATGTCCTGCCTGCACATCCTGGTCGCGCCGGCCCCGCAGCGGCACGAGCGCACGCAGGCGAGGGTCGCGCAGCAGCAGGCCACCCCACACGAGCGCGGCGACATAAGTGGGAAAGAGTATGTGGCTGAAGAGGGGGCTGCCCACCCTGACGTGCGCGGCCACGGCCCCGCCGAGATAGCCCGTCAGCAGCACCGCGCCCAGGACTGAGGTCTCCGGAATCACATACGCCACGACGCACAGGAAGAGGGTGACGCCGAGGCCGAACACGACGCTCGCCGGGTAGCCGAGCGACATGGTTCCGGCGACCACTGGCTCGACCTGGAGCAGCTTGCCGACGCTGTCGAAGACCAGGAACAGGATGGCGACAGAGCTGAGGGCCCTTCCGGCCCAGAGCGTGCTCCTCGAGCCGACGTCGCGGCCCCTAACGTCTCTGAATATATGGCTTTGCGCGGTGGTGTCCATCGTCTGACTCCCTTTCGCCGGAAGGCATCGCCCGGGTTGGGCCGGGCCGGGGATTTCCGGCCTCTATTCCAGACGACGAACGGGGGAGGCGGATATCGACAAATTCAGGGGGTGGCGCCGGCCAACCGGTAGGAGGCCAGCTTTCGTGCCTGGCTAGGGTGCGCGGGAGCCGGCCGTCGCCGGCACGGCTTCTTCCAGCGTGGCGGTCCATTCCACCTGGTCCGACTCGATTACGAGATGCGACACGCGTGGTTCGTCCGCGGCGTACGCCGTGCCGGTCCCCGCGCCCGCGTGCTCCACGAACGTCTGGAGGGGACGGCCGCTGATGGCGCTGTGCAACGACACGTGGAACCGGCCGGCGCCGGGCTCGCCGCTGCCTCGGGTCTCCCATCTGAGCCGCAGCGCGCCGGTCGTGACGTCGAACGACTCGGTCTGCCGGTTGCCGTTCCCCGACCAGGTACCGAGCGGGTGCCACGCGGCCGCAACCGCTGGCGCCGCTTGCGCGACCGGCGGCGATGGCGCCTGGCAGCCCGCCGAGATGGGAACGAGGGCCGCGAAGACGAGGGCCTGCGTTCGCGCTCGTACCGCCGGCCGGGCCGTCAAGACCTCAATACCCCAATACCCCAAGACCCAAGACCCAAGACCCAAGACCCTACGTGGTTGCCGGAATGCCGCCCCGCACCGCGCGGCGCACCAGGTTCCGCATCAGCGGCACCTTGTACGCGTTGTGGCCCAGCGGCACGGCGCCCTCGATGGCCATCTGGCCCGCCATCGTGGCGGTCTCGTCGTTCATCGGCTTGCCCGCGATGGCCTGCTCGACCGCCCGCAGTCGAAGGGGCCGCGCGGCCACGGCGCCGACCGCGAGGCGAGCCTCCAGAATCCGGCCCCCATCCGCCTTGATGGCCGAGGCCACGTTCACCAGCGGGAAGTCCCAGACCTGCCGGTCGCGCACCTTCTCGAAGTAGAAGCGCGCGCCCGCCCACGTGGCCGGGATGCGGATGGCCGTGAGCAGCTCGCGCGGCTCGAGGACCGTCATCCGGGTGATGTCGATATCCGGTCCCCTGAAGTAGTCGGCGGCATCGACGACCCGCTCGCCGCCGCGGCGGCGGATCACCATCTGCGCGTCCAGCGCGATGAGGGCCGGCGCCGTGTCCGAGGGGCTCACCGCCACGCACCGGTCCGCCTGCAGGATGGCGTGCTCGCGGTTCACGGCCGTCGGCGTGTCGGCGTAGCAGATGTTGCCGCCGGCCCGGTAGCAGTGCCAGCCGCGGCGGTAATACCAGCAGCGCGCGTCCTGCGACACGTTGCCGCCAAGGGTGCCCTGGTTCCGGATCTGCGGCGAGGCCACCAGCTCGGCGGCCTCGGCGAGCACGCTGAATCGCTCGCGGAGCGCCGCATGCTCGGCCACGTCGGTCAGCGTCGTCATGGCGCCGATCTCCAGGCCCCCGCCGCTTTCGCGAATACCCTGCAGCTCGGCCACCTGGCTCAGTTCGACCACCACGCTGGTGCGCTTGGTTCGGTCCTTCAGCCAGTCGAACGAGTCCATGCCTCCGGCCAGCACCCAGGCTTCCTCGCCGCGGGCGTCCAGTAGGTCCAGCGCTTCGTCGACGCTGGCGGGCTGGAACAACTGGAACGGCGGAATCACGTCGTGAACGATTGCCATGGCGTTTCTCCTCGTCCCCTAGATGTGAGCGGTCAGCGGATCCTGCATCGGCCGCCCATGTTCGAGCGCCATCAGGATGCTGTCGAGCGTCACCGGCGCGCGCCGATAGACCTCGTCGCCGAGCGCGTCGGAGATCGCGTTGAGGATGGCGCAGGCGCCCGCGGCCACTGGCGGCTCGCCGATGCCGCGCGCGCCGACGGGCGTCTCGGGGTCGGGGATGTTCACCGCCTCCCACTTCATGTTCCGTGGCACGTCGAGGATGGTCGGCGGCCGACTCTGGTAGAAGCGCTGCGTGAGCGACAAGCCGTAGTGCTTGTCGTAGACCGTCTTCAGCGCGAGCGCGTGACTCATCCCGAGGACCGAGCGCCCCAGCACCTGTCCGCCGAACGCCCGCGGATGGACGATGGTGCCGGAGTCGGCGACGGCCGTGTAGTCCAGCACGCTGTATTGGCCCGTTTCGACGTCCACTTCCACTTCCGCGAAGCCGGCGACGAACCCGTAGCTCGATCCGTCGCGCGGATACGTGTCGCGCGCCGCGACGACCAGGCCCTGGCCGGCGAGCGTGGCCACGCCGAT
>DAIRFN010000017.1:0-24624 GCA_036795065.1 Vicinamibacterales bacterium
ACGCATCGCCATCCCCGCCGGATCCATCGTCAATGGCTCGGTCACCGAGGTGGAGCGCGGCGGCAAGATGAAGGGCAAGGCGCGGCTGGCCGTTCGCTTCCATACCGTCACGCTGGCCGACGGCACGCAACTGGCCATACGCACCGACGCGGTGGTGCGCGAGGGCGAGTCGCCCTCGCGTGAGACCGCGGCCAAGGTGGGCGGCGCGGCCATCGGCGGCGCCATCCTCGGCGCCATCCTCGGCGGCGGCCGCGGCGCGGCCATCGGCGCGGGCGTCGGCGCGGCAGGCGGCACCGCCGCGGCCATGACCAACGACCGCAACGCGGCCACGCTCCCTGGAGGCACCAGCGTCACCGTGCGCGTGCAACAGCCGGTCACGGTGACGGTCGCCAAGGAATAGGCTAAGGACTAGATCGGGAGTCGGGAGTCGGGAGTCGGGAGTCGAGCCCGTTACCTCCACCACTGGCCGCGGCCCAGCAAGGGTCGTGGCCCTTTTTACTGTGCGGGGTACAATGGGGCGATTCCCTGGAGGGTCCGCGCATGCGCTTTGTCCCCACCGTCGTCGCCGTCGTCCTCGCCACCACGTTTGCCGTCGCGCAGGAGAAGCAGACGCGCGCGGGCATCTCGAACTACACGAAGGTCGACGCCGTGGTGGCCTGCGGCGGGGCCACCGACACCGCGGCCCTCGACGGCCTGAAGGCCGACGGCTTCAAGTCGGTGATCAACCTGCGGATGGCGAGCGAGAACGGCGCCAACGTTCCCGAGAACCAGGCGAAGGCCAAGGCGCTCGGCCTCAACTACTTCCACCTGCCGCTCTCGGGCGCGGCGCCGGATCCGGCCATCGTCGATCAGTTCCTGACCGTGGTCTCGAACAAGGCGAACCAGCCGGTGTTCATCCACTGCGCGTCGGCCAACCGCGTCGGCGCGGTGTGGCTGGTGAAGCGGGTGATGCAGGACGGCTGGCCGGTGGACAAGGCGACGACCGAGGCCAAGGCGATTGGGCTGTCAGCCCCGGGCCTCGAGAAGTTCGCGCTCGAATACATCGCCTCGCACAAGAAGTAAGGCGAAAGCGGAAGGCAGAAGCCCTTCTGCCTTCTGCCCTCTGCCTTGTGCCTGCCTCTTCCTTTGGCACCTTTTCTGCTTCTTCCGTTCCCCAGGGGCATCCCTCGCCCCAGTTTCGTCGCGTTCGTGGACACTTTATGGAGGGAGTTTCCTATGCGTCCTGTCCTGTCGGCTCTCTTCGCTCTTCTTGCGCTCGTGGCGCTGCCCGCGTCGGCGCGTGCGCAGGGCACGTACCTCACCCCCTACATCGGCAGCTCGTTCGACTCGACGTTCGACGACTACGACTTCGGCACGAAGCTCCATTACGGCGCCTCGCTCATGTGGCTCGGCGACGGCGGACTCGGCTTCGAGGTGGACCTCGGGTACGCGCCGACGTTCTTCGAGCCGGGTGACGACGAGTTCTTCGAGCTGGACTCGGAAGGCAGCGTGACGACGGTGATGGGGAACCTCGTGTTGGGCGCGACCGGTGGCGGCGTCAAGCCATATGTGTCGGGGGGCCTCGGGCTGATGCGCTCGCGGATCGAGTCGCCGTCGGAGTTGTTCGAGTTCAGCGACAACGGGTGGGGGGTGAACGTCGGCGGTGGCCTGCGCGTGGGGTCCGGCAACTTCGGCGTCCGGGGCGACCTGCGCTACTTCCGCCAGTTGAGCGACCTGGGTTTCATCAACGACTTCGAACTGGGCGACTTCTCGTTCTGGCGCGGTACCGTGGGGCTGTCGATCGGCTTCTGACGTCACAAGAAACCACGAAGCCACGAAGGACACGAAGGACGGCACGAAGACATCGGGCGGCTTGGAGTGCTGTGGTCTCGAGATCCTGGACCTGAGATTCTGCGCTTCGTGTTCTTCGTGGTTCCTTCGTGGCTTCGTGGTTCCTTCGTGGCTTCGTGGTTTCTTTCCGCCCTGTTTGACACGCCCGCCAAGAGCGGGCGATACTACAGGGTCGTTTGTGCGGCGATTTCCTCGACTTGAGGCCGCATCGTGTCCAGCGCCGCTGGGCACGAGAACAATCTAAGTCGCGAGCCAGGCCCGCGACCAACGCGGGCTTTTTTTTTGGAGTGTGAATGGGCAACCGATACATCTTCTCTTCGGAATCGGTCGGCGAGGGCCACCCCGACAAGGTCGCCGACACGATCTCCGACGCCGTCCTCGACGCGTGCCTCGCGCAGGACAAGACCAGCCGCGTCGCCTGCGAGACGTTCGTGAAGTCGAACGTCGTGGTCATCGGCGGCGAGATCACGACGAAGGCGAAGCTCGACTTCGTCAAGATCGCGCGCGAGGCGATCCGCGAGATCGGCTACGTCAACGACGACGACGTGTTCCACGCCGATCGGGTCTTTGTGAACGTCCTGGTGACCCAGCAGTCGCCCGACATCGCGCAGGGCGTGGACGCACGCAAGGCCGCCGGCAAGAAGACCGCGAAGCAGGGGGCCGGCGACCAGGGCCTGATGTTCGGTTACTCCAGCAACGAGACGCCGGAGCTGATGCCGGCGCCCATCATGTTCGCCCACCGCCTGGGCCGCCAGCTCACGAAGATCCGCAAGCAGGGCAAGGTGGCGTGGCTGCGCCCCGACGCCAAGTCGCAGGTCTCGGTCGTCTACGAGAACGGCAAGCCCGTCGCCATCTCGAACGTCGTCATCTCGACACAGCACGCCGCCGACGTCTCCCACAAGGAGATCGAGGGGTTCTGCATCGAGGAAATCATCCGCAAGGTCCTCCCCGCGAAGATGCTGACGAAGGACACCGAGTTCCTGATCAACCCGACCGGCCGGTTCGTCATCGGCGGGCCGCAGGGCGACTCGGGCCTCACCGGGCGCAAGATCATCGTGGACAGCTACGGCGGGATGGGCCGGCACGGCGGCGGCGCGTTCTCGGGCAAGGATCCGACGAAGGTGGACCGCAGCGCCGCGTACATGGGCCGCTGGGTGGCCAAGAACGTCGTCGCCGCGGGGCTCGCGGCGAAGTGCGAGATCCAGTTCGCGTATGCGATCGGCCACCCGGATCCGGTCAGCGTGCACGTGGACACCTTCGGCACCGGCACGGTGCCCGATCAGCAGATCATCCGGGCCATCAACAGGGTCTTCAATTTCCAGCCGGCCGAGATCATCGACCAGCTGAACCTGCGCCGCCCCATCTACTCGAAGACGACCAACTACGGCCACTTCGGGAAGAGCGACAAGGACCTCACCTGGGAAGCGACGAACAAGGTGGCGGCGCTGAAGAAGGCGATGTAGCACGGAAGGTTCAAAGCGAAGGGGTTCGGAGCACGGAGGTTCGGCACCGTCGCGCTTGGAACCTCGGCGCTTTGAACCTCCCGGCTTTGAACCCCTGTGCTTACGGGTTTCGCATCCCCTCCGTGATAATCCCCACCCGCTCCACGCCCGCGCCCTTCCCCGCGTCCACGACCGCGACGATGTCGCCGTAGCGCAGCGAGCCGGCGCCGGCGATGTAGAGCGTCTTGTCCCGGCGCGCGGCGAAGATTTCCCGCAGGCGCGACTCGAGTGCCGCGAGCGTCACCGGCTGCTTGTTGACGGCCAGCTGCCGGTCCGCCTGATACTCGACCACGATCTGCTCGTTGACCACAACGGGGCTTGACGTGGTCTCCGCCGGCAGGTCCACGTCCAGCCCCTTCTGAGACAGGGGCAGCGACGCCATGAAGATGACGAGCAGGACCAGGAGCACGTCGATCATCGGCGTGATGTTCATGTCCGAGTGTGCGCGCAGCTTCGTTGGTTCCATGGGCCACCTCCTCTACTGCAGCTGGAAGTTCACGGTCACGGTCATCACGACGGGCACGGGCCTGCCGTTCAGCAGCGTCGGTGAGTAGCGCCACTGGCGCACCGCGGCCAGCGCTGCTTCGTCCAGGAGCGGTACGGACCGCAGCACGCGCGCCTGCTGTACCACGCCGTCCACGCCAATCGTCGCCTCGATGATCACGACGCCCTGCACGCGCGCCTCCCTCGCGATGGCCGGGTAGAGCGGCGCGACGTCGTCGGTCTTCGCCGGCGCGCGGATCCCGGCGCCGGGCCGCACCGGGGCCTGGGGCGCCGGTGGCGGAGGGGGCGGCGGATCCCCGACGGTGGTATCGATGCTGCTGGCCCCCGGCACGATGCTGGAGAGTGGTTCGTCGCTGGGCCAGGCGTCGACGAGTCGGGGGGACTCGGGGGCAATCCCCTCGGGCGCCGCCGTCGGCGCGGCGTTCGGGTTCGGGGGTGGAGGCGCCGGATCCCGCGGCGCGGGTGGAGCCGGCGGCGGTGGGGTCGGCGGCAACGCGATGGTCGTGTAGATGATGTCGGAGCTCGCCAGCCCAGGGAGGACGACGGGGCCGAGAACGGTGGCGCCGACAATCGCGAGGATGCCCGCCGCGTGCGCCGCCAGCGAGAGGGGCACGGTGTAGCGGCTGCGCGTGCCGACGCGCACAGTGGGTCGCTCGATTTCGCCGAACAGATCGCGAGGCATGCCGGTCTCCTTTCGAGAGAGAGGACATTTCAAGCGACGCGGCGATCGGCCGATCTCGCGCTGTTGAGTGGGTTAGACACCCGTACCCGAAGGACGGGCTCACGCGGGTTTCTTGCGCGAGCCCGTTCTGGGTCCTGGGTCCTGGGTCCTGGGTCTTGGGTCTGGGTCTTGGAGTTTCCCGACGCGACTGCCTCCCGGCGCGAAGGCCCTCCCGGCGCGATCCCCCCCGGTCCCGCTCAGTTCGCCTTGATCGACTTGATGTTCAGCAGCTTCTTGCCGCCCTGCTCGGTGACCTCGCCGGTGACGGTCACGGACTTGGCGACGAAGTCGAGCAGCTTCGCGTTGTTGTTGGCCGCGAAGTCGCCCGTGATCTCGTAGATGGCCTCGTCGTTGAGGAGGCCCACGGGTTGGCCTCGCCTGGCGCACGACATGGCGCACGCGGCATGGCCGTCGCCCCTGCCGCCCGCGCCCTTGCTGGTGGCGCACGCGATGTCCACCACCTCGCCCTTCACCGTCACGTCGGCCGCGAACGACGGCAGGGCCATCGCCGTGGCAAATACCGCCGCAGCAACAAGCGAAATCATGTTCCGCATCGTCTGAGCTCCTGGAAAGGTGTGTTACGCGCTGCGGAAGCGGGGGACCGCAACCCCAGCACTGTCCCGCCCGGGAGGCCCGGCTGTCAAGCTGGGCCGCGGAGCGGCGCCGACAGCATACAATCCCGCTCTGAGGTAACCCGGCCATGATCCGTCCCACGCGTTTCTCACCGTTCATCGCCGCGGCGGGCGTCCTTCTCCTCGCCACCGCCTGGGCTGTCGGGGCGCGCGCGCAGGCGCCGCAACCGTCTCCCGGGATCGACGATGTGATCAACCTGAATCGGGCGGGGTCGCCGGCGCTCTCTCCTGACGGGCGGCTGGTGGCGTTCACCATCCGCGAGACCAACTGGGACGAGAACGCCTACGAGACGGAGATCTGGCTGGCAGACGCCGCTGCGGGCGAGCCGCGGCAGCTGACCAACGCGCCGAAGTCGAGCCAGCAGCCGGCGTGGGCGCCGGACAACCACACGCTGGCCTTCATCTCGGACCGCGACGGCAAGCGGCAGATCTACCGCATCGACATCACGGGCGGCGAGGCGGAGAAGCTCACGAGCATGGCAGACGGCGTGAACGGCTTCGCGTGGTCGCCCGATGGGACGTCCATCGCCTTCACCGCGCAGGATCCCGTGAGCGACGCGATGGAGGCGCGCGAGAAGAGCTGGGGCGAGGTGGAGCTCGAAGACGAGGACCAGCGCTACGCGCACCTGCACGTTCTCGACCCGGCGACGAAAAAGACGCGCGCGCTCACCTCGGGGGATTTCGTCGTGGGCGCCTTCGACTGGTCGCCCGACGGCGCGCGCATCGCGTTCGACCATCGGATCACCAGCGACCCGTCCGACGGGTCGTCGGCGGACCTCTCGCTGGTGGACGTCGCCTCGGGCACGCTGACGGCGCTGGTGACGCAGGCCGGCCCGGACTCGAACCCGCGCTGGTCGCCCGATGGCAGCCGTGTCGCGTTCCAGTCGTCGATGGCCAAGCCGTTCTTCTACTTCCAGAACAGCGTCATCGCCGTGGTCACGCCGGGGCAGGCGAAGGTCGAGCGCCTCACCGATCGCTTCGACGAGGACCCCTCACTCGTGGCGTGGACGCCGGCAGGCATCCTCTTCTCTGCCTCCCAGCGAACCTACACGGCGCTCTTCACGTTAGACCCGGCCACGCGTGCCATCCGGAAGCACCAGGCGAACGACACCTGGATCGCCGTGCAGTTCTCGTCGTCAGAGGACGGCACGCGCGTGGCCTTCGTGGGCTCGGGCCCCACCGCCTTCCCCGACGTCTATGCGGGTCCGGTGAGCGCAATCGGACAAGCGCGACGCCTGAGTGACATGCAGGCGCAGCTGGCGGCCTTCCCGAAGCACGCGCGCGAGGTGATTCGCTGGAAGAGCCAGGACGGCGCCGAGATCGAGGGCGTGCTGCACAAGCCGGCCGACTTCACGGCCGGGCGCCGCTATCCACTGCTGGTGGTCATCCACGGCGGGCCGACGGGCGTGTCGCGGCCGCAGCCGTACGGCAGCGCCAGCTTCTATCCCATCGACGCGTTCCTCACGCGCGGTGCGCTGGTGCTCGAGCCGAACTACCGCGGCAGCGCGGGCTACGGCGAGAAGTTCCGCTCGCTGAACGTGCGCAACCTGGGGATTGGCGACGCGTGGGACGTGCTCTCGGGCATCGACCACCTGGTGGCGCAGGGCCTGGTGGACGGCGCGCGCGTGGGCAGCATGGGGTGGAGCCAGGGCGGCTACATCTCGGCGTTCCTCACCACGCGCCACGCGGATCGCTTCAAGGCCATCTCGGTGGGCGCGGGCATCTCGGACTGGATGACCTACTACGTGAACACCGACATCCACCCGTTCACGCGGCAGTACCTGAAGGCCACGCCCTGGGACGACCCGAAAATCTACGCCGACACCTCACCGATGACCTACATCAAGCAGGCGAAGACGCCGACCTTGATCCAGCACGGCGACCAGGACGCGCGTGTGCCTGTGCCCAACGCATTCCAGCTGTACCAGGGCCTGCGGGATCAGAACGTGCCCGTCCGCCTGTCGCTCTTCAAGGGCTTCGGCCACGGGCTCACCAAGCCCAAGGCCAACCGCGCGGCGATGGAACAGAACTGGGAGTTCTTCGGGAAGCACATCTGGGGTGAGGCGACGACGAGCCAGTAACAAAGAGGCTACGAAGGCACGAGGGAGCACGAAGATACTCAGGGTCGTGGGTCGTGGCCTTCGTGATTCTCTTCGTGGCTGCGTGGTTTCTTTTCGTCAGGACAGGAGCACGCGTATGACTCGCACGATGGCGGCCGTCTTGCTGTGTCTGTCGGTGTTGGCCGCGCGGCCGGGGACGCAGGCCCCGCAGGGCGCATCCGTCGCCATCCGCGGCGCGACGGTGTTCAGCATCACGCGCGGGACCATCGCCAACGGCGTCGTCGTCATGAGCGGAGGAAGGATCTCCGCCGTAGGCGGGCCCGACACCGCCATCCCGCCCGGCGCCGAGGTCGTGGATGCCACCGGGCGCTTCGTCACGCCGGGGCTCATCGACGCGCACTCGCACATCGCGGCCGGCTCCATCAACGAGGGCGGCACGACGGTCAGCTCGATGACGGGTATTCTCGACGTGCTCGACCCGACCGACGTAAACATCTATCGCGACCTGGCCGGCGGCTTGACAACGGCCAACGTCCTGCACGGCAGCGCCAATCCCATCGGCGGCGGGAACGCCGTCATCAAGCTGCGCTGGGGTGCCGTACGGCCGCGCGAGTTGCTGTTCGAGGGCGCCATGCCGGGCATCAAGTTCGCCCTGGGCGAGAACCCGAAGGACCTGCGGCCGGGCGGCGGGGGCGTGCAGGACGCGCCGCGTCGATATCCGCTGACACGCCCCGGAGTCGAGTACGTCATCCGCGACGCGTTCACGCGCGCGAAGGCCTACCAACAGCAGTGGCGCGCCTACGAGGCCGCCCGCAAGACCAATCCCTCGCTGGCGCCTCCGCGGCGCGACCTGCAGCTCGAGCCGCTCGTCGAGATTCTCGAAGGCGGGCGCCTCGTCCATGCTCATGGCTACCGCGCCGACGAGCACCTGATGCTGCTGAGGGTAGCCGAGGAGTTCGGCTTCCAGGTGGCCACGCTGCAGCACGTGGTGGAAGGCTACAAGTTCGCCGACGAGATTGCCGCGCACGGCGCCGGCGCCTCGACGTGGTCCGACTGGTGGGTCGGCAAGATCGAGGCGGACGATTCCATTCCGTACAACGCCGCGTTGATGGTGCGCCGCGGCGTGCTGGTTTCCATCAACTCCGACAGCGCCGAGCACGCGCGCCGCCTGAACACCGAGGCGGCCAAGACCATCCACTGGGGCGGGCTCACCGAAGACGAGGCGCTCTCGCTCGTCACCATCAATCCCGCCCGGCAACTCCGCATCGACAACCGCGTCGGTTCCCTCGAGGCCGGCAAGGACGCCGACGTGGTCATCTGGAACAGGCACCCGCTGAGCACCTACGCCATCGTCGATCGCGTCTACATCGACGGGCGGGCCTACTACGACCGCCCGTCCGACGAGCGGCGACTCACTGAGGAGCGGAGCGAGAAGGCACGGCTGGTGGCCGCCGAGAATCGCCCGGCCGTCGCGCCGGCCACGGCACAGCCGGCCCAGGGTGCGCCAATGCCCGATCCACCGCGGCCCGCCATCGGCCCCGTGCCGGCGTCGGGCCCGGTCGTGGCCATCGTCAACGCGCGCATTCACACCATGACGGGGCCGGCCATCGAGCGCGGCGCCATCCTCATCCGCGGTGGCGTCATCGCGCGTATCGACACCGGCGCCATCCAGCCTCCGGCAGGCGCGCAGGTGGTCGACGCGCAAGGTGGCGACGTCTATCCCGGCTTCATCGACGCACGAACCACCATCGGCCTCGCCGAGCCGGGGGCCCGCGGCTTCGACGATGTGCAGGAGATGCTGGATGTCAATGCGGCGGTGAAGGCACAGGTGTCGTACAAGGCCGACAGCGACGCCATTGCCGTGGCGCGCGTCAACGGCATCACGTCAGTGGCCGTCGTCCCGTCCGGAGGCATCGTCAGCGGCCAGGTCGCCGTGATGAACCTGGATGGATGGACGTGGGAGGAAGCGACGCTGAAGCCGGTGGCCGGCGTGAGCGTCCAGTTCCCCACCCTCGCCCCGCGTGGATTCGGGCCACAGCAGGGGCCCGCCCGAAAGTACGAGGACCTGAAGCGCGAGCGGGACGCCCGCATCAAGACGCTGGAGGATCTGATCGCGCGCGCCCGGGCCTACGCGAGCCAGCCGGCAGCGGAGCGCCGCACCGACTGGAATCTCGAAGCCGTGGTTCCCGTGGTCGAGGGGCGGCAGCCGCTCTTCGTGCAGGCCAACGCCGAGAGCGACATCCGTGATGCCGTGGCCTTCGCCGACCGCGCGCGGGTGCGGGTCGTGATCACCGGTGGGCTCGAGGCGCCGCTCGTGGCGCCGCTGCTCAAGGAGAGGAACGTCCCCGTGATCCTGGGCTCGGTGCTGACGCTGCCCACGCGCGAGGACGCGCATCATGCGGCCACGTACCGGGCCGCGGGCGGGCTGGCGCAGGCAGGCGTGCGCTTTGCCTTCGGCAGCGGCGGCTACACCAACGTGCGCCTCATTCCGTACGAGGCGGGCATCTCGGTCGCGTGGGGCCTCTCGCGCGATCAGGCGCTGCGCGCGATCACCGTGGATGCCGCCGAGATCCTGGGCGTGTCCGATCGCGTCGGTACGCTCGAGCCCGGCAAGCTGGCCAACCTGGCCATCTGGGCCGGCGACCCGCTCGAGATACGCACGCCCGTGCCGCGCGTCTTCATCGCGGGCAGGGACGTGGGGCCCGCGAGCAAGCACACCGATCTCTACGACAAGTGGCGCAGCCGGCCCCAGCGGCCGACCGTCACGACCAACGGGAGGCAGCCATGAGTCCCTTGCTGCGATCAGGGCTCACGTTGATCTGTGCCGCGATGCTGACCGGGCCGGTCCTGCGCGCGCAAGGCGCGCTCCATGCCATCCGCGGCGCGCGCATCGTGCCCGTGTCGGGTCCGCCGTTTGACAGCGGAACGGTGGTCATCCGCGACGGTGTCATCGCCGCCGTCGGCGCCGGGGTCGCTGTGCCTGCGGGCGCCCAGATCATCGATGGCACGGGACTCACCGTGTATCCCGGCCTCATCGACATGGGGAGCACCGCCGGGCTCGCGCTGCCGCCCGCTCCCCGGGCCGAGAGTCCCCGCACCACGGAGGACGTCGAGCGCGTGAAGGCCGACTACCTCCGGCGCGCGCACTTCCGCGCGGCGGACGTGCTGGACCCTGCCTCGCCGGCGCTGGCCGGGGCCGCGGCCGCAGGCCTCACGGCGATCCTGGCCACGCCCGATGGCGACGCCATCCGCGGCCAGAGCGCGCTCATCACGACGACGCTGCCGCCCGACGAGCCCCAGATTGGCGCCGTGGCCGATCCGCGAAAGGGACCGCTGGTGCTCCGCGCACCGGTGGCGCTGCACGTGACGTTCTCGCCGCGTCCGGCGGGTGGGGGCGCGTATCCGAACTCCCTGATGGGCGTCGTCGCCTTCGTGCGGCAGACGCTTCTCGACGGCCAGCAGTACGGGCGCGCCGCCGCCACGCCCACCGCGGGCACCGTCTACGACCCGGCGCTCGACGCGTTGCAGCCGGCGCTTGCCGGCCGCCTGCCCGTGGCGTTCCAGGCCGACACGGTGGCCGAGATTCTGCGGGCGCTCGACATGGCGAAGAGCTTGTCGCTGCAGCCGATCATCACCGGCGGTCGGGAGGCGGGCCAGGTGGTGGACGAGTTGAAGGCCACGAACGCCCGCGTGATCCTGAGCCTGAACTACCCCACGCGTTCGGAATCGCTCGCCCCTGACGCCGACGAACCGCTGGCCACCCTGCGCGCTCGGGCACAGGCGCCCGCGACGGCCGCGGCGCTGGACAAGGCGGGCGTGCCCTTCGCGTTCGCCTCAGCGGGGCTCGACCAGCCGTCGGACGTGGTGAAGAACGTCGCGAAGGCGGTCCAGCAGGGCCTGGCGCGCGAGCGGGCGCTGGCCGCGCTCACACTGGACGCCGCGCGGATGGCCGGCGTGGCGGACCGGATGGGCTCAATCGAGGTCGGGAAGCTCGCCAACCTCGTGGTGACGTCGGGCGATCTCTTCGACGAGAAGTCGGCCGTGAAGCACGTCTTCGTCCACGGTTGGCCCGTGAATCTCGACCCGCCCCGCCCGCGCGCGACGCGACAGTAGGCTCTGGGTCGTGGGTCTTGAGTCGTGGGTCTTGGTCCTTGAGGTCTTGACTTCGCGCCCTTCGTGATTCCCTTCGTGCCTTCGTGGTTTCTTTTTCCTACCGGATCGCGGAGAACGGGATGTCCAGGATGGGGTACTGCTCCCACTCCCGGTAGTTGAAGTGCCACCACTCGTTGGGCTCCACGGTGAAGCCGTGGCGCTCCATGGCCTGGCGCAGCAGGTCGCGCTTGCCGCGCGCTTCGGGCGGGCCGCCCGCGTAGTCCGGGTACGAGCGGCGCGTCATCTCGTCGTACCCGCCCGGCATCTCCACCACCAATCCTGTCGCCAGGTCGTACATCGTCAGATCCACGGCGCAGCCGCGATTGTGCTTCGAGCCGGTCTTCGGGTCGGCCACGAACTCGCGCTGCGATCCGCTGGTCATGTCCCAGAACAGCTTCGTGATGGCCCACGGGCGATAGCCGTCGTGGATGAGCAGCCCATACCCATGGCGTGCGAGCTCCTTGTGCGCGGCCAGCAGCGCCTCTGCCGCGGGCCGCTGCAGGAGCGCGCGCGCCTCCGGATACACGGGCTTGCCGAGGAAATTGTTCGTGCCCGCGTAGCGGATGTCGAGCCTGATGGTGGGATCGAGCTTCACCAGTTCCACGAGATCGGCCTTGCGCGTGGCCTTTGGATCCACGGGCGGCCCGCTCTGCGCGGCGAGGGTGACCACCGTCGCGCTGCACAAGGCGATCACGGGAACACGAAGGACACGAAGGACACGAAGACGACCTGGTGAGCAGGCAGAAGGCATCGGGGCTCCTCGGAACACGCGCCGCTAGCATACTCCGCCCCAACACGTCACAGTCTTCACCCAGCTGTGGGCGGTGACGGGGCCTCGGGTATCGCCCCGGGCCTCCGCGAGACGAGGTTCGAACCCGCGCCCGAGGCCGCTCGGATGGCGTACTGACGCCGGGCGCACCACTCCGCAAGGAGCGGAGCTGGTGCGCGCACCCCTCCCGACCTCCGCCATCGCCACGGCTTCGGCGGACGGGCCCGACTCCCGGCGGGTTGGCTCCGTCTCTACCGCGCCAACCAGTAAGTCATCTTCACTGCGAGCGAGCGGTTCCTGACGTTGTACTGCTGCGGCACCGGCAGGTTCGCGTCCCACCCCTGGTTGTAGACGATGTAGAGATCGCTGCCTGGCTTGTAGATGTACCAGAGGAGGAAGTTGAAACTGGCTGTGCGCCGGTCGTCGTTGTACTGCGCGAAGCCCTTCAGGAACAGGTTGGGCGAGAACGAGTGGCTGACGCGCACGTTCACCACGTTGCTCGTGTACACGGGCCGGCCGGGAAGCGCGATGCGATTGCGCGTGTAGTTGGGCTCGAAGAGCAGCGTCCGCCCGACGATGAGGTTGACCGCGCCGGTGAGGCTCTGCCGCTCGCCGTTGTAGTAGCCGCCCAGGTTCGCCGTGGCCGATCCGTACACCCGTCGGGCCTGGTTCGAGACGTAGTTGAGCGTGGTGGTGGTCCAGCTGTAGGTGCCGGGCGCGATGACGGTGCCCGCAGTCGCGAATGGCATGAGCGGGCTGTCCAGTTCGCGCTCGACGGTGATCTTCGCGCTCGAGGTGTCCTGCCGCTGCATCTGCGCCTCGATCGATTGCGTGCGCGAGTTCACGCGGCCCTGGTGATCCTCGTAGTAGTCCACCTGCGCCGTGTAGAGCATCTGCCGCACGCCGCGCCACTTTGGCCGCGGTGTCCAGCCGGCCTTGGCCTTCGTCGCGCGGATGTCGATGCGCGGAATGAAGCCCATCTCCGCGTTGAACCGCGAGCCGATGTCCTGGTACTGCGCGCCGTAGTTGAAGCGGTCGGACTTGTAGTTCACGTCCACGATGCCGGCCAGGTCCGTGCCGTCGGAAGGGGCGTTGGCGAGCACCGCGTCCGGCGACTGGGTCTTCGCCAGCAACCCGATGATGGTGAGGTTCTGGCCGAGGAAGAGTCCGGCGTCGACGCCTGCGGCGCGGTTGTAGTCGGAAATGCCGCCCTGGCTGTTGAGGAACACACCCCCGATGCTCGACTTGCTCAGGATGTTGCGCTTCACGCGGATCACCGTGAAGTTGGCACCGTCGACCGGCTGGGCCACGCCGCCGCGGCGCACCGTAGCAGCCTCGGTGGTCACGTCCATCACACCAACCGCGTACTGGCCGACGCGGCCCGTCACGCGCCCGCCGCCGAGGATGGGCACCTCCTGACCGTCCGCCAGCCCGATGCGGCGGCTGTAGAAGAGGGACAGCAGGCCGGGGTCACCGGTGGCGGCATCGCCCGACAGGCCCGACGCCGACTTCCCGTAGTCGAAGATGCCGGCGCCCTCGGTGAAGAACTGGCGGCGTTCCGGGAAGAACAGGCTGAAGCGCGAGAGGTTGACCACCTCCTGGTCCGCCTCCACCTGCGCGAAGTCGGTGTGATAGGTGAGGTCGGCGGTCAGGTCGTTGGTGAGGCCGATCTTGAAGTCGCCACCGAACTTCGCCTCGCTGCTCGCGCCCGGCAGCACGAAGTCGCGCGACACGGTGGGCAGGACGTAGGGCACGAGTTCCATCCGCCGGCGCGGGCGCAGATCGGTGAGGCCGGCCAGCACCCCCGCATTCGACATGCGCGCAAAGCCCGACGCGCCCCACTCGCGCGGGAAGGGCACCCAGTAGTCCTCCTCGTTCTTGCGGAGGATGATGCGGCAGAGGTTCAGCCCCCACAGCGCCTCGCCCATCGTTGTCGGGAAGCGCAGCTGGCTGAGCGGAATCGCGGCCTCGACGTACCAACCCTTTTCGTCCACCGACGTCCGGTTGTCCCACACCGCGTTCCAGTCGTAGTTGATGGTGCGGCCATTCTCGACCGAGTTGGCGTCCTTGTAGGCGCCGAGGGGATTGGTGCTGAAGTAATACGCGTTGCGGTGGTCGTGGAACGTGTCGAGGGTGAGCTTGATCTGGTCGCCCTTGCGGAGACCGGAATCGCGCTTCATCTCGCTGCCGAGGATGCCGGACGGGTCGCTGTCCCACGCCCACACGGCGATGTAGATGGTGCGCTCGTCGTAGAGGACGCGGAACTCCGTCTTCTCGGTGGCCGGTGCGCCGAAGCGTGGCTCGCGCTGGACGAAGTTGCTTTGGACCGGCGCGAGCTGCCACACCGAGTCGTCCAGGTGCCCGTCGATCTTCGGCGCCTGGCCGTCGGGGAGCCTCGCGGCGACGGCGCGGAACGAGTGGGGATCGACCGACTTGATGTCCAACACCGATTCGGACGTGGATGGGGATTCCGCCGAGGGCTGCGCCGACACTGATGCCGAGAACGCAGGGCCGCAGATGACGCAGATCGCGCAGATGGTGCGGACAAAGACAGAACGCACGTGATATCGGGCGCCAGTGTAGCGATCGGCCAAGGGATAGCGCTGTCACAAGTTGTCTCGACTGGGCTGGCGGGCGGCGGCACGGCCTCGGACCGGGGCCTGGGCCTCCTTGGGAGCGACGCGATCGGCGTCAGTACTCGTTGAAGAACCGCTGAATCTCGCCCGGATCCTTCGTCTTCGTCAGCGCCAGCATCAGCAGGATGCGCGCCTTCTGCGGCAGCAGGTGTTGCACCGACACGGTGGGCGGCAGGTTCTGGTTGCCGGTCTGCGCCCCTTGGCCGCCTTGTCGGCCGCCGCCCTGCGGCACGGCCTGCGGGCCCAGGGGACCGGGTCCGGGCCCGGGCGAGCCGCCGGCGACGTGCTCGCCGCTCGGGAACGCCTGGACCAGCACGATGCCGCGCCGCCGGATCTCGAGAAACGCGTCGCGCTCGCTCGGCGAGAAGCCGCTCGTCGTCACGGCGACCACCCCCTGCGTATTCGGGCCCAGCCGGGGTCCCTCCCCGCCGGGGTACGAGAACACGAGCTCCACGGTCGGGAGCGTGTCGACGGCCGTGATGTCGAACTCGGTGTCCACACCGTGGCGCCTCGCGGGCGTGAAGAAGAACTCCGGACCGCGGCTCGCCACCACGCCGAGCATGCCCATCTCGCCGCCGCTGAAGCCGCCGGTCCGCGGATAGAGCTTGCGGTTCTCGCGCGCCGAGATGATGCGATCGTCCATCACCACCATCACGCCCATCCCGCGCGCACCCGGCGCCCCGGCCGTGCGCACCGCCGACAGCAGGTTGATGGGGCCGTCCGGGCTGATGCCCGTCGCCGGTCGCTGCGAGCCCACGACGACGACGGGCTTGTCGGACTTCACCGTGAGGTAGAGGAAGAACGCGGTCTCTTCCAGCCGATCGGTGCCGTGGGTGACGACGATGCCGGCGAGATCCGCGCGCTGGAGCAGCTCGTTGATGCGCTTCGATAACGCGACCCAATGCGACGGCATGAACTCGGGGCTGGCCACGTTCGAGAACTGCTCGGTCTCGATCTGTGCGAATCGCGTCAGTTCGGGCACGCTCTGGACGATCTCGCTCACGCTCCGGGTGCCGGCGCGGTAGCCGCCGAGCGTGCCCGGCGCATCCTGCACGCCGGCGATGGTGCCGCCGGTGGCGATGACGCGCACCTTGGGCAGATCCGGTGCCGGGACCGGTTGGGGTTGCGCCGCCGCGGGCACGGCGACGAGCAGGAGGGCCAGCACGAACCAGCGGGTCATGGGGCGGGATCGTAGCGTACGGGTCTCGAATCCGGCACCCGCCCGCCAGATGGCCTGTACAATCATCATCCAGCGGCATGAGCGACGCACCCGACACCCCTCACGGCATCGTCTATTGGCACCGCGACCTGCCCCCCGTGGACGCCGACGTCGTGGACGAGCACGTCGTCGAGGCCACCAGCGGGCGCGTGCAGGGCACCCTGCTCCACCGCGACGAGCTGTGGGATCGCTGCTACCAGGAGCTGATGGAGGCCGCGCGCGTGCGCCTCGAGCAGGAGGTGGCGCGGCTGGGCGGCCACTACGCGCACGTGCTGGACGAGTCCATCGACAGCAAGCACGACGATGCAAAGGGCGAGGCGTGGCTGCACGGGCGGTTCAGCTACGTGCTGTATCGGAAGGCCTCCGAGGGCGCTCAACCAGGCTAGGTTCCCCAAGGCCCGGGGCGCGCGATAACCGGCGCCACTCGCCCCGGCTCGAAACGCGCTGGACCGTTTCAGGCCATTCAGGCGGAGATCATCGACCTGTCGCGCCGGAACAGCAACGTGCGCGCTTTGGCGGTGTCGCTCGGTCGAAAACGAACCCTCGCCGCCGAGTGCGACACCGAGCTGAGGCGCTCAGGGAGGCCCTGGCCCAGCACGACTTCAGCGCGACGCGCTGACCGAACGCGGCGTGAGAACGCTCAACGGGGTTCGCTGGCGAACCGATCGCCGACCCAGGACTCTACGTCATCGAAACGATGGGCGCATTCGAGACACCGAGGCCCGGCCCGAGCACCGGCGTGACGCCGGCGACCCCCAGGAGCGAGGCCCGGTGCGGGCGGCGGCGGCCGGCGCGCTGTCATGGCGGCACCACTATGTCCCGGCTCCGTAGAGCCACCTCAGGACAGCGCCCACCCGCTCCGCCCACGCGCCTTCGGTGTGCGTGGCGCCCTCGTACTCCGCGTAGTGCAGGTCCTGTCCGGGCACCCAGCCGGCGCCCACCAAGGCCGCCTTCAGCAGGCGCGCATCGTCCAGGCCGCGGCGCCCCTCGGCCGTGCCCATGTCCACCCACAACCGCAGCGGCGGGCGCGGGCGCGCGGCGCGGACCGTCCGCAGGATCACCCGCCGGTCCCACCACACCGATGGCGACATCACGGCGAGCCTCCCGAACACGTCCGGTCGCGACAGCCCCAGGTGCAGCGTGACCAGCCCGCCCAGCGACGAGCCGCCCAGCCCCGTCGAGGCCGCGTCGGTCCGCGTGCGATACACCGCGTCGATGAACGGCTTCAGCTCCTCGACGATGAACCGCCCATAGTCGTTGGCCCGGCCCCCGCCCAGCCGGGCGTCCGTGGTGGGCGTGTACTCGTGAATCCGCTGGGTACCCGTGTTGGCGATGCCGACGACGATGAGGGGCGAGAGCGCACCCGACTCGATGAGAGCGTCGGCGGTCTCGCCCACGCGCCAGTGTTGCCCCGGGATGTGCGCGGTGTCCGGGTCGAACAGGTTCTGGCCGTCGTGCATGTAGAGCACGGGCAGCGGCTCGTCGCCCTCGTCGTAGCCGGGCGGCAGGTAGACCACGATATCGCGGTCGTCTGGCAGGAAAGACGAAGGGAACTGCGGATAGCGGAGGAGCCTCGGCGCCGGCGCTGCGATGTCTTCGGACAACGTGCTTCAGTATAGGATCGCTCCGTTCGATGCATCGCGAGTATCACCGCTGGTTCTCCCGCTCGCTCCACCGCGACATGGAGCTGCTCGGCACGCGACGTCGATGGCCCTCCGCTTCCCCTACACCTTCACGTCGTGCATCACCATCGGGGGCAAGTTCGACATCACGCCGCTCCTGGATGGCTACGTCGACGAGGACTGCTATTTCGCGAACCCGACGTCGTTCCTCCCGGGACTGAACGACCCGTACTACCTGGATCAGTTCCGCCGCAACAAGTGGGTGCTGGTGACCGGCGATCAGGACATCTGCCGGTCGGCCAACGAGGAGTTCTCGGGCCTGATGCGCGCCAGGGGCATCCCGCACAGCCTGCACGTGTGGAACCACTCGAAGCACGACTGGCCGGACTGGCGCCCGATGGCGCAGGCCTACCTGCCGTAAACCGTCGCCGGTCTCCGGGAATCGGATAAGCTGGTTTCGCTATGGCCAAGATCGGTGTCCTGTTCGGGATGGAAACGACCTTCCCCGGCGCGCTCGTCGAGCGCATCAACGCCATGGAGGTGCCGGGCGTCACGGCCGAGTTCGTGCAGACCGGCGCGTCGCGCATGGCCGAGCCCTGCGGCTACGACGTGGTCGTGGACCGCATCTCGCACGACATCCCGTTCTACCGCACGTGGCTCAAGAACGCGGCGCTCACCGGCACGCGCGTCATCAACAACCCGTTCTGGTGGAGCGCGGACGACAAGTTCTTCAACTACGCGCTGGCCGCGAAACTGGGCGTGGCCGTGCCGCCGACCGTGGCGCTGCCGCACAAGGAGCACCCCGCGGGGACCACCGACCGGTCGATGCGCAACCTCAATTACCCGCTCGACTGGAAGGGCATCTTCGAGTACGTGGGCTTCCCCGCCTTCCTGAAGCCGTTCGACGGCGGCGGCTGGCGTGACGTGCACAAGGTGAGCTCGCCCGAGGAGTTCTTCGCGGCCTACGACACGACGCGCGACCTGTGCATGACCCTGCAGCGCGGGGTGAACTTCAACGAGTACTTCCGCTGCTACGTCGTCGGGCAGGAGAAGGTGCACATCATGCCCTACGATCCGCGGCTGCCCTTCCACGAGCGGTACGTGAAGAACCCGCCGCCGTACGACCAGGCGCTGCTGGACCGCGTGGAGCGCGACTGCCTCACCCTGTGCCGGGCGCTCGGCTACGACCTGAACACCGTCGAGTTCGCCGTCGAGGACGGCGTGCCCTACGCCATCGACTTCATGAACCCCGCGCCCGACGCGGACCTCCACTCGGTGGGCCCCGCCAACTTCGAGTGGGTCGTGAACGCCGTGGCGGAGCTGGCCGTGCGGAAGGCGGTCGAGCCGCCGCCGCCGCTCGAGTACCGCTGGGCCTCGCTGCTGAGTGGCGAGGCCGGGGCCGGGACGGGCGGGGCCGAGGCCATTGAGTGATTGGTGATTGCAGAGTGAGCGATTGATTGAGGATTGGCTGATTGCGGCATTGGTCGATTGGATTGGGTGATTGGGTGATTGAGCGACTGGGTGATTCGGTGATCCGCGTGATACGGCGGTGGGCGAATCCCCCAATGCCGCAATCGCCAATCATCAATCAATCGACCAATCACCAATGTGCCAATCACCAATCAATCGCTCACTCTGCAATCACCCAATCATCAATTCGAGGATTAACATGCGCCCTTCGTTCACGATAGGCATCGAGGAGGAGTACCAGACGATCGACCCGGAGACGTTCGACCTCCGCTCGCACATTGCGGCCGAGATCATCGCGAAGGGCAAGCGGCAGATGGACGAGCGGGTCAAGGCCGAGATGCACCAGTCGGTGGTCGAGGTCGGCACGGGGGTCTGCCGCAACATGAAGGAGGCCCGCGCCGACATCGTGAACCTGCGGCGGCAGATGGTCGACCTGGCGCAGTCCAACGGCCTGCTGCTGGTAGCGGGCGCCACGCACCCCTTCGCCGACTGGCGCGTCCAGGACATCTACCCGGACGAGCGCTACCTGCAGGTGGTCGAGGACATGCAGCTGGTGGCGCGCTCGAACCTCATCTTCGGCCTGCACGTGCACGTCGGCGTGGAGGATCGCGACACGGCGATCCACCTGATGAACCAGATCCGGTACTTCCTGCCCCACCTGCTGGCCCTCTCCACGAACTCGCCGTTCTGGCTGGGCATGAACACCGGGCTCAAGTCGTACCGCTGCAAGGTGTTCGACAAGTTCCCGCGCACCAACATCCCCGACACCTTCACGAGCTGGGCCGAGTACGAGACGTTCGTCGACCTCCTCGTCAAGACCAACTGCATCGACAACGCGAAGAAGATCTGGTGGGACGTCCGGCCGCACCCGTTCTTCTCCACGATCGAAGTGCGCATCTGCGACATCCCCATGCGGGTGGACGAATCGCTGGCCATCGCCGCGCTCATCCAGGCCACCGTCGCCAAGCTCTACAAGCTGCACTCGCGCAACCAGGGCTACCGGATGTACAGCCGCTCGCTGATCATGGAGAACAAGTGGCGGGCCGCGCGCTACGGCATCGACGGGGACCTCATCGACTTCGGCGTCCAGAAGGAGGTGCCGGAGCGGGCCCTCATCCTCGAGTACCTCGACTTCGTGGACGATGTCGTGGACGAGCTGGATTCGCGGGAGGAAGTGGCCTACATCGAGACCATCCTCGAGCGCGGCACGGGCGCCGATCGCCAGCTCAAGGTGTTCGAAGAAACAGGCGACCTCCGACGGGTGGTTGCGTATATGGTGGAAGAAACGAAGGCCGGGCTGTGACATCGCCGATTGGCGATTGGTGATTGACGATTGTCATTGAGTGATTGGTGATTGGGTGAGTGTGGGATGACTACGACGTTTGATGCCGAGCTGACTCCCGGGGCGCGCAATGCCGTCCGGGTGTGCCTGAACGTGCAGCCGTCCGAGCGCGTGACGGTGATTGCCGATCGCGCCTGCGAGGACATCGCGGCCAGCCTGGTCCACGAGATCGAGGAGGTGGGCGCCCGCTACCGGGCCTTCCTGCTCGAGGACGTGGCGCCGCGCCCGCTCGTCAACCTGCCCGCGGCCGTCGCCGACGACATGGAGCGCAGCCACGTGAGCATCTTCGCCGCGCAGGTGCAGAAGAACGAGCTGCACTCGCGCATGCAGATGACCGACATCGTCAACCGGCGCCGCATGCGGCACGCGCACATGGTCAACATCAACCGCCAGATCATGCTCGAGGGCATGCGTGCCGACTTCGCGAAGGTGGACCGGCTGAGCGCGAAGGTGATGGCCCTGGTCACGAAGGCCTCGCGCGTGCGCGCGCGCTCGGCCGCCGGCACCGACCTGGTGGCGGATCTCAACCCCAACTACCGCTGGCTGAAGACCAGCGGCCTCATCAGCCCCGACAAGTGGGGGAACCTCCCCGGCGGCGAGATCTTCACCTCGCCCGGCAGCGTCAACGGCACGTTCGTCATCGACGGCGTGGTCGGCGACTACCTGTGCGACCGCTTCGGCCTGCTCCGTGACGCGCCGCTCACCGCCGTCATCAGGGACAACCGCCTGGTCGAGGCGACCAGCGACAACAAGGACCTCGAAGACGCGTTCTGGCGCTACACGCACACCGACGAGAACTCGGACCGGGTCGGCGAGTTCGCCATCGGCACGAACATCGAGCTCCGCGACCTCATCGGGCACATCCTGCAGGACGAGAAGTTCCCGGGCATCCACATCGCGTTCGGCGACCCGTACGGCTCTCACACCGGCGCCAACTGGTCGTCGTCCACGCACATCGACGTGGTCGGCACGCGCTTCGACATCTGGGTGGACGACGAGCCGATCATGCGCGAGGGCCGGTTCCTGATCGCCGCTTAGGCAGAGCCCGCGATGATCCCGTCGCGACGCCGCGCGTTCAACGAGAACTGGAGCGAGGCCGGCTACCAGCGCCTGCTCGCGCTGCTGGGCGACGCGGCCGGCGTGCCGCCCGAGTTCCCGGTGTCGGAGACGCCGTGCTTCTTCTCCGGGGCGTTCCTCCAGGGGCTGTCGGACACCGGCGCGGAGCTGATGCGTCAGCTCGGCGGCAATCCTGCCGCGATCAACGCGGCGGACGGCGCCGTGCCCGACCGCTTCACCGGGCCCAACGAAGATCCGGTGCCCCGCTTCGTCCAGGTCGACTTCGGGCTCGTGCGCACGCCAGAGGGACGCATCGAGCCGAAGCTCGTCGAGTTGCAGGCGTTCCCGTCGCTCTACGGCCTGCAACGCGCGATGGCCCGTGCCTACCGCGAGGCGTATGCGCTGCCCGCGTCGCTCGGCATCTACCTCGGCGGCCTCGACGAGGCCGCCTACGACGCCGTGGTCGGCTCCGCCATCGTCGGCGGGCACGATCCGGCGGAGGTGGTGCTGATGGAGATCGAGCCACGGCGCCAGAAGACCTGGCCCGATTTCGCGGTCACCGAGCGCGTCTGGGGCGTGCGCGCCATCGACACGAGCGCCGTGCACCGCGAGGGCCGACAGCTCTTCTACGACCGCGACGGCCGGCGGGTGCGCATCCGCCGCATCTACAACCGCGTCATCCCGGATGAACTGGATCGCAAGGGCATCGAGCTGCCGTTCGATTACCGGGACGATCTGGACGTGGAGTGGGCCGGGCACCCGGCCTGGTACTTCCGCATCAGCAAGTTCTCGATTCCCTGGCTGAATCACCCCTCGGTGCCGCGGACGCGGTTTCTCCACGAGCTGGATCGGCTGCCGGAGGACCGCGACAACTACGTGCTGAAACCGCTCTACTCGTTTGCCGGCGGCGGCATCGTCTTCGGCCCGACCAACGAGGACATCGCGAAGATCCCGGCCGAGGAGCGGTCGAACTACATCCTGCAGGAGCGCATGTCGTTCGCGCCGGTCATCGCCACGCCGCACGGGCCGACGCAGGTGGAGATCCGCATCATGTACGTCTGGACCGACGAGCTGCGGCCGGTGATACCGCTGCTGCGGATGGGCCGGGGCACGATGATGGGGGTCGATCACAACAAGGGGCTGCGGTGGGTGGGCGCGTCGGCCGCGCTCATCGAGGACACGGCGTGACGCGCGCGCGCGCCTTCACCGTGGCGCTGGGCGCGGTGGCCGTGTCCACCGCCGTTGGCCTCGGCCTCCAGGCGCTGCCGCCGTCGGCGGCGTTGTGGTTCCTGCTGTTCGTGCCGCCGATCCTGGTGGCGGCCCTGCTCGGCGGTGTGCTGCCCGCGCTGTTCGCCACCCTGCTCGGCGCCCTGTCCGCCGAGTACTTCTTCCGCCGCCCGTACTTCACGCTGCGCTTCATCGGCGAGGACGCCTACCCGCTGGTGCTCTATGGCCTCATCGGCATCGGCATCGCCGTACTGGCGGGCCGGCTGGCGCGCGCCCGGGTCGACATGCAGCGGCGGCAGCTGGAGTTCGAGACGCTCTTTCGCCTGACGCCTGTGGGCATCGGCGTGGCGACCGACCCCGAGTGCCGGAACATCACGGTCAACCCCGCGTTTGCCGAGATGCTTCGCATCGGCACCCGCGACAACGCGTCGCTGTCCGCTTTAGACCCGAAGCAGCGACCCGCTGTCGAAGTCCGCCGAAACGGCGTTTCCGTGCCCGTCGACGACCTCCCTCTGCAGATGGCCGCGCGGCTTGGCACCGAGGTGAAGAACGCGGAACTGGACGTGGTGCATCCGGATGGCTCAACCATCACGTTGTACGAGTACGCCGCCCCGCTGTTCGACGACGAGGGAAAGGTGCGGGGCGCGGTGGGGGCGTTCCTCGACATCACCGAGCTGAAGCGCGCCGAGGATCGCCTGCGGCGCCTCGCGCAGGAGAACGAGCAGCTGTACCGCGAGGCGCAGGAGGCCAACCGGCTGAAGGACGAGTTCCTGGCCACGCTCTCGCACGAGCTGCGCACGCCGCTGAACGCCCTGCTCGGGTGGATCCAGCTGCTCAAGTCGGGACAGCTTCCGCCGGAGAAGCGCGAGCGGGCCCTGGCGGCCATCGAGCGCAGCGCGCACCTGCAGGCCCAGCTCACCTCCGACCTGCTGGACGTGTCGGGCGTCATGACCGGCAAGCTGCGCCTGCACCTCGAGCCCACGATGGTGCCCGGCATCGTGGACTACGTGATGGAGGCGCTCCGCCCGGCCGCGGAGTCGAAGGGCGTGGTCTGCGCCTCCCGTGTCAACATCGGCCGCGCGCTGCTGCTCGATTCGGCGCGGGTGCAGCAGATCCTCTCGAACCTCGTGGCCAATGCCATCAAGTTCACGCCCAGGGGCGGCGCGATCGACGTGGACGTGCGCGAGGACGGGGGCGACCTGGTGATGGAGGTCCGCGACACCGGCGTGGGCATCTCGCCCGCGTTCCTGCCCCATGTGTTCGAGCGTTTCCGGCAGGCGGACTCGGGTACGGCGCGCATCCACGGCGGACTGGGCCTCGGTCTCTCCATCGTCAAGCAACTGGCCGAGCGGCATGGCGGACAGGTCACGGCCTCCAGCGCCGGCGAGCACCAGGGCGCCACCTTCATCGTCCGGATTCCCGCGCGTGCGGCCCGGACCGCCACGGAGGTCAGGGAAGAGGCGGACGAGAAGGTGAAAAGTGAGCAGTGAGACGTCCTCCCTCCAGAACCAGCACCCGGTCGGCAATCTCGTCCATCTCGCGGGCGTCGTGCGTGACATACACCATCGGCACGTGCAGCTCGCGGCGGATGCGCAGCAGATAGGGCAGGATGCGGTCCTTGCGGGACCGATCCACGGCGGTGAGCGGCTCGTCCAGCAGCAGGATGCGCGGCGCTGACATCAGGGCCCGCCCGATGGCCACACGCTGACGCTCGCCGCCGGAGAGATCGGCGACGCGGCGGTCGAGGAGGTGGGCGATCTCGAGCGTGGTGCAGATGTGTTCGAGATCGTGTCGGGAGTCGGGAGTCGGGAGTCGGGAGCTGGAGGGCGCGCCGTAGAGCAGATTGGCGCGCACATCGAGGTGAGGAAAGAGCGCGACGTCC
>DAIRFN010000017.1:24724-30967 GCA_036795065.1 Vicinamibacterales bacterium
CGCGCCGTAGAGCAGATTGGCGCGCACATCGAGGTGAGGAAAGAGCGCGACGTCCTGGGGCACGTAGCCCACCTGGCGCAGATGGGGCGGGAGGCTTACGCCTTGCTCGGTAGAGAGCAGCAGCCTCTCGTCCACGCGGACGTGGCCGCGGCTGGGCACGCGCAGGCCCGCGATAACCTCCAGGAGCGAGGTCTTCCCGCTGCCCGACGGCCCGAAGACGCCCAGTACCTCCACGGACGCCCGGTCGGCCACGTCGAGCGTGAACGCCCCCTGTCGGAGCGTGATGTCGAACTCCAGCGAGATCACGCCACCGGCCTTCGCCGCTGGATGATGTTGGCCAGCAGCATGGCGCCGAACGCCAGCACCACCGAGACCATCAGCAGGTTCGAGGCATCGGCCTCGCGTCCCGCCTCGGTGAGGTTGAAGATGGCCACCGCCAGCGTCTGTGTCTGCCCCGGGATGCCGCCCGCGACGACGATAGTGGCGCCGAACTCGCCGAGCGCGCGGGCAAAGCCGAGGATGGCGGCCGCGACGATGCTGCGCGCGGCCAGCGGCAGGGTGATGGAGAGGAACACGCGCAGGGGCGCCGCGCCCAGCGTGGCGGCCACCCGCTCGTAGCGCACGTCCACCTGCTCGAACCCGGCGCGGACGGTGAGCACGATGAGCGGAAAGCTCATCACCGCCATGGCCAGCACGACGGCCTTCCAGGTGAACACGATGTCGATGCCGGCCGCATCGAGCGCGCGCCCGACGACGCTGTTCAGACCGAGGAGTTGCAGCAGCAGGAACCCGGTGGCCACCGGCGGCAGCACCAGCGGCAGCGCCAGCGCCGTTTCCAGCACCGGCTTGCCGGGAAACGATCGGCGCGCCAGCACCCACGCCGCCGCGATGCCGGCAGGCAGCGCCAGGAGCGTGGAGACCACGCCCATCAGGGTGGTGAAGGCCGCGATGCTGAGAACACCCTGCTCCATCGCCTACGAGCCCAGGTGCTGGAAGCCCGCGGTCTCGAAGACGGCCTTCGCCTCGGGCGAGAAGAGGAACTGCACGAACCGCGCAGCGTCGGCCTCCCGTGGGCCCCGCACCACCGCAACCGGATAGCGAATCCCGGGCGCATCGGCCGCGGGCACCGCATAGACCACCGTCACCTCCGGCGCGGTGCGCGCGTCGGTGGCGAACACGACGCCGGCATCGGCGCGCCCGGCGCGCACGGCCGCGAGCGCGGAGCGCACGGTGAGCGTCGGCACCACCCGGGACGCCACCGCGCTCCACAGCCCGATGCGCTCGAGCCACTGCCTGGCGTACACGCCGGCAGGCACGCTGTCGGGGTTGGCGAGGGCGATGCGCCGGATCCGCGGCGTCGCCAGGTCCTGGGGCGTGAGTGCCTTCACCTGTGTGCGGCCGGGCACGATGACGACGATCGTGTTCGAGAGCAGATCGCGGATGGACGCGTCCACCAGGCGGCCGGACTTCGCGGCCACGTCCATCTGCGCGCGGTCCGCGCTGACGAACACGTCCACGCGCGCGCCGGCGGCCACCTGCCGCGCCAGCACGTTCGACCCGCCGGCATTCACGGTGATCCCGGTCCCACCGGCGGCCTGCCAGGCACGACCGGCGTCGGCGATCACGTCGGCCAGGCTGGAAGCCGCGCTCACGGTGAGCGGCTGGGCTGCCAGGGGCGCGGGGGCCGCCACGACCAGCAGGAGTGCGACCATCCGGGCGGCTGCCCGGCAACGAGACTGTGGCATCGGCAAGTCAGGTCGATTTTAGCCAATTTCGTATACGATATCGGGCAAATCATGCTGCACCACGTGGCACGCGCCTGCCAGGCGCCTCCTCGCCGGCCATGAGCGCCCTGCTGACAGTGCGTGCCGCGGCCGAGCAGCTGGGTGTCGCCTATTCCACGCTGAAGCAGTGGATCTACGACGGCTCGGTGCGGACCGTCCGAACGCGCGGCGGCCACCACCGCCTCACCGAGCTCGAGGTGCAGCGCCTGTTGCTGTCGGGTGCGAGTCCGGCCGGTTCATCTGCGCCATCTGCGGCGCGTCGTTCCTCTGTGTCATCTGCGTCATCTGCGGCCCGTGGTTCATCTGCGCCATCTGCGCCATCTGCGGCCCGTGGTTCCTCTGCGTCATCTGCGCCATCTGCGGCCCGTCGTTCATCTGCGTCTGCGGCACTCATCAGCGTCAGCGGCCGCAATCAGCTTCGCGGCATCGTCGAGGAGGTCCGCGGCGACGGGTTGCTCGTGCAGGTGCGGCTGCGGATTGGCGATCAGCGGCTCACCGCCGTCATCACGCAGGACGCCGTGTCCGAGTTGAAACTGAAGCGCGGCGACGAGGCCGTGGCCGTCATCAAGTCCACCGAGGTGATGATCGGCCGCGAGGCGCCGGCCCTCCCCGGCCCCCGGCGCCGGAGCAAGCCAAAGCGATAGAATTCCGGGTGTCTACGGGAACACGAAGGACACGAAGAGCACGAGGAACCGGCACGAAGAACTCACTGAGAAGTCAGGCGAGGGCAGCGTGACCGCCCGGGCCTTGCCTTCGTGCGTGCTTCGTGTCCTTCGCGTCCTTCGTGATTCCGGGTTCTGACCATGAAACGTTTCCTGCCCGTCGCTCTCTTCGTCGTCCTCGTCGCCGCCACGCTCTCCGCGCAGGCGCCGCAGGGGCTCGATCTCGCCACCATCGGCCGTATCCGCACCGAGGCCATCCAGCGATCGCAGGCGGTGGATCACGTGTGGTGGCTCTCCGAGGTGCATGCCCCCCGCGCCACGGGGACGCCCGCGTTCCAGCAAGCCTCCGAGTGGGCGATGAAGCGATTCACCGAGTGGGGGCTGCAGAACGCCCACCAGGAGCGCTTCCCCTTCGGCCAGGGCTGGACCATCGAGCGCTTCTCGGCGCACATGGTCGCGCCGCACGCACAGGTTCTCGTCGGCCAGCCGCGGTGGAATTCGCCGTCCACGACCGGGGCGGTGCTGTCGGAGGTGGTGCACGTGAAGGCCACGAGCGACGCGGAGCTGGCGAAGTACAAGGGCCAGCTGCGCGGCAAGATCGTGGTGATGCAGCCCGTACGAGCCGTGCGGATGCTGGACGGCCGCATCATCCTCAGGATGGGCGAGAAGGAATGGGACGAGGCCATGCACACCCCGATTGCCGCGGCGGGCGCGGGTGGCGGGCCGAGCGCGGCCCAGCGCGCGGCGCAGGTGTTCCAGGAGTCGGTGCAGCAGTTCCTCGTCTCCGAGGGCGCGGCCGCGCTGCTCGAGCGCGGCAGCAACAGCGACGAGACGCCAGGGGGCAGCGACCTGTCGTGGATGCAGCAGCGCGTTGACGGCGGCACCATCTTCCCGACCAACGGCGGCGCCCGCGATCCCAAGGCGCCGGCGCAGGTGCCGTCCGCCACCCTCGCCGTCGAACACTACAATCGCATCGTGCGCTTGATCGAGCGCGGGCAGCCCGTCCGGATGGAGGTCAACATCCAGACGAAGTTCCACCCGGAAACCGATCCTGCCGGAAACGCCATCAACACCATCGCGGAGATCCCGGGGACGGACCTGGCGAACGAGGTCGTGATGCTGGGCGCACACCTCGACAGCTATCCGTATGCGGGCGGCGCCACCGACAACGCCACTGGGTCGGCGGCCATGATGGAAGCCGTGCGCGTGATTCAGGCGCTCGGGCTCAGGCCACGCCGCACCATCCGCGTGGCCCTGTGGGCCGCCGAGGAACAGGGCCTGCTCGGCTCGCGCGCCTACGTGCAACGGCACTTCTACGATGCCGCGACCGGGACCGTGAAGCCGGAGCACCGGAATCTTGCGGCCTACTTCAATCTCGACAACGGCACCGGCCGCATCCTCGGTGTGTGGGGCCAGGGCAACCTCGGCGCCATCACGCTGCTCGAGCAGTGGGGCGACGCGGTGAAGGACCTCGGCTTCAAGGCCGTGAGCCCGCGCAGCGTGACCTCCACCGACCACGTGCCGTTCGACCAGGCGGGCCTGCCGGGCTTCCAGTTCATCCAGGAGCGGCTCGAGTACCAGTCGCGCACGCACCACTCGAGCATGGACACGTTCGACCACGTGCAGCGCGAGGACCTCACCCAGCAGGGCGCCGTCGCCGCCGTGTTCGCGTGGTACGCCGCCAACTGGCCCGAGAAGCTGCCGCGGAAGGCGATGCCCGCGCGTGCCGGCACCGGGCAGTAGCGAAAAGAAACCACGAAGTCACGAAGGCAAGCACCCAAGACCCAGGTCCCAAGTCCCAAGACCCAAGTCCCAGGACCCAAGTCCCAAGACCCGCCCTCACCGCCGGCGCAGCTGGCGCGCGATATACAGCTGGGCCGCCGCGGTCAGGGCGAGCGACACCAGGAAGAGTTGTTCGAGCGGGCTCATGCAGGATAGTGACGCCGCTCCCCGCGGCGTTTCACGTCGAGGGACCCAACCCTCGCTGCTGAGCTTTCCTTCCAGGGCGGATTCGGTCAGAATCGGCGAGACGGGGCACACATGGACTCCCCTCTGGACGCCTTCCCTTCCGAGGCCTCGGACAGCCTTCCGGAGATCCAGACGACCGACTGGTTTGGCGACGAGGCATCCGAGTCCTGCCCTCTCGTTCCCGCCCCTGCACCACCGCCCCCGCCACGAAGACGGTCCTGGCGTGGGGCCGCGCATCGCTGGCAACTCGCGGTTGGCGCCGCCTCCTTCCCGGCAAAGGTCGTTCGGTGGACCGTCGCCCTGTGGCAGCGGCCGGTGCCGGTGCCTGCTTACAACGAGCGGGTATCGTCGGTCTTCACGGCTGCCGTCACATCGGCGAGCGTCTCCCTGCTGATGATGTGGCTATGGGGCCAGGACCGGCCGCCGGGCACCGAGTCGCTCAACGCGGCCTCGACGTCGGGCGAAGAGGCGCAGGCGCCTGAGTCGGAAGCCGTGCTCGGAACGCTGGTGGTGAACGCCCCGCTCCCGGCCCCCGCTCCAACCCCTCCCACCCGGCCCCTCGCAAGGAAGGCATCCCCGATCTCCAGCGCTCCGCGCCTCGCGAGGAGCGTGCCACCCGTATCTCGCGCACCGGAGCCTTCGGGATTGGTCGTCATCACCGAGCCTGAGGGCGCCCGGGTCACGATCAACGGGCTGGGATGGGGCACGACCCCGCTCACGGTCCGCAGCCTTCCCTCCCGATCCCATCGCATCAGGGTGACCAAGTCAGGCTACCAGGCCGAGGAGCGTGTTGTCGGCGCGAACGGCGCGCGTGCGACGGGGACACTGCGGATCGTGCTGCGGGAGTTGCACAGGGAGGCGCCAAGGTTCTGAACCTTCAGCCTCGCGTCACCCTGGCGCCGAGCACGTCGATCGCCTCGATGCCCGGCGGCTGGGCGATGAGCTCCGGCGCCTGCGCCATCAGGCCTGCGCGATGGGACCGTCAGGTGCGCCTGCCAACTGTGACATCGTTCCTGCCAGGCGTCAGTGCACGGTCACCACGACCTCGTTCGACGGCACCCCTGCCCCCAAGCTGTTCACGGCCCGGACGCGCACGTAGTAGGTGCCAGGCGGCACACCCGCGTACGCGAGCGTCGTCGCCGCGCTCCCCGTGTCCTGTGTCACCAGGTTCGCCAGGCCAGGCCCTGATCCCGCCTCCAGGATGTAGCTCGTCGGCGATCCCTCCACGGGCGCCGTCCACGTGAGATTCACCGTCGTCCCGTCGACGGTGAACGACAGCGCTGTCGGCGCACCTGGGGGCGCGGGAACGCCCCCCACGTTCAGCATGATCTCGACGGAGGGTCGGCTCCGCTCGGCGCCTCGCACCGCGCGCACGCGGATGAAGTAGAAGCCGTCGGGAACCGGATCGTAGGTGAGGAATCGCCCGCTGACGAGCGCCGAGCCGATGTTCGTCAGTCCGGCAGCGGTGCCGACTTCGACGAGGTATCCGGTGGGCTCGACGCCCGCAGCTGGTCCGCCCCAGGTCAACGTCAGGCGTCGGCCACTCATCCACGCGAAGGGGGGTGTAGGCGGGTCGAGCGGCGCGGAGGGACCGTAGACGGGAACGTCGACTTCGAGATCGTCGGACGGGGGCCCGATGCCGAAGCTGTTGCGGGCTCGCACGCGAACGTAGTACCGGCCCGGCGCGACGTCAGCCACGTCGTATGTCGGGACCGTGGAGGACGCCGTGACCGCGGTGCTCCCGGGGGACAGGCCGGCCTCGAGGACGTACCCGGTGAACGTAGGGCCGGAGAGAGGCGGCTCCCACGCGAGGCGCACCAGGCCGTCGT
>DAIRFN010000181.1:0-11559 GCA_036795065.1 Vicinamibacterales bacterium
GCGCGGTGTTGCCGAGGACCGCCGTGCGGGCCTGGGCCTCGCTGTAGTAGCTGCCGAAGTTGATGCTGATGCCGGTCCTCTCGAGGCCCGCGAAGTACTCGGCCACCCGCTCGGCTGGCACCGGCGTACCCCCCTCGCCGCCGATAGCGGTGGTCACGCCCATCCGGAGCTTGTTGGTCGCCAGGCCGCTGGTCGGCAGCACGCTGCCGGACTGGTCCATCATGTCGATCCAGCCGGGCGAGACAAAACGGTCGCTGGCATCGATCTCCTCGCGCCCGCGTCCCGCCACGCGGCCCACGGCGACGAATCGCCCGTCCTCGATGGCCACGTCGGCACGGATCCAGGGATTCCCCATCCCGTCCAGGACACGGCCGCCGCGGATGACGATGTCGTAGGCCGGCGCCTGGGCCATGCCGGCCACGCCGATGGCGAGTGCCGCAACGGCGATCAGCGCGGCAGGGGTGGTGAGGCGGGCTCGTGGCATGGCGAGCATGATAGCCACAACGCAGATGACGCCGATGCCGGTTGGCGGAACGGCCCGCGCCTCTCACGATCCGGGGGGCAGCCGACAAGCCAAAGATCTCCTCGAGGAATCTGTGTAATCTGCGTAATCTGCGGCATCTGCGGCATCTGCGTTGCGGACCGAAACGGAGTCTTCATGCGCGCCTTCATCTTCGCGATCGGCATTGTCGCCACTACGGCGCTCTCGGCGTTGGACACCGGCGCCGCGGGCACCTGGCACTGGCTGCAGAAGCTCGCCACGACGGCCAGCCTGATGCACACGACAGCGCACCCGGACGACGAACACGGCGGCATGCTGGCGCTGGCCAGCCGCGGCCTGGGGGCACGCGTGTCCCTGCTCACGCTCACGCGCGGCGAGGCGGGCGACAACGCGCTGGGCCCGCAGCTCTTCGACGCGCTCGGCCTCATCCGCACCGAGGAGCTGGCAGTGTCGGACCGGTACTACGGCGTAGACCAGCAGTACTTCACGTCGGTGGTGGACTACGGCTTCTCGAAGCGCCTGGAGGAGGCGTTCGACAAGTGGGGCCGCGAGAACGTCCTCCGCGACGTCGTCCGGATCATCCGCACCGAGCGCCCGCTCGTCATCGTCTCGCGGTTCCGGGGGAACCAGCGGGATGGTCATGGCAATCACCAGACGGCGGGGTTGCTGACGCAGCAGGCGTTCGAGGCCGCGGCGGATCCCGGGATGTTTCCGGAGCAGATCCAGGCAGGGCTTCGGCCGTGGCAGGCGAAGAAGCTCTACATCGGGGGGATGCGACAAGACGAACCGTGGACCGTCGTGGTCGACACCGGCCGCTACAGTCCGTGGTTGGGGGACTCGTTCGAGAACATCGCGCGCACGGGGCTCAGCTTCCAACGATCGCAGAACGGCGGCCGGCTGGTGCGAATGCAGGGCCCGGTGATCAGCTACTACCGCCGCGCGGACGCCGGCGCCGTACCCGGCAGCCGCGAGGACGGCTTCTACGATGGCCTCGACACGACCATCCCCGGGCTCTTCAAGGTGCTGGGCCATCCGGAACCACCGGAGGCGGCGGCGCTCCTCCAGCCCATCGATGCGGCGGTACAGGAGGCCATCCGCACATTCGACGGCCGGGATCCGTCGACTATCGTCCCCGTGCTCGCGCGCGGGCTCTCCGCGGCGCGGGTGGCTCACCGCGAGTTGATCACCGACCCGGACGCCACGCTGGTCCTCGCGCGGAAGATAGACCAGTTCCAGATGGCCATCAACACGGCGCTGGGCCTGGAGCTCATCGCCGAGGCGCGGCCTCCATCCACACCACGTGACGCTGGCGCGGCCAGTCCTTTCGCGCCGCCGCCGGTAATGGGACCCATCGTGCCAGGCCAGGCCTTCGAGGTGCACGTCTCGCTCAGCAAGGGCAGCACGGCCCGCATCGATGAGACCAGCGTGTCGCTCGAGCTCGGCCGGGGCTGGCAGGTCGAGGGCGAACGAATGGCGATATCGGACTTCTCCGCGCCTCCCCCATCCGACTGGCGCCCACCCGTGCGGCGTGCGTTCGTGGTCAGGGTTCCGGCAGATGCCCCGATCAGCACGCGCCCGTACTTTTCGCGCGCCTCCATCCAGGATGCGCGCTACGAGGTCGCGGACGCCTCGCAGTTCGGCCATCCGTTCACCCAGGCGCCCCCCGCTGCCGTCGTCCGCTACCGCATCGGCGAAGTGCCGGTCGAGGTCCGCGCCAGCGTGAGACGACGTGAGGCGAGGTCGCCCTACGGCCACGTGATGCGCGAGCTGCGCGTGGTGCCGGCCGTGTCCCTCACCGTGTCTCCAACCACGGCCGTCGTGCCGCTTGCGGCGGCCACCAGGCGCGTGGGCATCACGGTGGATCTGCTGAACAGCCGCGATGCCGGCAGCAAGGGGGCCGTGAGGCTGCGCGTGCCGCAGGGGTGGACGGTGGAGCCGGCCCAGGCGCCGTTCGCCTTCGCGCGTGCGGGCGAGCGCGCGTCGTTCCGCTTCACGGTCACGATGCCCTCCATCGAGAACCGGATGTACGACGTGCGGGCGGTCGCGACGGTGGACGGCCGCGAGTACACCGAGGGCTTCGAGGAGATCGACTTCCGGGATCTCGAAGCGCGACACCTGTACCGCCCCTCTACCATTGGCGTGCGCGGCATCGACGTCGCCGTCGTGCCGGGCTTGAAGGTGGGCTACGTGATGGGCATCGGCGACCAGGTGCCGCAGGGCATCCAGCAGCTCGGTTACGAGGTGACGCTGCTGGACGAGCGGGCCCTGGCCAGCGCGGACCTGTCGCCGTTCGACGCCATCATGACCGGCACGCGCGCCTATGCCGTGCGCGAGGACCTGAAGACCTACAACCAGCGCCTGCTGGACTACGCGCGGAACGGCGGGCATCTGATCGTGCTCTACAACACGCAGGAGCTGGTGCCGAACCAGTTCGCGCCATTCCCCGGCGAGCTCACTCCTCGCGCGGAGGAAGTGTCGGAGGAGGATTCACCGGTCGAGATCCTCGCGCCGGATGCGCCGATGCTGAACGTCCCCAACAGGATCACTGCCGCCGACTTCGACGGCTGGGTGGAGCAGCGCGGCTCGAAGTTCTGGAGCGCGTGGGACCCGGTCTACACCCCCATCGTCGCGACCTTCGACAGGGGGCAGGACCCACAACGGGGCGGATGGCTGTGGGCGAAGGTTGGCAAAGGGCACTACACCTACTTCGCATACGCGTTCCACCGGCAGCTGCCGTACGGGGTGCCCGGCGCGTACCGCTTGCTGGCCAACCTGCTTGCGCTCGGGCGCAGCGGCCGATGAAGCATCCCGGACACACGCCCCCGTTCCGCGGCCCCGACGGCGAGAGCCTGCCAAACAGCATCGCCGAGATCGGTTACCGCCGCCTCGGCGGGCTCGACCAGTGGGTGATGATTCGCGGTGAGAGCCTCGACAACCCGCCGCTGATCCTCCTGCACGGCGGCCCTGGCATGTCCGAAACGTTCTTCTTTCGTCACTTCAACGCGGCGCTCGAGAAGTCCTTCACCGTCGTCTATTGGGACCAGCGTGGCACCGGCAAGTCGTTCGACCGCGCGATTCCCAGGTCGTCCATGACCGTTGAGCAGTTCGTCACCGACCTCAGCGAGCTGGTCGAGGCGGTGCGCGCGCGCGTTGGAAGCAGGAAGGTGGTGCTGTTCGGGCACTCCTGGGGCTCCGCGTTGGGCACGCTCTACGCTGCGAGGTTCCCGGAGAAGGTCGCCGCTTATGTCGGCAGCGGACAGGTCGGGGACTCGCAGGCCGGCGAGGCGGCATCGTACGCCTTCGCCCTCGCTGAGGCCGAGCGGCAAGGCAACCGACGGGCCCTGAAGGCGCTGCGCGCCATCGAGCCACCGCCTCACACGGCAAAGAGCCTGTGGGTCGAAAGGACTTGGCTCTCCCGTCTCGAAGGCCTGGCGACCGCCAAGGTCATGTGGGAGACCGCTCGTCTGTTCCTCGAGGGGCCCGAGCGATCGGTCTTCGACGTGCGCAACATGCTCCGTGGCTTCCGCTTCTCCATCGACGCCATGTGGGACGAGGCGTCGAAGCTCAACCTGCTGACGGCCGTACCCGCGCTCGAGATGCCCGTGTTCTTCTTCCTCGGTCGCCGCGATCACTGGGTCCCACCCGAGACCAGCGTGGCCTATTTCAACGCCCTGACCGCGCCGTCGAAGACGCTCGTCTGGTTCGAGGAATCGGGACACGAGCCATTCGTGGACGAGCCGGAGAAGTTCAACGCATCGATGGTGAACCTGGTGCGGCCCGTCGTGACCTGACGCACGATCACGAACTCCGGCGGCCCCGCGTGAACACGTAGTAGGCGACCACCGCCGCGGCGAGGAACGCGAACGAGAAGACCATGCCCTCGCGCGGCCCGGTGAAGAAGATGTAGAGCCACAGCGCCAGCGACAGTAGCGCCGGCAGCGGGTACAGCCACATCGTGAAAGGCTGCGGAATGTCGGGCCGATACCGCCGGAGCAGGATGACCGCGGCGCACTGCCAGATGAACCGCACCAGGATCTGCACCTGGATGAGCCAGCTCACGAGCTGTCCCAGCGTGAAGAAGCAGAACGGCAGCGAGATGAGCGTGATGACCACCAGCGAGACGTGCGGGAAGTGCTTGGTGGGGTGCACCTTCGCGAACACCGCGAAGAAGTCGCCGTCGCGCGCCGCCGCGAAGGGGATGCGCGAGTAGCCCAGGATGGTGGCGTAGAGCGACGCCGCAGCCACGAACAGGATCAGTCCCGTCATCGCCATGCCCGCGATGCGGCCCGTCCCGGGGTCCGCGAAGGTCCGGACGATGAATTCCGAGGCGATGGTCCGCAGCTGCGCCGCCTCCTGCCACGGGATCAGCCCCAGCACCACGATGGTCATCGCCATGTACAGCGCGGCGACGATGAAGATGGACATGACAATGGAGCGAGGCACCGTGCGACCCGGATCCACGATCTCCTCGCCGATGTTGCACACCTGGTTGTAGCCGCCGTAGCTGTACATCGCCAGCACCGAGGCCGCGCCGACGCTGGCCGCGAGCGACCCGTCGAACGAGTACGCGGCCGGCGGGAAGTCGAACGCCATCGAGGGGGAGAACGTGAACAGCCCCACGACGATGACCCAGCCGACGGTGACGAAGACGCCGACGAGCATCACCACGGCCAGGCGCCCGATGGACTCGATGTCGCGCCACAACAGCGCCGCCATGCCGACGCACACCGAAGCCGCCAGCAGGTGGTGCTGGATGGGCGTCATCGTCGTCCAGACGAACTGCAGGTAGTCGGAGAAGCCCACCGCGCCGCCGGCGATGGAGAGCGGCGCCACCAGGATCGTCTGGAAGATGAAGAGGAACCCCATCAATCGGCCCAGCCCGAACGGCTGGAACGCCTCGCGCAGGTAGAGATATCCACCGCCGCTGCCCGGCAGCGCCGCGCCGAGCTGCGCGTAGACCAGGCCGTCGGCCAGGGCCAGCACCGCGCCCGCGATCCACGCGTAGAGGACGTGCGGGCCGTTCATCGCCTGGATCATGAAGGGGATGGTGAGGAACGGCCCCACGCCCACCATGCTGATGATGTTGGTCGAGGTGGCCTGCAGCAGGCCCATCCGCCGGTCGAGGTGCGGCTGCTCCATCAGAGCGACAGGACCTCGACGAGCCGGGCCGCGGCGGCGTGGGTGGGCACCAGCGGGTTCAGCGCCAGCGCCTCGACCAGCGCCTCGCGCGTCCCCGTGCGCACGGCGGCGATGGTGGCGCGCTCGAAGGCCTTCACCTGCACGACCAGGTCGCGCACCTGCGGCGGCAGGGCCCCCACGTGCAGGGCGCGCGGTCCGTTCGCGTTCACCACCGCCGGCGCCTCGATCACATCGTCGTCCGCCAGCTCGGGGATGTTGCCCCGGTTCACCACGTTGAGCGGGATGATGGCGTTCGAGTGACGCACCATGGCCTGAATGGTGTTGAGCGCGATCTTGTCGTAGCCGGTGAGGTGCGCCCACGGCGCGGGGGCCTGGTGCCCGCCGTCCCCGCCGGATTCGAGCTGCATGTAGCCGGCGCTCCGCTCCGAGAGATACCGCTCGTAGCGCGCTACGGGGTCGAGCACGCCCTTCGCCAGGTCGTCGAAGAGCTCGCGCGTCAGGCGCGCAATGACCATGCCGCGCGTCTCTCCGGCCGCGCGCAGGTTGGCGACCGCGCGCTCGGGCGAGTCGTAGTAGAAGACGTACTCCGTGGGCAACAGCCGCAGCTCGCGCAGCCTCGCCGGGGAGAAGAGCGGCGTGCGATAGACGCGCGCGAGCGCGGCCTGGTCGTCCCACAGCCGTGCGAGCTGCGGCTCTCCGCGGTAATGCACCTCGCGGATGAACCCGAGGTGATTGAGTCCGACATAGTCGAAACCGCACTCGTCCGCCGGCAGGCCCAGCGCGTGCGCCACTTCCTGGAATACCTCGGCGGGCGTGTCGCAGATGCCGATCACGCGGGCGCCGGTTTCGTTCGTCAGGGCCTGCGTGACGAGCCCGGCCGGGTTCGTGAAGTTGATGATCCACGCGCGGGGCGCGAGGCGCACCACCTCCCGTGCGTACTCCACGAGGGGCGGGATGGTTCGTACGGCCATCGCGAAACCACCGGGGCCCACGGTTTCCTGGCCGACGAAGCCCAGCGACAGGGCGGCCTGCTCGTCGCGGACGCGCGCCTCGATGCCGCCCACGCGAAGGCTGGTGATGACGAACGCGGCCCCGTCGATGGCGGGTGCCGCCGAGGCGTGCGTGGTGACCCGCGCGGCGCCCGAGCGCCGGCCCGCCAGGTCGGCCACCACCTTCAGCCGCGGCTGGTCGGGATCGTAGAGCGCGAATTCGTCGATCCCCAACGCCGCTCCCGCGAGCCCATTCACCAGCAAGGGCACGCGCACGCCGGCGCCGCCGATGACCGCGATCTTCATGACGGTCTCCGGTCGCGGGTCTCCGGTCTCCGGTGTCCGGGCTCCGGTCGACGCGGAAGCGCGTCCAGCCCGCCGGCGGCACGTGTCGAGAAGCTGCCCACCCTCACGCCCGCGCGCAGGCAGGCCGCCACGGGCCGACCTCGAACCAGCGCGGCGAGGAAGCCGCCGTTGAACGCATCACCCGCGCCGGTCGTGTCCACGACCTTTACCTTCGGCGCCGCCGCGCGGACGATGGCACCAGCGGAGAGGGCGAAGGCGCCACGTGCCCCCTGCTTCACGACAACGTTTCGCGCGAGAGTCTGCCAGCGGCGAACGGCCTGCGCCAGGGTCGGCGCGCCCGTGTAGAGCCGCGCCTCGCGCTCGTTGACGAACACCCAGTCGAGCGCGCCAAGCAGCGGCTCGAACCCGCGCTGGCCGGGCAGCTCGTCGTGCCAGCCGAAGTCCCAGGACGTGGTCACGCCGCCGGCGCGCAGGCGCGTCAGCACGGGCAACCACGCGGGCAGGTCGCGCGGGCCAAGCGCCATGTGCACGTGCGTCGCCCGCGGGATCCTCCGCCGGAGCTCCGCCAGCACGCGCGCCTCGAGCTCGTCGTTGACGCCGTCGAACGTGGCGAACGCACGGTCGTGCCGCGTGGAGAGCGCCACCGACACGGCGTGTGCCTCGCCGGCTCGCTTCAGGTTCTGCACCCGCACGCCCTCGGTCCTCAGCCTGCGCACGGCCTGGTCTGACATGGCGCTGACGACCTGCACCCGCGCGCCGAGCCTAGCCGCGGCGACGGCGGTGATGACGGTGCCGCCACCCATGGTTCGCGTGAACTGCCGGGTCCGCAACTCTTCACCCGGCCGTGGCAGGCGCGGAAGACCGTGGAACACCAGGTCCTCGAACGCCTCTCCGACGGACACCAGGTCGAGGGACAGGGCCCGGGTCATCGAGCCGCTATTGAACCGTGACCGGGTAACTCACCGACCGCAGGGCGTCCGCGGCCGAGCCCTGCTTGTAGTCGAACGTGAGGGTGGTGCTCCCCGGCTTGACCGCCTTCAGCGTGAACACCTCGACTCCGCCCTTCGGCGATGTCTCGTAGGCCGGCTCCCCCTCGCGCATCACGATGCCGCCGTCCGAGCCCGCGCGGAGGGACCAGCGTCCGCCCGCGGCACGATCCGCGGCGAGCCGCGCGGTCATCCGCTGCCCGGCGCGCAGCGCGACCGGCCACCCGGAGGCGAGGTCGGTGACCATGGCCGCTGGCTGGTTGCCGAGCGGTGCCGATGCGGCAGGCAGGCCGACTGGGCCGCCCGACTCGGGCTTGGGCATCGTGGCGGGATCGACGGGCTTGAACACGGGCGCCTGCTGCGCGGCAGGCTCCTCGTGCGGCCCGCCGCACGCGGGGGCCATCAGCGCCCCGGTCAGGCAGGCGCCACGGATCCATGGTCCGACAGGCATCCGCGTATCTTAACGCCCTACTGAATGACGACGTACCGGGCCAGCCGCTTCACTTCCTTGTCGTCCACGTACTTCCCGATCTCCTTGTAGAACTGCTCCATCGTCTTCCAGGGGCGATACTCCTTGAACTCGCGAACCATCCGTTTGCCCGCGCCCGGGATGCTCAGGATGTCCTCGTCCGTGGCGGTGTTCAGGTTCACCGGGATGAAGCAGTACTGCGCGAGGCGCGCCGTCTCCTGGGCGTTCACGTACTTGCCGATCTCCTTGTCGAACTGGCCCCAGGTCTTCCACGGGCGATACTCGGCGAACTCGCGCGCCATGCGGTTGCCCGCGCCCGGCACCAGCAGGATCTCCTCCCGCATGGCGGTGTTCAGGTTGATGTGGATGAAGGCCTTGCCGTAGACGGCCGTGGCCTGCTCCTGCGTGAGCTTCTGGCCAAGGAGAAACGTGTTCAGGTCCACGATGCTCGCAAACGGCCGCGCGGCCATCAGCGCCTTGGCGATGGCCGACGTCATGTTCGGCGCCGCCAGGAGCTCGGCCTCGGTGGCGGTGTTGGCGTCCACGACGCCGAGCGATTTGCCCACCTGCGCGGAGGCGGCCACGCTCATTGCGCACACAAGGGCCACAGCAGACAGCGATGCGAGGAGAAGGCGGCGTGAGGTCATATCAACTCCGTATGGAAGGCTCCGTTGATTCGAGTTGCGGATGCCTGAACGTCCAGGCGAGGCCGAGCAGGCCGAACTGCACCATCATGCCGGGCGCCAGCGCGGGCGGCGACTTGGCCTGGAGCGCCTCGGTGAGCAGGGCCCATCCAGTCAGCGAGGGATCGACCTCGAGCTGGAACTCGCGGTTGGCCGTGAAGTGCAGCCAGCTGCCGAGCAGGCCGGCCACGATGAAGAGCGCCATCGTGCCGCGGAACACCAGGAACGCCAGGCGCGCCCCGGTGGCCGCGATCCACACGAGCCCCGCCAGCGCGACCGCAAAGAGCACGAGCGGGATGAACTGTTTCAGGTCCTCGTCGTGCCCGAGCAGCAGCAGCTCGGCGCACGAGCCCACCACGCCGAGCACGAAAACGGCGAGAATACTTCGCCGCAGCACGACATGGGCCGGATGCGCCATGATCGGCGCGAGTGTAACGGAGGAAGATGTGACCGAGATGAGACATTTCCTGGGGATCGGCCTTCTCGCCGCCAGCCTCTCGGCGTGCGCGCAGCCCGGCACCGGGCCCGCGCCGTCCGGTCAGGCCACGCCCGCCGGGGCGCCTGCCGCCACACCGGGGGCCGCCACCGGCCGGGATCCGCTGCCCGGCACGAAGCTGAGCATCGACGAGCTGCGTCAGCAGATGTTCCACGTGAGCGCGGGACGCCGCATGAAACCCGCCACCTGGCCGAACGGGGCACGCGTGGCCGTGGGACTGTCGTTCGACGTGGACAACGCCACCGCCACGCTCTCCACCGGGACCCTCGACTACGAGGTGATTTCGCGGGGCGAGTACGGCGCGGTGGATGGCCTGCCCCGCATCCTGCGCCTGCTCTCGCGCCAGCAGGTGCCGGCGTCGTTCTTCATCCCCGCGGTGAGCGCGCTGCTCCACCCGCAGATGGTGAAGGACATCCAGGCCGCGAACCCGGCCCACGAGATCGGCGTGCACGGCTGGATTCACGAGCGGCTCCCGCTGCTGAACGACGAGAAGGAGGAGCAGCGCATGCTGGACCAGTCCATCGAGACCCTGACGATGATGAGCGGGAAGCGGCCGGTCGGCTACCGGGCGCCGTCATGGAAGTTCAGCGGCTGGACGATGGGCCAGGTGAAGGCGGCTGGCTTCCTGTACGACAGCAGCCTGATGGCGAGCGACGATGCCTACGAGCTGCTGCTCGACGGCCAGCCCACGGGCATCGTGGAGCTGCCCATCGAGCGCATCCTGGACGACTTCCCGTACTTCGGGGGAAACGCCGACGGCTCGAACCCCTCACTGGGCGACGTCTACGAGGTCTTCCAGTCGGAGTTCGACGTGGCCTACGAGGAGGGCGGGCTGTACCTGCTGACCATGCACCCGCACCTCATCGGCCATCGCTCGCGGGCGGCGATGCTGGAGCGGCTCATTGGCTACATGAAGGGCAGGCCGGGGGTCTGGTTCGCGACGCACGAAGAGATCGCGCGGCACGTCAAGGGAGGCAGTTAGCGAACGGGGCGGGCGGGGGCGAGCACCCGCCCTGCCTCAATCCGCCGCGCGAACACCTTTGACGTGACGGTGGCACTGCACGCATCGCACCGTCATCGCGGCATAGTCGAGCGTGGCGCCGTTCAGGTCGCCGGCGCGGGCCGAGGCGGCCAGGTTGTCGGTCTCGCGCAGGAAGTCGGCACTGTGCCGCCGATACTCCGGCGTCTTCAGGACGCCCCACGAGGCGGTCTTGGTGAGCGCCCCGAGCTCCGTGGCCGCCTTCTCGAGCGCCGCGTAGTCCTCGAGTGCCAGGGCACGCAGCACCGCCTGGGCATGGTCCAACTTGAGCCGCATCACCTGGGGCAATTGCGACGGCTGGGCGGCAGATTCGGCGGCGCCGGCGCGTCCCGCGGCGGCAGCGCCCACCAGCGTCAAGGAGACAACGAGGGTGGCCATCAGCCACCGGTTCGCGAGGGGATGTCGCGAGGTCATGTGGAACCTCCTGCGAACAGTATGGCGCGGAATGGGTGGATTGCGCGGGATTCATCCCAGTCCCGGCCCGGATGTCAGCGGTTGTCTCGCCCGCGGCGGCGCATTCTTTAGTACTATTCGCCATCGTGCATCCAGACCTCGAAGAGACCATCGCCTTCCACGAGGCCATCATCGCGGAAGGCGGCAAGGCCCTTGTCGGCTACGACCTGCCGAAGATTCTGGCCAACGTCGTCCTGCTGTCGGAGATTCCGACCACCTACGACAAGAAGGAACAGCGCCAGGTGAACTCGGGCAACCTGCTGCTGCGCGGCGTGCCGGGCGTGGGCAAGACGTTCTTCGGCGTCATCCTGGCGGCCATCAGCAACGCCAAGTTCGCGCGCATCCAGGGGCGGGCCGACATGCAGCCCACCGAGGTCGTCGGGTTCCAGATGATCAATCCGGCCACCGGCGAGCTCATCACCGAGTTCGGCCCCCTGGCCGAGGCCGAGGTCATCCTGCTCGACGAGATCAACCGCATCCCGCTCAAGTCGCAGAGC
>DAIRFN010000182.1:0-11542 GCA_036795065.1 Vicinamibacterales bacterium
CCGCGGCGTCGGCCTGCGGCCGCGGGTCGCGCGGCGCCTCGCCGGGCTCCAGCGACGCCAGGCGGTTGGGTGAGTTGGCCATCGGCGTGGTGTTCTGACCGACGCCCGGGATCTGCGGCCCGCCACCGAAGAACCCGGCGAACTCGGCGGGGATGCCGCCTCCGCCGGCGTTGATGACCGGATCCTGGTTGAAGTAGACCGGCAGCGTGGCGTTCTCGAAGCCGTAGGCGATGGGGCTCTTCCGGTCGGCCCACTGGCTGCGCATGATCGATCCGCGCGCGAAGAGCTGCGTCGGCCGCTCGATGGTCACACCCGAGGTGATGCCGAACTCCGGCAGGATCGTGGCCGTGGACCCCTCGGTGATGAGCGTGCCGCCCTCGCGCACGAACTTCACCAGCTCGAGGAGGCCTTCCATCCCCATGCCGCCGCGGATGTCGTCCGCCTCCTCGAGCGCGCCCAGGTTTGGCGTGGCGGTCGACTTCCGGTACGGCAGCGGCACGGTGCCGGTCTTCGGGATGCCGTTCACCTGGGCCTGCGCCGACCCGCCCACGTGCGGGTAGATGATGACGTCGTACTTCGCGCGCAGGTTGCCCTCGCGGAGGCGGATGTCGCCGAAGTAGGTGTACGGCACTCGGTAGGTGTCGAGCGCTGCGCGCACCCAGCCTTCATCCTGCGTGCGCTGCCACGCGTGCACGTAGCCGATGCGCGGCACGTCCAGGTCGTGCATCTTCACGCTCGGCGCGTCCGCCACGGCGAAGGCCGACAGCCCCAGCTCCTTCAGCGTCGGCTCGATGGCCGCGCGGTCCGCGCCCGACACGATGAACGCGCCGGCGCGGAACTTCCGCCCGCCGGCCTCGAAGTCCTCCTCGGCCGCCTGCATCTTCACCGAGGCGTGCATGAAGCGGAACTTCATCAGGTTGTTGTCGGTGGTGTGATCCACCACGATCGTGTTGCCCGTGCCTTCCACCCCGCCCGGCGCCACCGCGTCGGCCGTCAGCATCGCCATCGGCTGCGTCAGGATGGACGCATCGTTCACGGCGTGCAGCTTCACGTTGCGCATGAACTGGAACGTCCAGCCGGTGTCGTCGTACGGCCGCGGGTTGGCGGGCGCGAAGTTCTGGATGCCGAAGTACATCTCCGCCATGGTCCGGTAGGGCTGATCGCCACGGACGACGTAGTCGCCGGCGGCCACGCTCACGCTCCCCGCCTCGAACGCGCTGGTCGCGCGGTGGATCTCGAGCCCCTGGCGCCGCAGCTCGTTCACCGCGTCGGCCGCGTCGGCCTTGCGGTACTGCCCCGCGGGTATCACCCACGCGTTCACCGGGCCCGTCTTTCCCTCGTCGATGGACCGCTTGTTCTTCAGCCAGTAGTTCTCGAGGTACGTCTGCCGGTTCTTCGCCACGTGGTTCAGCGCGAAGAGCACGCCCGACTGCTGGATGTTGGTGTTGTTGCGCGGCCCCCACTTGATGGAGGGCAGCGGCGGGTTGGGCCGGAACCACTCGCGGCTGGTGGTCGTCGCGCCCGCGCGCGCCTCGTAGTTGTCGGGCCCGTAGCTCTGCACCTCGTAGAAGCGGCCGATGGCGTTGTGGGTGTGCGCGATGAAGAACATGTAGTTGGGCGTCCACCCGTCGTAGAACCCGTAAGTCCACACGCCGGGCACGCCGCGCTTGGTCATCTCCATCACCTCGGTCTTGGCGATGAGCCACCACTCGTCCACGGTGATCGGGTCCAGCGCCTCGTTGTAGGGCCCGGTGCCCGTCGAGGTGTAGAGATAGGTCTGCGCCTCGTGCAGGTCGTGCATGATGGTGGGCTTCCACTCGTTCTGCACGCGTGTCACGCTCTTGGTCAACTCGAGGAACTGCCCCATGCCGTCGCGGTTGTTGTCGTGGGCGACGTACTTGCCCCAGTACATCAACGGCAGGCGCTGGGCGCCCTGCGGCAGCTTCTTGTTGAAGTAGTAGGTGTCCACGTTCTTCTCGCGGCCGTCCACCTCGATGACCGGCGTGATGAAGGTGATCACATTGTTCCGGATCTGCTGCACGAACGGCGTCTCCTGGACGATGAGCCGGTACGCCAGTTCCTGCAGCATCTCGGGCCCGCCGTTCTCGGGCGAGTGGATGCCGCTCGTCAGCCAGTAGATGGGCTTGGCCGTCTCGAGCAGCTGCTGCGCCTCGGCCTCGGTGGTCTGCCGCGGGTCGGTCAGGCGGGCCAGCATGTCCTTGTACTTCGCCAACTGCTTGATCGTCGCTTCGTCGGCAATCGCCAGCAGCACGATGTCGCGGCCTTCCTCCGTCTTGCCGATGACCCACATCGAGGCGCGATCCGAGGCCTTGTCGAGCGCCTCGTAGTAGCGCTGGATGTCTTTCGCGTAGGTGAGCTCTCCCGGCGTGCCGACGATCCGGCCATGGAACGTGAGCGGCGTGGGCACGGTGTCCGAGGCCGGCAGGTGGTCCACCAGTTCGGTCGTGATGCGCGGATCCTGCAGGTATTCCTTGATCTTCGCGGTGTACTCGACATCGACTCGCTGGGTGGGGGTGGCCCCTCGACGCGGCTCGGGGCGGGCCTGGGCGCCAGCCTGAGCGCCGGCGCCGATGGCCGTGAGCGCGGCGAGGGCCAGCGCGAACAAGGCCGCCGTGGTGGTGCGGGTGGCGGGCGGGGTCATGGTGCCTCCTCGGGAGATGCGGGAACGAAATGAGTGCAAACCCGGATCTTACGCTGGTTCGGGAGCGACTATAATCGCGGCTTCCTCCCCGGCGGGCCCGCATCGATACACATGAACGGATTGCAGTTCGGCCTGCTCCTACTCGAAGCCGCCGTGATGGCCACGCTGGTCCTGGGGCTCTTCCGCGCCCGCAGCGTGCTGGGCCTGTCGCCGCTCTACATCGTGATGGGCGGCTTCCAGTACCTCGAGGCCACTCTGTCAGTGCAGGTCGAGCTGTGGCCCGGCTTCGTCCTCTACCCGGCGTCCTCGGTGATGTTCACGGCCAACCTCTTCGCCGTGCTCCTGGTCTATCTCAAGGAGGACGCGACCGAGGCGCGGAAGCTCGTCTACGGGCTGGTGCTCGCCAATGCGGGCCTCACCCTCGTCTCGCTGCTCGTGAGTGCGCACTTCGTCCTCCCGGGCGGCGGCGTGAACGGCAGCGCCGCGCTGGGCGCGGGCGAGTTCATCAACAACGCGAAGGTCGCCATGGTGGGCGCGACCCTGCTGTTCGTGGACGTGGTCGGCATCATCCTGGCCTACGAGTTCATCAGCCGGTACATCTCGTCGTTCTACGTCCGCATCCTGTCATCGCTGCTCGTCATCGTCGCGTTCGACAACCTGTTCTTCGTGGGGTTCCTCTTCTACGGCACGCCCGGCTTCGCGCAGGCGCTGGTCAGCGGGATGCTGGCCAAGGCTGGCGCCACCGTGTTCTACGCCACGGCGCTGTGGACGTACCTCCGCTTCATCGAGCCTCGCGGCGTGGCCGCCAACGAGGGTGACGTCGCCGACGTGTTCCAGTTGCTCACCTATCGCCAGAAATACGAACTGGCGCGCCGCCGGATGATCCACGACACGCTGACAGGGCTCTACAACCGCCTGCACTTCGACGAAGTGGTGCCCCAGGCCCTCGCGCACGCGCGCCGCTACGAGGAGCCGCTCAGCCTGATGATCATCGACGGCGACCACTTCAAGTCGATCAACGATCGCTTCAGCCACCTCGAGGGCGACCGGGTCCTCACGCTGATGGGCGCGACGCTCGGCGCGGAGGTGCGCGCGGCCGACATCGCCTGCCGCTACGGCGGCGACGAGTTCGTGATCGCGCTGCCGCGCACCCATGCTGACGACGCCGTCGCCCTCGCCGAGCGCGTCCAGGTGCGCCTCCGCGAGGCCTGCGCGTTCGCGTCACCCCCCTACCCGTGGGGCTCGGTCACCATTACCATCGGCATCGCCTCACACCCGGCGGACGGCGACTTCGAGCGGATCGAGGACCTGGTGCGCGTCGCCGACATGCGCCTCTACGAGGGCAAGCGCGCCGGCGGCAACATCGCGGTGTGGAAGGCGGAGGAGGCGCAGACGCCCCTGATCGGGCAGTCGGAGGTGGCGCGCGTGTAGGGAGCGCGCGGCTTCGGGCGCGGGGGGGGTTCCCACCCGAAGGGCCTACCGAGCCGCGCAAGCGGCGAGGCCCACCCGAAGGGCCCACCCGGCCTACCGCCCCTCGTCCCCCTGGAACCGGTAGCCCACGCCGAACACCGTGACGATGTAGCGCGGGTTGTGGGGCTCGGGCTCGAGCTTCTGCCTCAACCAGCTGATGTGCACGTCCACGGTGCGCGTCTCCGGCGTGGACTGGTAGCCCCACACCGCGTCCAGCAACTGGTCGCGCGAGAACAGCACGCCGGGGTGGCGCACCAGGTAGGTCAGCAGCTTGAGCTCCTGCGCGGATAGTCGCACGGGCCGACCGTCTTTCAGGACCAGCCCGCTGACGGGCCGCACGACCACGTCGCCAAAGGCGTATTCCGCCGGCTCACCCCGGCCCGCGCGCCCGCGTCGCAGCAGCGCCTCGATGCGCGCGAGCAGCTCGGTGCTCTCGAACGGCTTGGTCATGTAATCGTCCGCGCCGCTCTTGAGGCCGACCACCTTGTCCGACGTCGCATCGCGCGCCGTCAGCATGAGCACGGCGGTTTCCACCCCTTCCTTCCGGAGCTCGCGGCAGACCTCGAGCCCGTCCTTCAGGGGCAGGTTGAGGTCGAGGATGATGAGGTCGTAGGCGCCCGTGCGGGCCATCGAGCCACCGGCCCTGCCGTCCGCGGCGGTCTCGATGGCGTAACCTTCGGCCTTCAGGCGGTCCGAAAGCATCCGCCTCAGCCCCGGCTCGTCGTCCACCAACAGGATGCGGGCCGTCTCCGCCGGCGTCATGCGGGCGCCCACGTCACGCCGCCGAGTCGGCGCGATGGGCCGCGGGGCGACCGAGCGCCGGCAGGATGACGGTGAACCGCGTGCCGTGCGGCTGCACGCGTGAGGCCCGCACCTGGCCGCCGTGGGCCCGGACGACGTGGTAGACCACGCTCAGGCCGATGCCGCTGCCCTCGACCTGGCCATCACGGGCCATCCGGCCGCGAAAGAACGAGTCGAATACCTTCGGCAGCTCGTCCTCCGGGATGCCCGGTCCCTCGTCTTCCACGTCGACCACGATCTCGCCGTCCGCGCGGAGGGTCCGCGCCGACACCCGGATGGGGCTGCCCTGGCCGTGACGGATCGCGTTGACGACCAGGTTCTTGATCGCGACGCGCAGCGCCTCGCCATCGGCCATCACCTGCGGCAGCCGTGGCTCGATGGCCCGTTCGATGGACCCGGCGGGCGCGCTCGTCACCATCAGGCTGTCTGCGACGGCCTGGTCGATGACGGTGTCGATGCCGGTCGGCGCGAGATTGAGCGCGGCGTCGGCGCGAATCTGCAGCCGGCAGCACAGCAGGATGTCGGCAATCGTCCGGTTCAGCCGCCGCCCTTCCTGCTGGATGATGCGGCCGTACTGGCGCGCCTCCACCGTGCTGTCCACGACGTTGTCGGCGAGGTTCTCCCCGGCGCACGTGATGGTGGCCAGCGGCGTGCGCAGCTCGTGCGACATGCGCGCGACCAGCTCGAGCTGATCCCGCGCGCCGCGCTGCTCGCGGCGCACCGAGGCGACGAGCAGTCCGACGCTGAGCGCGAGCAGCGCCAGCACCCCGGCGCCGATGCCGAGGTTGCGCAGGCGCGCGGCGCCGACGGCCGCCTCGAGCGCGCCTTCCTGCCCCTTGATGAAGAAGCGCCAGCGGTGCGCGGCGGCGTCGGGCATCAGGCCACGCGCCGCCACCGGCGAGAGATCCCGCGCGTGCACCGCGAAGAGGGGTGCCAGCGTCACCCACGACTCGAAGTCGGTGGATGACAGCCCTGCGCTCGACTCGTACAGCACGCGCGCGGGCTCGTCGTCCCGGTTGATCAACACGTCGTACGCCAGCGGGATGCCGCCCTCGACACAGCCGGCGAGCAGCGCCGGCAGCACGTCGTTGACGATGCGGTCCATGTCGAGGACGACCACGACCCAGCGGTTCTGTGGCGCGCTGGTCCGGCGCACGACCAGCGCGGGCACATCGTCCAGGAGCGTCTGTTCCAGGACGCGGGCGTCGAGCCAGTCGGGCGGCGTGAGGGTGCGGTCCGCCTTTCCGTCCGCGTCCATCTCGTGCACGGCGAGCGTGCCGTCTGGCCGGCGTTCCACCACGAGCACCTGCCGGGCCAGATCCTCGTGCCGCACACCTCCCGGCAGCACCGGCAAGGGCGCGTGCGCGTCGGCAGCATCCTCGTCAGCGAAGCGATCGTGGAACGCGGTGTAGATGCCGGCCAGCATCGCGTCGAACTGCGTGGAGAACTGCTGGGCGGCAGCCGACAGGTTGTTGCGTGCGCGCAACTGCTCGAGCTGCGTGAGCTCGCCCGTCCACCGGTACTGCAGCAGCGCCAGCGCCGGCAGCAGCAGGCCGATGGCGACGACCAGCAGGACCGTGCCCCTGCGCGCGAGCCACGCCCCGAGCGTTCCCATAGGGATGGATGGTAGCAAGTCGGCCCTGCTCCGGCGGGCCCTGGCCCTGTTTTTACCACCTCTTAACGATCTCTTAGCGACCTCTTGAAGCCTCGGGCTGGCGCCCACCGCTACCCTTCCCATGGAAGGGTATGGGTCTCATCAATGTGACCGCCGGTGCGGCGCTGTTCGTGGCATGTGGCATCGGCGGCGTCTGGCTGACCGGGCAGCCCTCGCCTGGGAGCGGCGTGTTCACGGCCGAGCAGGCCTCAGCCGGCCGCCAGTCGTACCAGAAGGAGTGCGCCAGCTGCCACGCCGGCGACCTGGGCGGGCGCGACGATGCCCCGGCCCTCAGCGGTGACGCGTTCATGGCCACGTGGGGCACGCGCACGACGAAGGAGCTCTTCGAGTTCGTCAGCACCACGATGCCGCCGGAGGGCTCGTCGATGACGCCGGACGACTACCTCGGCGTCGTCGCCCACATGCTGGAGCGGAACGGTGCGGCGGCAGGCACCCGCCCGCTGTCGGCCACCACCGACGCCACTATCGGCTCGGTGGCCACGGGCAAGAAGCCGCCGTCTGCCGCGGACGCGCCGATGATGGCCCGCCACTCGGACCGCCGGCCGCGAGCCGAGCGATAGACGAGGACCGACTTGCTGACCAGACGACATTTCATCGAGCGGGCCGCGCTGGCAGGCGGCGCTTCGCTCGCCTACGAGGCCATGACGGGAATGGGCCTGCTGGCCGCGCCGCAGGCGGCCGCACCCTTCAACCTCCAGGGCAGCGGCAACGGCGTTCGCGTCGTGGTCATCGGCGCCGGACTCGCCGGGCTGACGGTCGCCTACGAGCTCGGCAAGCGGGGCTACGCGGTCCAGGTGCTTGAGGCGCGCGAGCGCCCGGGCGGCCGCGCGCACACCATTCGCCGCGGCACGGTGAGCGAAGAGGACGGGTCCACGCAGAGCTGCGCGTTCGACGACGGGCAGTACTTCAACTGCGGCGCGATGCGCATCCCGTATCACCACACCACCACGCTCGGGTACTGCCGTGAGCTGCAGGTGCCGGTGGAGACCTTCGCGCTGGTGTCCGAGGCCGCGTATCTATACCAGACGAAGACCCCGGCGATGAAGGACCGGCGCGTGCGCTTCCGCGAAGTGCACACGGATATGGACGGCTACGTCTCGGAGCTGCTGAGCAAGGCCGTATCGGAACACGCGCTGGACGAGGCGCTGTCGCCAGAGGATCGGGATCGGCTGCTCGAGTACCTCCGCAGCAAGGGCGCGCTCGACGCGTCGGGCAAGTACGGCGGCGGTTCGCTGCGTGGCCCGGACGTGGCGGCCTCGCCCGATGGGACGCCGCACTACACGCCGCTGCCGCTCGGCGACCTTCTCGGGTCGCGCACGCCGTACTACCTCGATCTCGGCTTCCAGTACCAGCAGACCATGGTGCAGGTGGTGGGCGGTACCGATCGGCTCCCGCGCGCGCTGGCCGCGCGCGTCGGCAGGCAGGTTACTTACCGGGCCGCCGTGCAGTCCATCCGACAGCACGAACGCGGCGTCACGGTCGTCTACAAGGACGCGCACGGCGCCCCGCACGAGGTGCAGGGCGACTATTGCGTGTGCGCGGTGCCGCTGCCGCTGCTGGCGGACATCGACACCGACTTCCCCGCCGACTTCAAGTCGACGATGGCCAGGGTGCCCTATGCGGCCGCGGGCAAGATGGGCCTGCAGTTCAAGCGTCGTTTCTGGGAAGAGGACGACCACATCTTCGGCGGCGCATCGAAGACCGACATGGAGATCGGCCAGATCGTCTATCCGTCCGCCGGGTACCTGGGCAAGAAGGGGGTGCTCGTCGGCTACTACCTGCAGGGGCAGGCGGGCCGGCCTATCGGCGACAAGACGCCGGCCGAGCGGCTGGCGCTGGCGCTCGAGCAGGGCGGCCGCATCCACCCGCAGTACAAGACCGAGTTCGAGACCGGCTTCTCGGTGGCCTGGCACCGCGTCACATGGAATCGCGGGTCGTGGTCCAACACCAACCCGGCAACGAGGCGACTGCTGGCCGAGCCGCAGGGCCGCGTGTATCTCGCCGGTGACCACCTGAACATGAACGCCTGGATGCAGGGCGCCTTCGAGTCTGCACGGCAGACTGCCACTGCCGTGCACGCCCGCGCCGCGGCCGAACGGGCCACGGCACGGGTCTGACGACGTCCGCGCCGGTTTTCGCCTCACCCGGCGCGGCGTCGTCAGGATCGTTTTCGCGAAGACCTCGAGCAGGCGGCGTCATGCCGGCGAGCGGCGCCAGGTCGCGGGGTCCTCCGGCCTACCGCCTTGTCGAGGCCAGGCGCGTCTCGAGTTCGGCGAGCCGCCGTTCGAGGGCGTCGTTCCTGTCCTGCAGTTCCTTCACCGCGTTTACCAGTACCGTCGTCAGGCGGTCGTACTTCACGCCCTCCACCTCGCCGCGGTCATTGAGCGTCGTCAGGCGCGAGTCGATGGCGGCCACGTCCTCTGCCCCAAAGCCCACGTCGCGCAGGCCGCCGTCCTTCCACGTGAAGCTGATCGGGCGCAGGCGGTGCACGACGTCGAGGCCGCTCGCGAATGGCGCGATGTCCTGCTTGTAGCGCAGGCTCGACGAGCAGGTGGCGATCTGGTTCGTGACGTTCCGGCACAGCGGCGTGGCGCCCGCGGCCCCCAGCGTGACCACCCGCACCGTGCCGTTCACGTCGAGGGTCGACTGCGGGTTCGACGTGCCGATTCCGATCTCTCCGTCGTGATCGATGCGCAGGCGCTCGATCTCGCCCGTGGTGCCGTTCGGCGTCGTGGACAACCGCCAGCGGGTCCCGGTCGCCGTGGACGTCCAGTTCTCGGCAGCTTCGGCGACGAGGAACGCGCGCTGGTTCGGCGTGAACTCGGTGCCCGTGTGGCCCATCCCCTGCAGGAACATCAGGTTGTCGCCGGTCAGGAGGGCTGCCGGCGCCGCTGGCGTTCCACGCGCGGAGCGAAAGGTCATGCGAGCACCCTCGGTGAGCCCGAAACGTGTGAGCTGGAGCAGGTTCCCCTGGCCATCCCGCACGATGTCGAGCGCAGCAGCGGGGCTGGTCGTACCGATGCCCACGCTCGTGTTGAAGGCGGCGCCGTTGACGCCAGCAACGCTGCCGAGCACCATCGCCTGGCTCACGTCCACGCGCGCGCGAGAGCCAATGGCCGCGGCGTTGGTCAACCCGGTGGCGGCCTCGGTGTTGTGACCGATAAGCGTGAGTTCGTTGCCACTGGCCGTCGAGAGGCCGGCGCGGAAGCCCACGGCGGTATTGGAATCGCCCGACGCGAACAGGACGAGTGCGCCTGCACCCAGGGCGGTGTTGAAGTCTCCGTTGGTGAGGCCGGCCAGCGCGGCGTTGCCGGCCACCGTGTTGCCGCTACCGTCAGTGAGCAGCCGCAGGCCGTTTCGCCCGAGCGCCGTGTTCTCGACGCCCGTCCCGAACGACTCGAGCGCGCGCGAGCCCACCGCCGTGTTCCTCGCGCCCGAGAACGAACCGCCGAGCGCGCTGAAGCCGAGCGCCGTGGTGTCGGCTGCCGTCGAGAGGGCCAGCGCCCCGGGGCCGACGCCAACAGAGCCGGCACCAGCAGCGGCGTGCTCGTGATCGGCTCGCGCGGAGGCCGCCAGGACACCGTCGCCGCCGAAGGCGACCGCCAGCGAGACGTCGCCCGCCGTGCCACCGCCCGTCAGGCCGGCGCCCGCGTTCACCGCCGTGATGTCACCACCCCCAGACCCCGTGATGGGCTCGCATACCGCCGTCCCGTTCTGATTGATGCTTCGCAGCGCCTGCCCTGCCGGGCACGCCGTCGTCACCCGGCTCTGGATGACCGCCGTGTCCACGGCCAGGGCCACGTCCCCAGCGGTGCCGCCGCCAGTCAGGCCGGCTCCCGCCGCCACCCCCGTGATGTCGCCGCCGGTCGAGGGTGTATTCGGCCGCGGGATGCCGCCCGTGTTTGCGCCGAACGCGAACACTCCGCCGTTGCCGGCCGCGTCGCTCCACGTGCCGCTCAGCGTCGCGAAGGAGATGCGCGCCTGCACCGGAATCGCCTGCCCCGTTGGGGAGACGATGTTCAGCCCGAAGGCGATGGTGCCGTCCGGGTTCAGCGCCGCCAGGCCCACCAGAGGTGCCGTCTGCGCCGCGCCGCACTGATCGTCGGTCCCGTCCAGCGTGTACACCGCGCCGTCCTGCCGGACGTTCACGGTGACCCGATTGCAGAACGGCTGCAACTGCCACGTGAAGCTGCCAAGCGGCTGGGCCAGCGACCAAGGAACAGCCGCCAGTGAGGTGGCGAGGGCGGTGAGGACGGCAAGGGTCCGGACAAGGCCAGGCATCGAGGGTCTCCTTCCTGGGTTGGAGCCGTCAGACTATCCGATTGCTCACGGCCAGCCTTCACTTTTCCCTGCCCCTCTGCCTCCGCCCGGGTGACACTTTCACCTGCAGGGGACACCCCGATTGCGAAACCGTGGCTCGAATCCCGCTAAACTGACGGGGATCGACCGCCGGATGCGGGCACGCCCCTTGCTGTAGCAGCCGGCAGCGAAGGAGTCACCGATGGGTATCAACAAGCTGGTCGTTGCTGCGCTGGCGGTCGGTTGCCTTGCGGCAGCCGGGTTGGGCGGCTTCATGGCCGCGCGTTACGGCCAGCCGGCGGTTTCTGCCGACACCCCGTCAGCGGTCCCTGTCGCAGCGCCAGCGCCCGGGGCTCCCGCCACGGTCACCGAATCGGAGGGGGTCATCACACCGGCCCCGGCGGAATCGCCGGCCCCCCGCGTGACGCCTCCGGTGGCCGAGGCGGCCCCGGCCCCCCGTGCCACGGCGCCGGCCCGCGCCAGAGCCACACGTGAGGCCGCGCCAAGCCGCCCGGCCCCACGCCCTGAAACCCAGCGCGCCGAGGCCGCGCCTGCACGCACCGCGCCGCCGGCCGAGCCCGCCCCAACCGCCATCCCCGAGAACACCGGTTCCATGTGGGAGACGCGAGCCCCCG
>DAIRFN010000183.1:0-11485 GCA_036795065.1 Vicinamibacterales bacterium
GCGTCGGGCCGTCCTGTCTGGGCGGGCATCGGCGCCTATCGCTTGTCGGCCACCGACACGCTGCGGTTCATCACCGCGTCGCGCCGACTTGGCACCTCGGGCGTCATCCTGTTCTCCTACGACGCGCTGGTGGCCCCGCCCAACACCGCCTCCACCCTGACCGCACTCGGCCGGGCCGCCTTCGGCGCCGGGTCGCACTGACACCGGGCCAGGGCGGGTGATGTCGCTCTCCCCCCTCGATTACGCGGTCATCGGCGCCTACCTCGTCGCGATCACGGCCTTCGGATCGTGGTTCGCCCGGTTCCAGCACACGACCCGCGACTATTTCCTCACGGATCGCAGCGTGCCCTGGTGGGCGATCTGCTTCACCATCGTTGCCACCGAGACGAGCACCCTCACCTTCATCGGCATCCCGGCCACGGCCTACGCCGGGAACATGACCTTCCTGCAGCTGGCGGCGGGCTACGTGATCGGTCGGATCATCGTGAGTGTCGTGTTCATCCCGGCCTACTTCCGTGGCGAGCTCTTCACCTCGTACGAGCTGCTGCAGCGCCGGTTCGGCCCCAGGGTCAAGACGCTCTCGGCGGTCATCTTCCTGATCACGCGGTCCCTGGCCGACGGCATCCGGCTCTTCACCACGGCGCTGGTCATCGCGGTGGTGACCCAGCTTCCGGTCAGCCTGGTCGTCGTCGTGCTGGGCGCGGCGATGATCGTCTACACGATGCGCGGCGGCGTGTCGGCGGTCATCTGGACCGACGTGGTGCAGATGTTCGTCTACGTGGCGGGCGCGGCCGTCATCGCCTGGTCGCTGTTGAACGTCATCGATGGCCGTTGGGACACGGTCTCTCGCGTCGGACGCGAGGCCGGCCGGTTCGTCGCACTGGATCTCTCGCTCGACGTCAGCCGCGTCTACACGCTGTGGGCCGGTGTGCTGGGAGGCATCGCGCTCACGCTCTCGACGCACGGCACGGATCAGTTCCTGGTCCAGCGCCTCCTCTCGGCCCGCAGCGCCGCGGAGGCGTCGCGCGGGCTCGTGCTCAGCGGCGTCATCGTCTTCGCGCAGTTCATCCTGTTCCTGCTCATCGGGGTGATGCTCTACGCCTACTACCTGCAGACCCCGCTGCCGCAGCCGCTGGCACGCACCGACGAGATCCTGCCCGTCTTCGTGGTCAGCGTGCTGCCGTCCGGGGTGGCCGGCTTCATCGTGGCCGCCATCGTGGCCGCGGCACTGTCGCCCTCGCTCAATGCGATGGCGGCCACCACCATCAACGACTTCTACGTGCCCTACGTGAACCCGGGCGCGGACGAAGACAGGCGGATGCGCGTGTCGAAGCAGGCGACGGTCGCCTGGGGGGTCGTGCAACTGCTGGTGGCGCTGGCCGCGCAGTTCATGGCGCGGTCCGTCCTCGATGCCGGGCTGTCGGTGCTCTCGCTCGGGTCGGGCGCCGTGCTCGGGGCGTTCCTGCTGGGCACGCTGGCGCCGTCCACCTCCGAGCGCGACGCGTTTGCCGGCATGATCGCCGGACTGCTGGTGATGGCCCTCGTGTGGTGGGCCACCCCCGTGGCATGGACGTGGTACGTGCTGATTGGCGCCGTCACCACCGTCAGCGTGGCCCTGGCATCTGCCCGGCTGAGGCCGGCCGAGGCCAGGGCGGCGTGAGAACCTTCGAGCACAGCCGCCGCGTGCTCGCCGACGCGATCGCGGCACGGGTGTTCCCCGGCGCCGTGGTGGAGGTCGGCACACACGACCGCGCCGTCACCACGCTCGCCATGGGACGCCTGTCGTACGAAGGTCTCAGCCCGGGCGTGGCGGCGGACACCATCTACGACCTCGCCTCTCTCACCAAGGTGCTGGCGACGGCTGCCGTGGCGGCCGGCCTCGTGGAGCGCCGCGTGATTCGCCTGGACCATCCCGTGCGCCACTGGCTGGCGGGGTGGGCCGGTACCGATCGCCAACAGGTCACGCTGCGACACCTGCTCGGGCACGCGTCGGGCCTGCCGGCCCATCGTCGCTATTACGAGCATCACGAGGGTCGAGCGGCTTTCGAGCGGGCCATCTGCGTCGAGCCGCTCGAGTACGAGCCGGGGGCCCGGAGCCTTTACTCCGACGCCGGGTTCATCCTGCTGGGTCTCGCCCTCGAGCGCGCGGCCGATGCCACGCTCGACGCGCAGTTCGAGGCCTGGCGCGCCACGGCCATCGACGCGGTACTGCCCCTGCAGTTCCTCCCTCCGCGCGAATGGCACCCGCGCGTGGCCCCCACCGAGATCGACCCGTGGCGCGGGCGCCTGCTCACTGGCGAGGTGCACGACGAGAACGCCGCGGCGCTCGGCGGCGTCGCCGCGCATGCGGGGCTGTTCGGGACGGCGGCGTCCGTCGGCGCGTGCGCCCGCTGGTGGATGCGCGCGGTGGCCGACGCCACGCGGCCCGTCTATCGAGAGTTCGTCACGCGCGGGCCCGTGCCGGGCAGTTCGCGCGCGCTCGCCTGGGACACGATGCTGCCCACCTCATCGTGCGGCACGCGCATGTCGCCGACGGCGTTCGGTCACACCGGCTTCACCGGCACCTCGCTCTGGATCGATCTCGATCGGGACACCTACGTGGTCTTCCTGTCGAACCGCGTGCACCCGTCGCGCGCCGGCGATGCCATGGCTCGTGTGCGTCCGGCGCTGCACGACGCCGTGGTAGACGACCTCACGCACGTATAATCCGCGCGTGATCCTCACGCCCCTCGACTGGGCCCTCATCGTCGCCTACTTCGTCTGCTCGGCGTCACTTGGGATCTGGCTCTCGAAGCGCGGCGGGCGCAGCGTCGCTGATTTCTTCCTCGGCGGACGGCAACTCCCGTGGTGGCTGGCCGGCACCTCGATGGTGGCCACGACGTTCGCGGCCGACACGCCACTGGCCGTGGCCGGCCTCGTCGCCAGGAACGGAGTCGCCGGCAACTGGATCTGGTGGAGCGCAGCCACGGGCAGCGTGCTCACGGTGTTCTTCTTCGCGCGGCTGTGGCGCCGTGCGGGCATCCTCACCGACGTCGAGTTCGCGGAGCTGCGGTACACGGGCCGGCCAGCCGCGTTCCTGCGCGGCTTCCGCGCCCTCTACCTCGGCATCCTGATCAACTGCGTGGTCATGGGCTGGGTGAACCTGGCCATGGCCAAGATCCTCGCGGTGACGCTCGGGTGGAACCGGCTCACGGCGGTCCTCATCAGCCTGGCTATCACGGGCGTCTACGCCGCGGTCGGCGGCCTCTGGGGCGTGGTCGCCGCGGATTTCTTCCAGTTCACCCTGGCCATGATCGGCAGCGTGGCCCTGGCGTGGTTCGCGCTTCAGGTGCCCGAGGTGGGCGGGCTCCAGGGACTGACGCGCGCGCTCGACCCGCAGGTGCTCAGCTTCCTGCCATCGTTCTCGGCCATCGACGTGGCCGGCGCCGTGGCCGGGCTCCCGCTCGGTGCGTTCCTCGCGTACGTCGGCGTGCAGTGGTGGTCCAGTTGGTACCCGGGACAGGAGCCCGGCGGCGGCGGTTACATCGCGCAGCGCATGATGTCGGCGAAGAACGAACGGCATGCGTTCTTCGCCACGCTCTGGTTCACCGTCGCGCACTACTGCGTCCGCCCGTGGCCCTGGATCATCGTCGGGCTCGTGTCGATGGTCCTCTACCCCACCATCAGCGACAAGGAGGCGGGCTACGTGATGGTGATCCGCGATCATCTGCCGCAGGGCTGGCGCGGACTGCTGCTGGGCGCGTTCTTCGCTGCCTACATGTCCACCATCTCCACGCAACTCAACTGGGGTACGTCCTATATCGTCAACGATTTCTACCGCCGCTTCGTGAAGATCGACGGCGACGAGAAGCACTACGTGCTGGTGTCGCGCGTCACGACGCTCTTGTTGATGGTGGCGAGCGCGGTCGTAACCTTCTATCTCGAGAGCATTCGTCAGGCGTGGGAGTTCGTGCTCGAGAGCGGGGCCGGCATCGGGCTCGTGCTCATCCTGCGCTGGTACTGGTGGCGGGTGAACGCGTGGTCGGAGATTGCGGCGATGGTGGCCGCGGCCGTCGGCTATGCCGTCGTCAAGCTGACGATGGAGGTGACCTTTCCGGCCACGCTGCTGCTCGTGGTGGCGTGGACAACGGTGTGGTGGCTGGCCGTGACGTTCCTGACGGCGCCGGAGCCCGACGCGCAGTTGATCCGGTTCTACAGGCTGACCCATCCCGGAGGTCCAGGCTGGACACGCGTGGCCGCGCTGGCCGGCGGGCCTGCGCCGGAGGCGCTCGGACCGCTCTTTCTGAAATGGATGGCCGGGACCGCGCTGGTGTATGCGGTGCTTCTGGGCGTGGGCACGCTGCTCTTCGGTGGCCTCGCCGCTGCGCTGCCGTACTTCGCCGTCGCGCTGGGCTCGGCATGGATCATCGCGCGCGATTGAGTCCCGGCCGCAGGGGTGGACCGAGCGTCTCTACTCTCCGGGGGGACGGGATCCGAAACCGCCAACTGGAGGCCGTGTTTGTCCACCACCGCTCGGATTGACCGGCGTGAAGATCGAACCGCCCGGCGTCGGTGGCGCACCGAATCCGCCGGGCGACCCCGGTGGCATCTGCTGGCCCGGCTGACCGAAGGGTTGCCCAGAGCCACCGGGCTGACCGAACCCACCCCCCGGTTGGCCAAAGCCTCCACCCGGTTGGCCGAAGCCGCCTCCGGGTTGGCCGAATCCTCCGCCCGGTTGACCGAAGCCTCCTCCCGGCTGCCCGAACGGCTGCCCCGCTCCACCACCGGGAGCGCCGCCCATCCCGGGCCGCGCAAATCCCGCCCCGCCGGCACCCGCTTGCGTGGATGCTGCCAGGTAGACGAACGCCCACTGGTTGTAGCGGTCCATCCCGTTATAGAGCTTGATGGACGTGTCCTTGCTCTTCGACGTGACACCCTGGATGCCCATCGCGGGCTGCGTGGCTTGACCGAACGACGACGATGGCGTGGTCCCTGGTCCGGCGCCCGGCTGTGTGGCTCCGCGGCCGCCGGCCGCCCCCATGCCGCCCGGCGCATTGGACGGTCCCGCTCCCGCGCCGGTTGTTGGCATGCCGGGACGTCCGCCGGCCACAGCGCCGCCTACGGGAATGATCTGGAAATCGTCGTCCGTGATCGGGTCCTTGTACTTCTTCCGCAGGAATTTCTGCTCGACCAGGATGTCGATGGTCGGGGGGAAGGTGTTCGCGTAGCGTCGCTGGAAGAGCATGATGGCGCGCCGGTACTGCTCGCCGCGCCAAATGAGCTCTTCTTCCTTCTCGCGCTGGGCGAAGTGGCTCCAGACCGGCAACGCGGCGGCCATCAGCACGGCCATCACGCTCATGCTCACGAGCAGGGCCGCCATGGCGTAGCCCCGTTGGTCAGCTCGACTGCCTTGACCGGCTAACCCCATGCGCCTATTATCCTTATTGGTCCTTCCCGTGTCACGTTCCAACCTGTCGCTCTCCGCGCTCCTGGTCGCGGTGGCTACGTTGTCGGCTTGCGACAAGGTACCGCTCCTCGCCCCCACCGAGTCCACCATCACGCTCACCGTCAGCACCACGGTGGTGCCGGTCAACGGGACCGCGGAAGTCACGGCGTCGGTGACCGAATCGGCGGGCACGCCGGTGCAGAACGGCACGGTCGTCACCTTCACCTCCTCGTTCGGCACGATCGACCCGGTGGAAGCGCGCACCGAGGGCGGGAAGGCAACGGTACGCTTCGTTGCGAGCACGCAGTCGGGCACGGCCAGGATCGGCGCGTTCTCTGGCGCCACGCGCGCGACGGAACTCGAGATCCTCGTGGGCGGCGCGGCGGCGGCCCGCATTGTCGCACGCGCCAACCCGCAGACCATTCCCGCCAGCGGGGGCAGCACCGAGATCATCGCCACCGTGGTCGATGCCGCGGGCAACCCGCTGAGCGGCGTGCCGGTCACGTTCACGACGACGGCGGGCCAGCTCTCGGCCGGCCAGGCCATCACCGACACCAACGGCGAGGCCCGGACGACGCTCACGGCCCCGCGGTCGGCCACCGTGACGGCCGCGGCCGGCAGCCAGAGCACCACGGTCGAAGTGACGGCCGCATCGCCCGCGGTGACCATCGCTGCGCCCACCACGGCCCTCGAGGCAGGCGTGGCAGCCATATTCACTGTCACGCCGGTCGCCGCCACGGGCTCGAACGGCATCCGAGAGGTGGTCATCGACTGGGGCGACGGCACGCCCTACACCACCTTGGGCGCCATCTCGGGCGCCACGCCGGTGGCGCACACGTTCCCTCGTGCCGGGGTCTTCACCGTCCGGGCGATGGTGACCGATACGCAGGGCATCACGGGCACGTCCTCCATCGTCGTCAACGTGAACGACCAGTCTTCCGTGCCTGTCACGATGACGGCGACACCCAATCCGGTGTCGATCAGCAGCCCGCTGCAGCAGGGCATCGTGTCCTTCTCGGCTTCGGCCGGTGGCCTGGGCTCGTCGGCGAGCATCGTCTCCTACGACTGGGACTTCGGCGACGGCCAGGGGGCCGTCACGACCGGCTCGTCCACGAACCACCGCTATACGGCGCCGAACACCTACATCGCAACGGTGACGGTGCGCACCACGACGGGGACCACCGGGTTCACCCAGCTCACCGTCAGGGTGAATCCGTAGGCGGACGCGCGAGCGATTGGTGATGGCCCGTCGGCGATTGAGCGGGTGATCGCTCAATCACCAATCGGCAGTCGCCCGATGACCCACCCTCAGTCCCAATCGGCGTAGCGTGTGCCGTCGAGCGCGGTCTCCTCCGAGCCGCTCTTCACGTCGTAGACACCAGGCACGGCCGTGGTGTCGTTGACGTTCGGTTCGGCATTCACCGGCTGCCAGGAGTCTTTCGACTGCGTGATGGGATCGACGGGGATTTCGCGGAGGTAGCCGTCGGTCACCAGGTCGTCCAGCGACGACGGGTACTTGTTCTTGTCGGCGTAGTACTGGTCGATGGCATCGCGCATGCGGAAGAGGTCTTCCTTCAGCACCGCCTCGCGCGCGCGAATGACGCTGTTGCGGTACTGGACCATCCCCATGCTGGCGAGGATGACGATGATCGAGATCACGACCAGCAACTCGATCATCGTGAATCCGCCTTCGCGCCCGGAACCTGCGCGCTTCGGCGAGACAAACCCAGAACCCAGGGCGCGGCGGATCGCGCTCAGCACGCGCACCCGCCTTCGCGCCGGCATCGAACGCGCTTCGGCGCACTCGGGCCCCCGCACTCCGCACGCCGCACTCGCACGCCGCACCCGGCACCCAGCACTCCGCACTCCCCCGTCTACCAGTCCTTGTACTTCGTCCCGTCGAGCCCGGTCCCCTCGCTAAGCGAGCGCACGTCGAACACGTTCTGCCCGCCCCAGGTGGTGGTGTCTGGCTTGTCCTGGTACGACCGCAGGCCCCATTCCGCTTCGCCGGTCATCGGATCGATGGGAATGCGGCGGAGGAACTTCAGCTTCCGTCCCGACGCGTCGTTGGCGACCGAGACGCCCTCGACGAGAATCTCGAGCTCGGGCGGGTAGCCCTCGCTGTTGGCCTTCAATTCGGTGGTCGGAATCATCCCCTGGTCCGCGGCGTCCTTGAACTTGTCGATGGCGTCGCGCATCTCGCGCAGCACGCGCCGCAGTTCCACTTCCTTCTGCCGCTGGATCGTCACGCGCGCCAGCGGCTGCACCGCCGAGGCGAGAATCAGCACGATGGTCGTGACGATCAGCAGCTCGACGAAGGTGTAGCCGTGGGCCGAGCGCAGGCGTCGCATGACTACCGCACCACCACTCCTGCGGGAGCGAACTGCAGGGTCGCCGCGCCGCCGCCGGCCGTGGTGCCCGAGCCGCTGATCGCCAGCGTGCCCGTGCCCGCGGCCACCGGCTCGAGCAGCACGGCGGCCAGCAGCCCCGTCGTCGAGGCGCCGACCTGGTCGCCTGAGCGCACGATCGCGATGTCGATGCGCCCTGCGCCCGAGTCCACCTGCTGGGTGAAGGTCGGCGTCGCCCCGCCCTGCCGCATGAACGTGCCTTCCGACACGCTGCGCACGCGGAGCAGCGCAGGATTGTAGGTAATGGAGACCGTGACCGCCGTCAGACGCGAGGCACCGCTGATTGATACCGGCACCGTGTACGGGCCGCTGCCCACGCGCATCTCGCTCGGCGGGCTGAGCGAGATGCGGGCCACGTCGGCTGCCGCAACCGGCGGTGTTGCGGCCGCCGGGGCGGGCGTCGCCGGCGCGGCACCGGGCGCCGCGGGTGCGGGTGCGCCGGGCGCTGGGGGCGCGGGCGCCGGTGTGCCTGGCGCAGGCGTCGGCGGCGTCCCAGCAGGCGGTGCCGTCGGGGAGACCGGGGTCCCGAACAACCCGGTCGGCGGGGTGGCGGCCGGAGCGGGCTCTGCGGGCGCGAAGACGGTCACCCCGCTCGGGGGCGGCTGCGGCGGCTCGGTCGGGACGCCGATCGTGCCGGGAATGGGCGACGAGCCCGGCGGCAGCTTCGGCGTGACACCGACGCCACCCGGCGTGACCACCGCCGTGCCGGTCGTGGGTGGGAGATCCCGCGGTGGTGGCGCGGTCGGCGTGGCCGGCGCCGGCGCCACGGGTGCTCCAGGTGCGCCGGCCGCAGGCGCGGCGGCTGCGCCGGCGGCCGCCGCGGCGGCGTCCGGCGGCGGCGGCTCCGCGCCGCCCACGTTGATGAGCGGCGGCGGGCCACCCAGCGCCATGTTGCTCTGGGTGCCCACGTAGATGGGGCTCAGGTCCGTCGCCTTCAGCTCGTGGGTGCGGATGATGCGCGGCGTGAGCAGCATCACGATGTCCGACGTTCGAATCTGCTCGTCGTTGGACGAGAACAACTGCCTGACGATGGGCAGGCGCAGCACGCCCGGGAAGCCGCGCAGCGACCGACGCTCGTCCTCGCGCAGCAGGCCGGCCAGCAGGTTCGACTCGCCGTCCCGCAGGCGCAGCTTGGTCACCACCTTGCGTGACAGGAACGACGGCAGGTTCTGGCCGGCGATGTTCGTGTCCTGCCCGCGCGCGCTGTTCTCGACCGAGAGCTCGAGGATGATCTCCCCCTCGTAGGTGACGCGCGGCGTCATCTCGACGATGACGCCAACGGTGCGGTAGGCGAACGAGGTCAACGGCTGCGTGGCCACGCCGCCGCCGGCGATAGGCGTGAACGTCGTGCTCGGCACCGGCACGTCCTCGCCAAGGTTCAGCGTCAGCTTCTGTCCCTCCACGCCGCGCAACTGCGGATTGGCCAGGTTCTTGGTGGACGAATCGCTCTCGAGAAACTTCATGACCGCCGCGGGCACCGCGAGGTAGAAGTCGGCGGCGCTCACGCCGGTGGAGATCGTGTTCAGGTTGAACGGCTGACCGAGGCCGGACGCCGCACTCGCCGCACCGCCAGAGCCCGGGGCAGCCTCTGGCGAGAAGACGCCGCCAATCGAATAATCGGAGAGGTTCAGGCCGTACTGCTTGGCCCGCTCGCGGTTCACCTCGAGGATCTGCACGTCCACCACCACCTCGGCCCGCGGCTTGTCGTTGGCGGCGATCATGCGCTCGACGATCTGGACAACCGAGGCCGTCGCGCGCACGGTGATCGTATTGGTGGTCTTGTTGGCGACGATGGTGGGCTGGATGGCCACGCCCGCCACGCGCACGATGCCGGTGAGCAGCTGCGAGATCTCGGTCGCGTCGGCGTGCGAGATGAAGAACGTCCGAATCACCTGCTCTTCGTACTGCGTCCGCTTCTGCGTGGTGTCGGCGGCGACGATGATGGTGCGCTCGTTGAGCACCTTGTAGAAGAGCTGGTTGGCGATCATGATCTGCTGGAGCGCCTGCTCCAGCGTCACGCCTTCGAGCGTGAGGGTGATCGATCGGTCCTGGAAGTCGCGGTCGTAGGTGACGTTGATCCCCGTCGCGTTGCCGATGAAGTTGAGGACGTCGCGAATGCCGGCGTTGGTGAACCGGATGCTCAGGGGATCGCGGCTCGACGGGCTGAGGATGGGCTCGGCCCCCTGGCGCCGGGCCTCCTCGCGCAGCTTGTCGATCTCCGGGCGCGGCGTCGCCGCTTCGAGCCGGTCGCGCAGCATCCGGTCGATCTCGCCCGCCCTCTGGGCGATGGGCCGGTTCGAGGGCTCGAACTCGAGCGCCTTCCGGTAGGCGCGCAGGGCTTCTTCGGGCTGGTTGGCCGCTTCAAACGCACGGGCGCGCGTCACGTACGCCTGCGAAGCCGCGATCATCGCGCGCTCGAGCGCAATCTTGTAGTCGGGCCGGTCGGGATCGTCCTGGAGCGCCTGGCGATAGAAGCCGACCGCCGAGTCCCAGTCGCCGGCCTGGGCCGCCTCCTGCCCGCGCGTGTACGCCCGTCCGGTCGCGCAGGCCGCGACGGTGGCCGCGAGGACCACCACGGCCAGCGTTCGCATTGCCAGTCTCGGGATCATGCCGCTCTCAGTCAATCGGTCTGCCTCGTGCCTTCCCTACTGCCCCGTGAGCCGGATGGTCTGGCGCCCGCGCCCGTCCAGATACGCCATCTCGATCGACTCGGTCCCGATCTTCAGGATCCGATATCGGCCGTCGATGATATCCCCTTCCTTGCCGTGCATCGGCGCCCGACCCTCGCCCTGACTGAGCACCGCCAGTATCAGCCCATCCGCCGTTTCGACCATGCCGATGAACTTCAGCGGAATGGGCGGCGGCGGTGGAGGCCCTGCCGGCTCGGAGGGGGCCGCGGGCGCGGGGGCCGGGGTGAACACCGGTGCGCCCGGTGAGGACGACGCGTTCGCCGGCCCTGCCGCCCCCTCCGCCCGGAATCGGAACGGATCCCTGGTCGCCTCGGACGGCTTCGCCCGGGGGGCGCTGAGAGCGGCCAGCCGCACGCCCTCGGCGACGGGCAGGGGCGCCCCCGCAGCGGCCGTCTGCCGTCCGTCTCTCCGGGCGACGGTGGTCGGCGCGGCCGCCGTCGGCCCGAAAAACGTCCAAGCCACCGCGCCGAGCACCACCACCAGCGCCGCCGCACTCAGCAGCGTCCGGCGATCAGGGCGCATCGCGGGAGACCCGGTAGAACGTTGACAGATCGAGCGTGAGCGTCAGCGGCGCCTGGTCAACCGACCCTTCCGCTAGAAAGACGTTGTCGATGACCAGGAAGTCTGGCGCGGTCTCGATTTCGTAGATGAACGCCCGGATGTCTTCGTAGCTGCCCTCGAGCGCGTAGCTCACGCGCAGGCGCTCGAGCGGCGAGCCGCGCACTTCCTCGGGCGCCGCGGAGCTCCGCTGGAACCTCACGTCGTGCTCGCGCGCCATCTGGCTCAGCTTCAAGTGGGTCAGGCGTCGCGCGGCGGCGACATCGGCGGGCAGGACCTCGCCGTAGAAGCGGTCGAGGTCGCGCGCGGCCTGTGCCTGGCCATCGCGGGTCTGCTCGGCCGCCTGGAGTTCGGCCGCGGCCGCCGTGCGCGCCTCGATCGCCTCCGCTGCCCGTCGTGCGCCG
>DAIRFN010000412.1:0-1735 GCA_036795065.1 Vicinamibacterales bacterium
GGTGCTGCTCGGCGCCCTCTACGTCGGCGTGGCTTCGTTCTACGAAGATCCCTCGTCTGCCGGCCCCGCGCCCGGCAAGGTGTGGTCGCCCGAGCACGGCCATTACCACTGAACCATCGTCAGAAGCGGGTATGAAGCTGCTCGCGATCCTGCTCGTTGGCGGGGTGGTGTCTGCGGCCGCGCCCCAGGCCGGGGGCGCCCAGCAGCCACCTCCTGCCACGCCTGACAGGCCTGCGGCGCCTGCCGCGGCGCAGCCGGGCTCGTCCGTGCCCGGCCTCGAGTCCGCGTACTGGCGCCTCACGCACCTGGGCGACGAAGAGGCGACCTTCCAGAAGACCATTCGCGAGCCGCATCTCGTGTTCAACGCGGGCGGAACCGTCACCGGCGCCGATGGCTGCAACACGTTGCGCGGCAGCTACACGGCGAAGGACAACACGCTCTCGTTCGGTCCCCTGATGGGCACGCTGATGGCGTGCCCGAACCTCCCGGACAAGCTGGATAGCCGCTTCAAGGAGGCGCTGGGCAACACGAGGAAGTGGAAAGCGTCGGCCACCGAGCTGACACTGCTCGGCGATGAGGACACGGTGCTCGCGCGCTTCGAAGCCGTCCCGCGCGGATGATTCCCTTCTCGGTTCTCGACCTGTCGCCCGTCGTGAAGGGCGGCACACCCGCACAAGCCTTCCGCAACACGCTGGACCTCGCGCAGCACGCCGAAGGGTGGGGATACAGGCGCTTCTGGCTGGCCGAGCATCACAACATGCCGGGCATCGCCAGCTCGGCGACCGCGGTCCTCATCGGGCATGTGGCCGGGGGAACCCGGACCATCCGCGTCGGGTCGGGGGGCGTGATGCTCCCCAATCACGCGCCGCTGGTCATCGCCGAACAGTTCGGCACGCTCGAATCGCTTTATCCAGGCCGCATCGACCTCGGCCTGGGCCGTGCGCCCGGCACCGACGCCATCACCACGCGCGCGCTCCGGCGGGATCCGTACGCCGCGGCCGAGTCGTTCCCCAGCGACGTGGCCGAGCTGCGCGGCTATTTCGCCGCCGCGCGTCCCGGACAGGTCGTTCGCGCCGTCCCGGGCGCGGGCCTGAACGTGCCCATCTGGCTGCTCGGCTCCAGCATGTACAGCGCCCAGCTCGCCGCGCACATGGGCCTGCCCTTCGCCTTCGCCTCGCACTTCGCCCCCGACTACCTGCTGCCCGCCCTCGACGCCTACCGCCGCGGCTTCACGCCTTCGGATGGTCACGAGACGCCGCACGCGATGGCCACCATCAACGTGATCGCCGCCGACACAGACGAGGAGGCGCGGCGGCTTTTCAAGTCGCTGCAGCAGCAGTTCATCAACGTGCGCCGCGGCACGCCGAGCCGCCTTCAGCCGCCAGACGAGGTGGACGAGTCCGGTTGGACGGACGAGGACCGCTTCGCGCTCAGCCGCATCATCAAGTACTCGGTCGTCGGAGGCCCCGACACCGTGCGGGCGGGCATCGAGCAGTTCCTGCTGCTGACGGCGGCCGACGAGCTGATGATCACGGCACACATCCACGATCACGCGGCCCGGCTGCGCTCGTTCGAGATCACCGCGGGAGTACGCGGTGAACTGGAAGGCTCCTGACCGGCGGGCCGCCGCCCGCCAGACCGACTCCCGACTCCCGACTCCCCGACGAGATCTTCACTCCAGACGCGACCAGCGAATCCACGTAGCTAGATATGTTGCTTTATGGTGTAGGCTAGG
>DAIRFN010000412.1:1835-3164 GCA_036795065.1 Vicinamibacterales bacterium
GACGCGACCAGCGAATCCACGTAGCTAGATATGTTGCTTTATGGTGTAGGCTAGGGGGCAGCACGGTTCCCTGATCCATGCCGACGACCGCCGTTCCCGCCGTCACGCCCCGCCGCCTGCTGGTCGAGCGACCCGCGCTGACCATCGAGGGCCACGCCCTCTCGGACGTGTCGCTGGGGGGCTGGGCGTATGGCCCCAAGCTCGGCACGGCGCCGGTGGTGGTCATCGTGGGCGGCATCACGGCTTCGCCGTTTCCCCTGGGCGATGGGAAAGGGGAAGCCGACGGCGGGGTGGACCCGTGGTGGCCCGCGCTCTTCAGCGGCGACCTCATCGACCCGGCGCGCTTCACGGTCCTCTGCCCCTGCTGGCCGGGCAACGGCTCCACCTGGCGCGGCTTCGACGGCCCGGACCCGCCGCCGGCCATCTCGGTGCCTGGCCTGGCGGATCTCCTCGCCGCGTGGCTCGACGGCATCGGCTGCACCAGTCCCATCACCTTCGTGGGCGCCAGCCTGGGCGGCATGGTGGGCGTGGCCTTCGCCGTGCGCCACCCGTCGCGATGCGGCCGGCTGGTCACCATCTCCGCCGGGCTTGGTCCCGACGGCTGGGGCACGGCCACCCGCCACCTGCAGCGCGAGCTGGTGCGCGACGGCATCAGGAACGGCGAGGTCGCCACCGGCATGAGCCGCGCGCGGCAGCTCGGGATGCTCACCTATCGCGGCCGCGGCGAGTTGGACGTCCGATTCGGCAAGCTTGCGCCCGGCATGGAACGCCCGCCGGTGGCCGAGTATCTCGACTACCACGGCCGCCGGTTTGCGGAGCGCTTCCCGGTGCGCACGTTCCTGCTGCTCAGCGAGGCCATCGACCGCGGTTCCATCGCGCCCGACGCGCGAACCCTGCGTGCGGCCCTCGAGCAGGTCACCGCCGAGACCATTGTCGTGGGTGTCCCGGGCGACATGTTGTTTCCATGGGCGTTGCAGGAGGAACTGCACCGCCAGCTCCAGGCCGCGGGCGCGCATTCGTCGCTGTGGAAGCTGGACTCCGAGTACGGCCACGACGCGTTTCTCGCGGACCAGGATCGCCTGGCGGAGCTGCTGCGCGGCGCGCGCGCGTTTGGCGGGCAGCCGAAGCTGGGCGCCCGACCCAGGTTCGAAGGCGTCGGCGAAGAACCCGTGCGCGAGATCCGCATCGGCCTCGTGGGATGCGGCACTGTGGGTGGTGGGCTGCTCGAGATGCTCGATCGGCAGCGGACCGCGGTGCGGGACCGCTACGGGGTGGGCTTCCGCGTCACGCGCGTGGGCGAATTGATCGGGCGCGAGGTGGCGGCCGAGT
>DAIRFN010000184.1:0-11446 GCA_036795065.1 Vicinamibacterales bacterium
AGTTGTCGTTGGGATACTGCTCGAAATCACAACGAGACCACGAAGACACGAAGATCTCGAAGGACGCACGAAGCATTCAGGGCCTGGCCCCGATTCTCTTCGTGTTCGTGTTCGTGTTCGTGTCCTCCGTGTCTTCGTGGTCTCTTGCTCTACCGCTTGGCGATGTTCAGCTCGCCCAGCTTCTTCACCATGTCCGGCCCCGCGGTGGATGGAGACACGGTCTTCTCGATGTGGAGGATCTTCCCGTCGGGGTCGATGTAGAACGTCCAGCGCCGCGCGACGCCGGCCGGCCCCACCACGCCGTAGGAGGTGGCGACCGCCTTCGAGACGTCACTCAGAATGGGATAGTCGGCCTCGTGCATCTGCGAGAACTTGGTGTTGTCCTCGAGGGTGTCGACGCTGACCATGTAGTAATCGACGTTGTACTGCCGGATGAGATCGCCGCTCTCACGGAGCGACTTGCACTCGGCCGTTCAACCACCAGTGAACGCCTTGGGAAACCAGGCCAGCACGACGGCCTTCTTCCCTTTCGAATCGGCGAGACTGTGGGTCTTCCCGTCCGATCCCGGCAGCGAGAACGCCGGCGCGACGTCTCCCACCTTGAGCTCGACCGCAGGGGCCTGAGCGCGTCCGGCCGAGCCGGACATCACGCCAAGCGCCGCAGCCAGCCCCAGACTGACCAGGGACTTCACACGCATGAACAGATCCTCCACTGGCGGATGCTAGCACGAGGTCTGCCTGTAAGATCGACACGTGGGGATGCGGATGCGCCGGGCGGTCGCCGTCTCGGCCGCGGTGGCGGTCGTGCTCGCGCTCGCCCTGCTGGCCCTCGTCCACACCCCGCCGGTCCGCGCCCGCGCGTTCGCCTGGGTGACGAGGACGCTCGACACCGGCTTTGGCCTGGTCCTCACGGCCGATACCTTCCGCTACAACCTCTTCACCGGCGGCGCCACGCTCACCAACGTGCGCCTCGCCGCGAAGGGGCACGAGGCGCAGCCGTTCTTCACGGCCGCCCGCGTCCAGGCCGACCTGCCGCTCGCCGCCTACGCCGGATCGCTCATCCTGGACGATGTGACGGTGGCGGGCGGGCGGGTCGAGATCCTGACCGATGCCGACGGCGTGTCGAATCTGCCCGGTGACGACACGGACGAGGAGCCGCCCGCCACGCCGCGCACGCTGGTGCTTCGGGGCCTGCACCTCGACGACTTCACGTTCCTCTACGACGATCGGTCCAAGCGCCTCCGACTCGCCGCCACCGGCATCGACGCTGCGCTGGACCACCGCGCCATCCGCGTGTTCGAGGGCGTCACCGGCCCCTTCGCCATTCGCGGAGGCGTGGACGTGCAGTGGGGCGAGCGCGCGCTGCGGGTGGATCCCATCGACTCGCGTCTCGCGTTCGACGGCAGCACGGTCTCGATGCAGGACCTGCCGCTGGTCACGACCATGGGGCCGCTGGCGGTCTCAGGGCGCGTGACGCGCGTGCTGGATGCGCCCGCGCTGGAGCTGACCTTCGACGGGCAATTGAACGTCGCCGAGGCGGCGACATGGGCGCCGCCGCCGATGCCGGTGGCCGGGACCACGCACGTGAAGGGCTCGCTCATCGGCCCGGCCGGTTCACCCGAGATCGCGGTGCGCTTCGACGCCGAGGCGCTGACCGTGGGCACCGAGCAAGACCTGACGGCCGGCGGCGAGTTGCTCATCGACACCGAACGCCTCACGGGCAACCGCGTCATCGCCTCGCCCGCCAGTGGTGGACAGGTGGAAGCCACCTTCGACGTACCGTTCGGTGACGCGCCGCTGACGGCCAACGCTTCGTGGGAAGGCGTGGACGCGCGCGTGTTTCTGCGCGTCGCGAACCTTGACGAACGTCCCATCGGCGCCAGGCTCGACGGGCAGGCACGGTTCGCCGGCGGCGCCGATCAGCAGCTGGCGGTGCGAGCCGACCTCGTCGCCATTCGCGAGCGCGGCATCACCCCACTCGACGGCCGCGTCGAGATGGACCTGAGTGGCACGCGCTGGACGCTGACGCAGGTCGCCAGGACCAAGGGCATCTCGACGAGCGGGTCCATCGAGGGGCGGCTCGATGCCGAGGCAGTGGCCAATTCCACGATCGCGGGCCCCGTGCAGATCACCATCTCGAGCCTCGCCGAGGCCAGCGACAGCCTCGCGCCGCACGGCCTCGAGCTGCCCGCGGCGATTCGAGACATGACGGGCGAGATCGACGCGGCCGTCACGCTGGCCGGCACGCTGGCTTCACCGCGCGCGACCATCGAAACCCGCGCGCCGGCACTGTTGCTCCCCGGCATTGGCGAGGCCGAGCTGACCGCCACGGTCGCGGCCGACACGTCGCGCGTCCTCGTGTCGCCGCTCTCGGTGACACGCGGCGACACCCAGGCCTCGGGCGAGGTCGAAATCGATGTGGATCGCCGCACCCTTTCCGGCTCGTTGCACGCCCGCGCACCAGACGCGCGGGCCCTGCAGGACGCGGTGCCGGAGGAATGGCGGGTGGCCGGACCGCTCATCGCGGAGGCCACCATCGGCGGTACCTTCGATGCGCCGCTCGTGGACGTCACGCTGTCGAGCCCGGCCCTCCAGTTCGCCGGCGAGACCCTCGAGGACCTCGATGGCCGCGCGCGCATCACTGGTGATGGCGTCGAGGTGTCGTCCCTCTCCATCCGCCAGGGCGCCGGAGCCGTGCGCGCCTCGGGACGCTACGGCTTCGATCGCGCGTACACGCTCGAGCTCGACGTCAACGATCTCGTCTGGAGCGGCGCACTCGTGGGCGACGCGGAGACCACGGCCTTCGTGAACGGCCGATTCACCGGAAGCGGATCCGTGGACCGGCCGCAGGGGACCGGGCAGTTCCGTGTCATGCTCGCGGGCGGCGTGGCCGGTGACCTCATCGGCACGGGCACCGTAGACGTGCTGCTCACCGGCGACCAGGCTCGCGTGTCGACCCTCGTCCCCTCGCTCGGTGCGTTCGCGCACGGCACCGTGGCCCTCGCCTCCCCCTACGACTACCGCGGCGTCGCGGTGCTGAATCGCGTGGACCTGGCGACCGCCACCCCGCTCATGGGAGCGGTACCCGGCGAGCTCACGGGCCAGGTGACCCTCACCGCCGCCGTGCACGGCGCCTTCGGCGGCGACGCGCCCCCGCAGGTGGCAGCCAACGTCCAGACCATCGACGCCCTCGTGGCCGGCGTGCCGCTCACGCTCACCACGCCGGCGACCGTCACGTGGCAGCCCGGCGAGCTCGCGGTTCGGGACTTCACCGCTCGGCTCGGGAGCGGGACCCTCACGGCTTCCGGCGAGCGCACCGGGCGCGACAACACGGTGTTCAACGCCGCGTTCCGAGGTGAGCTCGCGGAGGCAATGACCGCGGCGAAGGCCTTTGGCCTCGAGACCGACATCGTCGCCAGCGGCCCGGTGGCCCTGGACCTCTACTCGACAGGCAGGACCGGCGACATCATCGCGAGCGTGGACCTGACCGGGGGGCGAGTCGAGCTGAGCCCCGACGTCGTGTTCTCGGACCTCGCCGTCAACGCCAACCTCACCGGTGAGGCCCTGACGCTGTACGCGCTCAGCGCCCAGGTTGCGGCCGAGAAGGCCAGCGGCCGTTTCTCCGCCAGCGGCAGCGCCACCATTCCCGGCCTCGACCCGATGCGCGCCACGGGAACGTTCCACGTGGACACGGCCGCATTCGACACGGCCGGCATCGACGTCACGCAGGCCCGGCCCTCCACCATCTCCATCAACAACGGCATCGTCCGGATGGACGATGTGGTGTGGCAGGCGGCGGGCAGTGCGTTGAGACTGGGCGGCGGCGTGGACCTGACGAAGGAGGAAGCCACCCTCGACCTCAGCCTGACCGGCGTGGCGGTGCTGCGCGTGCTGTCTGCCTTCGTGCCCACGCTGGCCATCGACGGCACGGCCGACGTGGACGTCCGCGTGCGGGGGACCGCATCCACTCCCGAGCTGACCGGGCGCATGCAGTTGAACAACGCAGAGCTGGCGCTCTCGTCGCCCCGGCTCGTCGTGTCCGACTTGTCGGGGCCCATCGCCCTCACCGGCGACCGCATCGAGCTGCGCGGGCTGACCGGCACCGCCAACGGCGGCGCGCTCACCATCGACGGCGGTGTCGTGCTGAAGGGCACGGAGATTGTCGACGCCGAGGTGGCCGTGCAGGTGGCGGGCATGGCCGTGGAGTACCCGCGCGGGCTCCGGAGCGAGGTCGACGCGCTCGTGACGTACAGCATCGAGGACGCCGGCCCGCTTCTCACCGGTGACGTGCGCATCCTGCGCAGCTCGTACACCGAGCCCATCAGCCTGGCCGCGCTGGCGCGCGCGTCCACGACGACGGCCCCGGTCGTCACGAGATCGGCGCTCGACGACCTCCGGCTGAACGTGGCCATCACCACCGTGGAAGACATGCGCGTGGACAACAATTACGGCCGCTTCGAGGGCGGCGCGCAGGTACGCCTCGTGGGCACCGTCGGCGAGCCGGGCCTGACGGGCCGCGCCACCCTGCGGGAGGGCGGCACGGTGTACGCGGCCGGCCGCACGTTCACGCTCAACCGCGGCGCCATCTCGTTCACGAACCTCGAGCGGATCGAGCCCGACCTCGACATCCAGGCCCAGACGCGCGTCGGCGGCCAGGGCGAGGTCACGCTCACCGTCCAGGGCACGCCGGAACAGATGTCGGTTGATCTCGCATCCAGCGAGGGAGGGAGCCGTGAAGAAATCGCCACGGCCCTCTTCGGCGGGGGCGTCACGACCGGCAATGCGTTCACGCTGCTCTCCGGCGAGCTGCTCGGGGTGACGGGCCAGCGGCTGGGACTCGATGCCCTGCGGCTCGACGTCGGTGATGTCGTGCGGGACGAGTTCCGCGAGGACCCCGGGCAGGTCCAGGTCGACGTCAAGGATCCCGTCACGCGCCTGACGTTGTCGAAGCGGCTGCGGGACAACGTCGAGTTCACGGTTTCGCAGAACCTGCGCGACAACGGCGAGGCCACCTTCGTCATCAGCTACTTCCCGCTGCGCAACTTCGAGCTGCGGGCCGTCTCGCGAGACGACGCCAGCTTCGGTCTTGGCCTCCGGCACCAGGTGACCTTCGGCGGCACGGGCGCCGCGCCCGCCGCCGTCGTGACGCGTGCGGAAGTGCGTGTCGAGCGGGTGGCGTTCGAGGGTGACCTGGCGCCCCTCACCGAGGCGAGCCTGCGCGAGATGGTCCAGGTCCGGGCGGGCGAGCCCTTCAGCTTCTACGACTGGCAGCGGGACCTCGACCGGCTGACGGCGGCCTACGTGGACCGCGGCTACTTCGAAGCGCGCGTGAGAGGCCGACGCGAGGATCGGCCGGACGGGTCAATCGGCGTGGTCTACGCCGTGAGCCGCGGCCCGGCCACGCGCATCGTCGTGGAAGGCGCCACGATTCCCGAGAGCGAGACCGACGCCATCGAGGAGGCATGGACGCGGGCGGTGTTCGACCGCTTCCTCGTGCAGGACGCGGAGGATCGCCTGCGCCGCCATCTGCTCGCGTCCGGCTACGTCGAAGGCAAGGTGCGTGGAGCGATCGAGATGTCGGGCGACACGAAGACCCTGCACCTCACCGTCGAGGAAGGGGCCCGCACCGAACGGCGGGAGCTGCTGTTCCGCGGCAACGACGCGGTGTCGGACGGCGAGCTCGAGGCCGTGCTGACGCAGTCGGGCCTGGAGCTCGAAGCGTGGATCGATCCCGATGCCGCCGTCCGCGCCCTGACCGCCTTCTACCACGACGACGGCTACCTGCAGGCGCGCGTGGAGGTCGCCGCCCCCGCCCCCGAGTCGGGGCCGGGCGTGCTGGCCATCGACATCGTCGAGGGGCCACGGGCCCTGGTGGCGCAGGTGCGTCTGGAGGGCGTGTCGGATGCCGAGCGGCCGCACATCGAGCGTGCCATCGACATCGCCCCGCCGGACCCCTACACCGCGCTCGGGCTGGACGCCGCGCGCGACCGTGTGGCGCGGCACTATCGTCAGCACGGCTTCAACAGCGTGCAGGTGACCGCCGCGGCCACGCCGACGGACGACGCCACGAGCGTGGAGCTGGCGTTCACGGTCGTGGAGGGCCAGCGCCAGGTGCTCCGCGAGGTGGTGACGTCCGGCGCGACGCGCACGCGTGAGGGCATCGTCGATCGCGCGCTGCGGCTGCGCGTGGGAGAGCCGGTGAATCTCGAGGAATGGTCGATGGCCCGCAAGCGGCTGTTCGACACGAACGTGTTCCGCGCGGTGGACATCCAGGCGGTGCCGATGGGCGAGCCGGTGGGCGGCGAGCAGGACGTGCGGGCGATGGTGACCGTGGAGGAGTACCCGCATTGGCGCTTCCGCTACGGCATCCAGGGCGATCGGGAGCGTGCGGACCCGATCGGTGGGGAGGAGGAGGGCCGGCTGAGCACCACGGTGGGCGCGACTGCCGAGATCCGGAACCAGAACCTCTTTGGCCGCGCGCTGACCGCCGGCGTCTCCGGTCTGGTCGAAAAGGACTACCAGCGTGGCAACGTGTTTCTCTCCAACGCCAGCTTCTTCGGCCTGCCGGTTCGGTCTGTCGTGTCCGCCTATCGGAGCCGAGAGAACATCGACGCGCCCTACGTTTACGAGGAAGTGGGACTGGGCATTGAGCAGCGATGGCGCCGGCGTCGTGTCATCGAGATCACATACGGCTACCGTTTCGAGCGCACTCGCACCTACGATCCGGAACCGTTCGAGGATGACCCCTCGCCACTGAATATCTTCACCAACCTCGGCCGCTTGACCACAGCGTTCCTGGTCGACCGCCGGGACGACCCGGTGGACTCGCAGGGGGGCACGTTCTCATCCGTCTCGTTGGAGCAGAGCGCGCCGGCCCTGGGGGGCGATTCGAAGTACACCAGGCTCCTGGGACAGCAGTATGCGTTCGTGCCGCTTGGTCGCGTCGTGCTGGCCTCGAGACTGATCGCGGGTGGCGCCTTCGGCCCGGACGTGCCGGTGTCCGGGAGCCAGCATCGCTTCTACGCGGGCGGCGGGAACAGCGTGCGCGGGTATGCGGAGGATGCGCTGGGTCCCCACGACATCCTCTTCAACGACCCGCTGGGCGGCACTAGCCTGATCGTCCTGAACCAGGAAGTGCGTTTCCCGATCTACCGGTGGATCCGCGGTGTCGGATTCCTGGACGCGGGCAATGTCTTCAGTCCTGAGGCGCCCTTTGCCTGGAAGGAACTAAAGGTGGGCTACGGGGCGGGCTTGCGCGTCGACTCGCCGGTGGGACTGCTGCGCTTGGACTTCGGCATTCCCGGCTCCACCCTCGCTACCTCCAGCCGCTCCGCGAACCAGATCTCGAGCGCTCGATGGTACTTCGGGATCGGGCACGTGTTCTGAGGTCCCCGTCTGAGCGTCCCTGCTACTTGCGAAGCGCCCTCAGGATTGCCATTGCGGCAGCACGATCCGGCGACTCGGGGGCGAGGCGCACGAAGTAGTTGAAGTGCTCCGCAGCCTTCGACGTCTCGTGCAGTTTTTGAAACGCCTGCCCGGCGTAGTAGTGGGCATACGCGAAGTCGGGCTTGATCTCGGTCGCCCGGGCCAACGCCTGCGAGGCCGTGCCGTTGTCGTTGGCCCCCAGGGCGGACAGCCCCAACTGGTACTGGATGTAGGGGTGATCCCCCGACATCTCGGCCGCCCGCTGCGCCGCGGCCACCGCCTCAGCGTAGTTGTGCTCGAGCATGGCCACGCCAGACGCGCCGACTTGCTCCCAGGCGCCACCCTGCTCCTGCAGGCGGCGGTACTCGGCAGCCGACGCGCCCGAATTCTCCATCTTCAGGAAGGCGAGCGCGGCCATGTAAGTGTCGTCCGGCGAGGCCGCACGCCCTTCGGCCGCGCGATCGACCAGCGCCTGGTACTGGCCGGATTCGTACAGTTGCTGGGTCGACGGCTCCTGGGCCGACAGGCCCACCGACAGGGCGACGAGACCGACGGCTGACCACTTGGCGAGACGAAGTACCGGCATGTTGAACCTCACTGTCGACCAAGTTGCAATGACCGTGCCGGCGGCGCGGTCAGTTATACTGTCTGCGCCCCGTGAAGCAGCCCGGGTCGAGACACCTTTCCTACAGTTCCTGTGTCATCCGCTTCCACTGCGGCACGGCCATCGCCCGACGCCTCCCGGCCGGCCGAGCCGTCCGGTTCCTCCCGCGCGCGACCCTGGCTCCTGCTGCTCCTGCTGGGCTTCGGCATCCTGGTGGTGCCGCTGTCGCTGAGGCTGCTGAACCATGCGGTCGTGGGCGACTTGCCGCCGATCGGCTACCTTCCGTCCCTCGAGATTAGACGTCCGCATCAGCCCTTCCGTGCCCAGACCATTGACGAGCTGCGGACAGGGAATCCGGCCTGGGTGTTCATCGGCGACTCCATGATGGGGACGCGCATCGACCCCGAGCACCTGGGACGGCTGTCCTCGACGGGTGACGAGCTCGTGTCGTTCCTTTATCACGCGGCCACCGGTCCCGCCTGGTGGTATCTCGCCTTCAAGAACCAGCTGGTGGCGAGCGGCGCGAAGCCGCGGGTGACCTTCATCTTCTTCCGCGACACCAACCTCACCGACACGATGTTCCGGCTCGAGGGGCAGTACGGCCGCGCGCTGGACGAGGTGGCCACGGCGTCTGAACCCGAGCTCGACCGCCTCGTGGCCGAGCACCGCAAGGGCGACTGGCATCGCACGCACAGGGTCATCGCCAACACCTACCAGAGCGACCCCGCCACCTCGTGGATGGAGCCGGCGATTCGGCGCTGGTGGGTGCGCTGGCAGGACCCGGCCCCCGGCACGGCCGAGGCCTTCGAGTGGAACGTGGACCAGATCTTCTCGGTGGACACGCTGCGCTACGACGTGGGCGCCGACTTCGCGGCGTCGGACACCACGGACAGCCCCGACTTCCACCGGGATCTTCCCACCTCGGTGCTGCCGCTCATCATGGACCTCTCACGCGACCACGGGTTGCGGGTGTGCTTCGTCCGCGTGCAGCGCCGTCCGGTGGGCAACCGCCCGCCGGAGCAGTCGCCCGAGCTCGTGCGGTATGTCGCCGATCTGAAGGCCTGGCTCGAGCAGCAGGGCGCGCTCTTCCACGACGACACCGGCGATCCGGAGATGACGCTGGACCTCTATCGCGACGGCGACCACGTGAACGATCGCCGCCGCTACACCGAGATCTTCCGGAAGCGGCTCGACCCGCTGTTTCGCCCGCTCGACCAGGCTCGGGACGCCCTGAGCGTCGTCGAAGGGCGATGATCTTCCACAGTCTCGACTTTCTCGTCTTCGTCGCGGTCGTCGTCTCGATCTACTGGCGGCTCTCGCACCGCTGGCAGAACATCTGGCTGCTGGGCGCCAGCTACGTGTTCTACGGGTGGGTGCACCCGTGGTTCGTCATCCTGATGCTGGTGTCGACGACGGTGGACTACTGGGCCGCGCAGCGGATGGAGGACGACCCCGCGCGAAAGAAAGGCTACCTCTACGCCAGCCTCGGCGTGAACCTCGGCATGCTCGGGGTGTTCAAGTACTACAACTTCTTCATCGAGAACGTGCGCGAGGTGCTGGCCTCCGTCGGCCTCACCGTGTCACCGCCGATCCTCGAGCTGGTGCTGCCCGCCGGCATCTCGTTCTACACGTTCCAGGCGCTCAGCTACACCGTGGAGGTCTACTGGGGCCACATGAAGGCCCGTCGCAACGCGGTGGACTTCGCGCTGTTCGTCGCGTTCTTCCCGCATCTCGTGGCCGGGCCCATCATGCGGGCGACGAACCTGCTGGTGCAGGTGGAGCGGCCGCGCGCGTGGAACATCGACCGCGCCCGCGACGCGGTGCTGCTCATCGCCTGGGGCTTCTTCAAGAAGCTGGTGGTGGCCGACAACGTCGGCGTCATCGCCAATCGCGTGTTCAGCCACCAGGACCCGTCGTTCGAGATGCTGTGGGCCGGCGTGTTCGCCTTCGGGCTTCAGATCTACGCGGACTTCTCGGCCTATTCGGACATCGCCCGTGGCACCGCCCGGTGGTTCGGCTTCGAGCTGATCCTGAACTTCAACCACCCCTACATCGCCCACAGCCCCACGGATTTCTGGCACCGGTGGCACATCTCGCTGTCCACGTGGTTTCGCGACTTCGTCTACATCCCTCTTGGTGGCAGCCGCGTGGGCGCGTTCCAGCGCGACGCCAACCTCCTGGCCACCTTCCTCATTTCGGGCCTGTGGCACGGGGCCAGCTGGAATTACGTGCTTTGGGGCCTTTATCATGGGACACTAGTAGTAGTCACGCGGACCGTCGGGACGCTCCTGAGGCTGCCCGCGAAGTGGCCTGGTCCGCTGGCCATCGTCCAGATTGTCCTGACCGTGTCGGCGGCGTTCGTCGGATGGTTGTTCTTCAGAGAGACCAACCCCGACTTCCTGCGCCGATGGCTCGTGCTCTCGCCGGCCGAGAGCACGCTGATGGAACGGCAGGTCGGTGTCTACCTGTTCGTCCTGGCGGCCACATGGGGTGCGCCGCTCTTCCTGGACGACTTGTGGGCGCTGGGACGCGAGCGAGGTTGGCGCCTCGTTCGATGGGCTGAGTCGCGCTGGGAGGCCATGGGCCCCGCCAGCGTGTCCCGCGCGTTGCTGCAGGCAACGGCGGCCGGAGCGATGGTGACGCTGATCCTCGTGCTGAGGAGCCGCGTCTCACTCGACTTCATCTATTTTCAATTCTAGGAATCAGGAATCAGGAATCAGGAATCAGGAATCAGGAATCAGGAACCGGGAATGAGGAATCCGGGCCCAGAGCCCAAGACCCAAGACCCAAGACCCAAGACCAGGAACTTCATGTCAGACCAGAAACTCAAGATTGCCGTCTTCATCGACTTCGACAACGTCGAGATCGGCGTGAAGACCACCCTCGGCCTCCAGTTCGACATCGGGGCGGTGCTCGAGGCCATCAAGGAACGCGGCGAGATCGTCACGAAGGTCGCCTTCGGCGACTGGAAGCGCTCGGGGGACTACGGCCGCGCGATGTCCAACCACGCCGTTCGCCTCGTGCAGCGCGTGATGACGCCCGGGGGCGACAAGAACGGCGCCGACATCAACCTGGCGCTCGACGCGCTGGAGATGGCCTTCACCCACGCGCACATCAATGCCTTCGTCATCGTCGGCGGCGACAGCGATTTCATCACGCTGGTCGAGAAGCTGAAGCAGTACGACCGCAAGGTGTTCGTCGTGGGCGGCCGGGCCTTCACCAGCCAGGTGATGCAGAAGAACTGCACCGAGTTCATCGCGTACGAGAACATCGTGCCCGACCGCCGGTCGCACGCGCGCCACGAGCGCGGTGAGCGGCCGCGAAGCTCGGCCGGCGCGGCGCAGAGCATCGAGGGCGCGGTGGCGCTGGTGAAGCGCGCGCTCAAAGTGCTGGCCGACCGCGAGGTGACGCCGCAGC
>DAIRFN010000018.1:0-4812 GCA_036795065.1 Vicinamibacterales bacterium
GCGCCGCTACGATGCGCGGCGCGATGGCATCCTGCGCGCGGCGGCGCACATGTTCCGCGAGCGCGGGTTCGCGGACACCGGCATGCGCGACATCGCGGTGGCCGCGGAGCTGTCGCCTGCGAACCTGTATCACTACTTCAAGGGGAAGGATGAGATCCTCTTCTACTGCCAGGATCGCGCCCTGGACCGGATGCTGGCCGGCGTCGCGGCGGCGCGCCGAGCGACGACGCGCCCGGATCAGCGCCTGCTGGCCGTGCTCACCACGCACGTCCTGACGATGCTGGACGAGGTGGAGGGTGCGACGGCGCACCTCCAGGTGGAGGCGCTGGCGCCTCCCATGCGCGCCACGATCGTGCGCAAGCGCGACCGCTACGAGCGGTCCCTGCGGCGGCTGCTGGCCGACGGAATGGCGAGCGGCGCGTTCGTCGCCGGCGATGCGGCACTGCTGACGCGCGCCATGCTGGGCGCCCTCAACTGGGTCGTGACCTGGTACCGACCCGACGGCGCGCACTCGCCCCGGCAGATTGCCGACGAGTTCGCCCGGTATCTCGTGCGTGGGGTGCTGCGGGGCGGCCATTGATGATTGCAGATTGATGATTGGTGATTGGGTGGCGAATTGGTGATTGAGTGATTGAGGGATTGGGTGATTGTCATGGCCACTGAGTCCGAACCGGGTGCGAAGGTGCGGCTGGCGCTCGCCGTAAACGGCGAGCCCGTCGAGGCGCTGGTGGACGGGTACAAAACGCTGCTCGAGGTGTTGCGCGAGGACCTGCAGCTCACCGGCACCAAGCACGGCTGCGAACTGGGCGAGTGCGGGGCGTGTGCCGTGCTGGTGGACGGCGAGCCGGTGCTGTCGTGCCTGGCGCTGGCCGTGGAGTGTGGCGGCCGGACCGTCGAGACGGTCGAGGGCCTCCAGGCGAATGGCGCGCTGCACCCCTTGCAGGACGCTTTCGCCGACCTCGGCGGGGCGCAGTGCGGCTACTGCACGCCAGGCATCCTGGTCACCGCCAAAGCGCTGCTCGATCGCAACGCGGAACCCACGCGGGATGCGATCAAGGAGGCGCTGGCCGGGAACCTGTGCCGGTGCACGGGGTACCTGCAGATCATCGAGGCCGTCGAGCAGGCCGCCGCCACGCTGAGGGGCCGCCGATGACAGACATGGACGGGCCGGAGACGCCGAGACGCCGAGCGCCGCAGATGACGCAGATCACCGGGCCGCAGATGCCGCAGATGGCGCAGATGCAGGACAGAGGCGCGTCCTCCGTCATCGGTAAACCGCGCCGCCGCGTTGACGGGCGGGCGAAGGTGACCGGGCAGACGCGGTTCGCGGACGACCTGATGCTGCCGCGCATGCTGCACTGCAAGCTGCTCCGCTCGTCGGTCCCGCACGCGCGTATCGTCCGCATCGACACGGCACCCGCGGCGGCGCACCCAGGCGTGCACCTCGTGCTCACGGGCGAGGCATTTCCGGTGGCGTATGGTGTCCTGCCCGTCAGCCACGACGAGCATGCGCTCTGCCGCGACAAGGTGCGGTTCGTTGGCGACCCGGTCGCGGCGGTCATTGCGCGAGACGAGGCCACCGCGGCCGAGGCGGTGGATCTCATCCAGGTGGAGTACGAGCCGCTGCGCACGTTTGCCAGCCCCGACGACAGCCTTGCGCACCCGGACCCTCGCATTCACGAGTACGGTGACGCGGGCAACGTGCACAAGGCCGTGTCGCTGCAATTCGGCGACGTGGAGACGGCCATCGGCGGCGCGGATCACGTGTTCGACGATGTGTTCTTCTTCGAGGGGAGCACGCACTTGCCCATCGAGCAGCACGCGACGGTGGCGGCCAGGGATCCGGACGGCAAGCTCGTGGTGTGGTCCAGCACGCAGACCCCGCACTACCTGCATCGCGCGCTGGCCAAGGCGCTGCAGATGCCGGCGGCCCACATCCGGGTGATTGCCACGCCCAACGGCGGGGGCTTCGGCGGCAAGAGCGATCCGTTCAATCACGAGGTGGTGGTGGCGCGGGCCGCGCTGATGCTGGACCGGCCCGTGAAGATCTGCCTGACGCGCGAGGAGGTGTTCTACTGCCATCGCGGCCGGCATCCCGTGTTGATGCGATTCCGCACGGGCGTCACCAAGGAGGGCCGGATCACGGGCGTGGATCTGCAGACGCTGCTCGATGGCGGCGCGTACGGATCGTACGGCGTGGCGAGCACCTTCTACACGGGCGCGTTGCAGACCGTCACTTACGACATCCCGGCCTACCGCTTCCGCGGCTGCCGCGTTTTCACCAACAAGCCGCCGTGCGGCCCCAAGCGCGGGCACGGGACACCGCAGGGACGCTTCGGCCAGGAGGTGCAGCTCGACAAGATTGCCGAGCGGCTGCAGATGGACCCGGCGGACCTGCGGCTGAACATCATCGCTCCGCCCGACAGCCTGACCGCGAACTACCTGCGCATCGGCACCATCGGGCTGGCCGAGTGCATCCGACAGGTTGTCTCCAGTTCGGGGTGGAAGGACAAGTTCGGGAAGCTGCCACGGGGCCGTGGCGTCGGCCTCGCATGCTCGTCCTATCTCTCCGGAGCCGGACTGCCCATCAACTGGAACGATCTGCCGCACTCGGGCGTGCAGCTGAAGCTGGATCGGAGCGGGGGCGTGACGGCGTTCTGCGGCGCCACCGAGATCGGCCAGGGTTCGGACGATGTGCTGGTGGCGACGGTGGCAGAGGTGCTGGGCATCGAGCCGTTCGACATCCGGGCGGTGACGGGCGACACCGACCTGACGCCGGTGGACCTCGGCTCGTACTCGAGCCGCGTGACGCTGATGATGGGCAATGCCGCCATCGAGGCCGCCACGCGGGCGCGCGATCTGCTGGCACAGGCGGTGTCGCGCACGCTCGAGATTCCGATTGAGCGTGTGACGTTTCGGGATCGGCGCGTGTTCGACCACGACGCGCCGGAGCGCGGCGTCACGTTCCAGGAAGCCGTCTGCATGGCGGAGGCGCAGTTCGGGACCATCGGCACCACCGGCTCCTACACGCCTCCGAAGTCGCCCGCGAAGTTCAAGGGCGGCGGTGTGGGGCCGTCGCCCACCTACTCCTACACCGCGGCCGTCGTCGAGGTGGACGTGGATCCCGACACCGGCTGGATGGTCGTGCCACGGGTGTGGATCGCGCACGACATCGGCCGCTCGCTCAACCCGACGCTGGTGCGGGGGCAGGTGGAGGGCGGCGTCTATATGGGCCTTGGCGAGGCGCTGATGGAGGAGCAGGCGTTCCGCCGCCTGCCGTCGCGGTTGTCGAACGCGCTGGTGCACAAGTTCCCGTCGATGCTCGAGTACAAGAGCCCGACGTTCCTCGAGATGCCGGAGGTGCACACGGATCTCATCGAGTCGATGGACCCGGCGGGGCCCTTCGGCGCGAAGGAGGTGGGGCAGGGGCCGCTGCTGCCCATCATGCCGGCGCTGGCCAATGCCGTGTACGACGCGGTGGGCGTGCGCATCGACGAGATCCCGGTGACGCCGGAGAAGATCCTGAAGGCGCTGCAGCTGAAGGCGGCTGGCAAGCCGGCGCGCGTGGGCCCGGCGAGCTTCCCCGAGAACGTTCCGTGGCCCGAGGCGCTGATGGTGAAGCCGCCCTGGGAGGGCGGTGACGGCCGCGCGTCGAACGAGCCGGTGAAGAAGTCGACGCGCAGGGCCGAGGCGGGTGTCGAGGCGACGGCCGGGGTGAAGCCATGATGCGCCTGCCGCCTTTTCGCTACCGCGCTCCTCGCACTGTGCAGGACGCCGCGCTGTGGCTGGCCGAGTCGCCCGCGGACACGATGCTCGTGGCCGGCGGCACCGATCTGTTGCCGAACATGAAGCGGAGGCAGCAGACGCCCCGGACACTGATCGCGCTTCGCGGGATTCATGGGCTCAGCGCGATCACGACGGGAGTCGGGAGGCGGGAGGCGGGAGTCGGTGGGGAGTCGGGAGCCGGGAGTCGAGAGTCGGGAGCCGAGGTCCGGATCGGGGCCGGCGTCACGCTGTCCGCCCTCGTGCGCGACGAGCGCATTCGCGCCACGCTCTCCGCGCTGTGGCAGGCGGCCGCGCAGGTGGCCACGCCGCACCTCCGCAACATGGGCACCATCGGGGGCAACCTGTGCCTGGACACGCGGTGCACGTACTACGACCAGAGCCACGAGTGGCGGAAGGCCATCGACTTCTGCATGAAGAAGGACGGCCGCACGTGCTGGGTAGCCACGTCCAGCCCGCGGTGCCTGGCCGTGTCGTCCACCGACACCGCGCCGGCGCTGCAGGCTCTGGGCGCGAGCGTCCGGCTCGTGTCCGCGACGGGCGACCGCGACGTGACAGTCGAGGACCTCTACAACAACGACGGCATGCAGTACCTGACCCGTCGTCCCGACGAGATCCTCACCGAGGTCATCGTCCCGGATCGATCCGCGTGGCGCAGCGCCTACTGGAAGCTGAGGCGACGTGGATCGTTCGACTTCCCGGTGGCCTCGGTGGCGGCGGCCGCACGGCTGGACGGTGAGGGCCGCGTGGAAGAGGTCCGTCTGGTGGCCGGCGCCGTGGCCTCGCGCCCGCTGTCCGCGCCGAAAGCCGAAGCGCTGCTCGTGGGCGAGCGCCTCACCGACGAGCGCATCGCCGCGGCGGCGCAGGCCGTGTACGAGGTGGCCAAGCCCATGGACAACACCGATTTCGAGTTGGTGTGGCGCAAGAAGATGGTGACGGCCCTGGCGACGTACGCGCTGAAGGAGCTGCGCGGCGCCGACATGTCGGCCCCCCGCCTCAAACTCGCGCGCCAACTCCTGTAGTGACTCC
>DAIRFN010000018.1:4912-30837 GCA_036795065.1 Vicinamibacterales bacterium
GTGACTCCAAATCCGGTAGAATCCACCGGCACACGGTCATGCGGGCCTTCCTCGTCGTCGCGATCGCGCTGGCCACCCTCACAGGCGGGCGGTCGCTCTCCGCCCAGCCGGCGTTGGACGATCTCATCGACCGTGCCGGCCGCTACGTCGTGGGCTACGAGAGCGCCTTCTGGGTGCTGGCCATGGACGAGGAGTACGTCCAGTGGCTCGAGCGGCCGACCAACCCCGGCAGCAACCTGTCGCGCAACAACCCGGGCGGCGGCATGGTGGCCGGCCGCCAGGAGAGCCGCCGCGTGGCAAAGGCAGACTACCTGCTCGTCCAGGCCGGTCCCGGTCGCGGGTGGCTTCCGTTCCGGGACGTGCTGACGATGAACGGCAGCGAGGTCAATTTTTCTGACGATCGGCTCGTGCGGTTGTTCCGCTCGGGCAACCCCGACGCGTTCGATCTTGCGACCGAGCTGCACGAGGCGAGCCGGAAACACGATGTCGGCAACGTGACGCGCACCATCAACATCCCCATGCTCGGCATGATGCTGCTGCACCCGGACGTGCGCGAGCGCTTCACGTTCAAGCACGAAGGCGACGAATCGATCGGCGGTCGCGAGGTGGAGCGGATCGGCTACCGGGAGACCACGCGCCCCACCCTCATCAAGACGACCCGCGGTCGCGATCTGGCACTGACCGGCCGGATGTGGATTGAATCGTCCACCGGCGTGGTCGTCAAGACCGAGATGATTGCCGCGGACCCGGTGGTGCGGGCCCAGGTGACCGTCACCTTCCGTCGCGACGGCGAGCTCGCCACGTGGGTGCCGGAGAAGATGGAGGAGTACTACAAGGCCAGCGTCGCCTTCGACGACATCTACTCGACCTCCACCTTCACCACGCCGCGCGTGTTCCAGGCAGGATCACGGGACTGATCAGACCTTTCCAAGGTGCTCCGGTTCCGACGGTTCTGAGGTTCCACCGCAGAGCACTGCCTACCGCTTCCCGAGAAACGCGGCGATCTCGCGGTTGATGAACGCCGCGTCCGCCGGGTTCCCCCCACCGCCCGCCGAGTGCCCCCAGAGTGACGGGATGGGCACGAACGTCGCCTTCGGCAGGAACCGGCGCTCGTACTCGGCGTCGGCCAGCGGAAAGTACAGGTCCGTGGCTCCCGGCATGTAGAGCACGGGCACCGCGAGTGCAGTGAGGGCATGCTCGATGTTGCCGTCGAGGCCTTTCGTGGCGCTGATGTCGTGATCCTGCCAGGTGCGCGCCTGCTGCACGAGGTTGTTGAGGTTCCGGGCGCTCCAGGTGCGCACGGAGTTCTCGAGCACCATGTCGATGCTCGTGGCCTGCGGGCGGTACATCTCGCGTCGCCACCACTCCTGTGAGTACACCCACGCGGACCAGTGGTGCGCCCACGCACGCACCCCGTCCGCTGGAACTTCCGTGAAGTCACCGCCCTTCCACTTCGGGTCGGCGGCCAACGCGCTGATGGCGCTCTCGAGCCGCACGCGCCCGTGCCCGTAGGTCTTCGCGGTCCCGGCCAGCGCGACGATGGCCTCCACCTCGTCCGGGTGGCTGGCGGCCCACTGGAACGCCTGCTGGGCCCCCATCGAGAACCCGATGACCGCGCGCAGGCGTCTCACGCCGAGATGGCGCAAGACGAAACGGGAGGCGGCCACGTTGTCCCGGATGGACACGCGCGGGAACCGGGGACCGTCGAACGGCGGCGGCGTGTTGCTCGGCGACGAGGATCCCCCGCTGCCGAACATCTCGGTGGCCACGATGAAGTACTTCCCGGGATCGAGCGCGCGATCTGGCCCGATGAGGAACTGGTAGTTGAGCGCGCGGCCCCCGTACCACGAGGGCAGGAGCACCGCGTTGCTGCCCTCCGCGTTCAGGCGTCCCCACGTCACGTACGTCACGTGCGCGTTGTCGAGGGACGCACCGCTCTCGAAGGTGAACCGGCCAATAGTGTGGCTCTGGACGGCGGCGTCCTGGGTGTGGGCCGCGGTCGCGGCGACGCCGACGACACAGGCGATCACGACCCGGGCCAGCTGAGATGTGACGCGCATCACGGGCTTCCCTTCCCTGATGAGTTGGATGGTCCTTGCCGTCCAGCCGGATGTCGGCGAACGGCCGTTATGTCGATCCCGGGCCGCTATTATCGTGCTTCGCCATAGGATTGGATCGATGGGCTCTCCGCAAGGCGCGCGTGTGTCCCGTGGCGTCGCATGGGCTGTCGCCGCGCTGCTCCTGTCGAGTTGTGGGGGTGGGTCGTCGCCGTCGCCGGGCGGTCCGTCGGCTGACGCGCCGCTGGTGCCCGGTGCCACCCCGGTGACCGGCTCGGAGCGTCTCGCCTGGAGCCAGGCTGGTGACGTGTCGGGCCTGCGGTTTCTCGCCTACGTGAACGGCAGCGCGGTGTCGCTCGACACGGCAACGTGCGGCGGCGCGCCGGAGGCCGAATGCTCCGCGCCTCTTCCGCCGCTCACCACCGGCGTGCACACCATCGCCCTCGCCGCGGTCTCTCCCTCCGGCCTCGAGAGCGTGCAGTCCGAGTCCATCACCGTGCAGAAGGTGTCCACCCGAAGCGTGGTCAGCGCGGCCTCGTTTCCCGACGCGCGCGTCTCGTCTGGCGGAGCCCACCTCGAATCCACCGTCGCCGCCTCGGGCGGCCTGACCTTCGCGGCCGACGTGGTGGCGCGGGCGCTGAAGGCGCCGCTGCAACTAGCCTCCACCCCCGACGGTCGTTTGCTCGTGGCCGACGCGGATGGTCGCGTGCGCGTGGTTCGCCCTGGCGAGCGCGAACGGATCGACGCCGCGCTCGATGCGCGCGCGCTGCTGGATCCGCCGCCGGTGGGGCCGCTTGGATTGGCTGTCCACCCGGACTTCGCGCGCAACCAGTTCGTCTACGTGTCGTTCCTCGCCGAGGACGGGCCCGGGCGCACGTTGTTGCGCATCGTCCGCCTGCGCGAGGCGGGCGACGCGCTCGGCGAGCCCGCGGCCATCTTCGAGGCGCCCGTCACCCGTGCGCCCCAGGCGACGCGTGTCGCCGATGACGGCGGGAATCCGCAAGCGGCCGATGGCGTGTTGAACCAGGGGCCGCGCCTGGCGTTCGGTCCCGACCGGCTGCTGTACGCGTTGCTGCCTCCCGGTCTCGAATTCGACAACGAGCCCGCGGCGAGCCGGCCGCGCGCATCGATGCTGCGGATCGCGGACGATGGCCGCGTGCCCGAGGTCGGGCCGCTCGCGGGCATCACTGCGCATCCACTCGGGTTTGCCTGGCACCCTTCGACCGCCGTCTTGTGGGTCATCGTCCCTGGAGAGGATGGTGGCGCCGAGGTCCGGCCCGTCACGCCTGGCTCAGGCGGCGACGATCCCGGGCATGCCGTGCTGCGCATGGCGGTCGGCCGCACCCCTTCGTCCCGGGCGCTGCTGCTGGAGGAAGCGCCGGTGAGAGGGCTGGAGTGGTCACGTGCGTTCACGGCGGGGCTCGACTACAACGCGGCCGGAGTCATCAGGCTCATGGTGCCCATCCTGGCGGAAGGCCTGCTGACCGGCATCTCGGGCCGGATTGGCGATGTGGCTGCGGTGGGCGGGGGCACGGTGTACCTGGCGGCCAGCGACACCGACGCCTCCCAGGGGGCCGCGGCCGACGGCAGTGATGTCGTCTTACGGCTCAGGCTCCGGGAGCCGTAAGCGCGACGCGGGCGGGACGGACGTTTTGCCAGGAACGGCTGAGCCGCTCGTGGACCACGCCATCCATCCTGCGTGCCCGGAAGGTCTCGTGGCAGCTTTCGCGGACTCTCTGGCGCGCACCGAAGCCGCGGAGGCGTCAGCGCCCGGCATCACGATGCGTTCAGCGACGCCATCTGGACCAAGTACAACCTTGGTGCCTACACCGGCCTGAAGGACGCGGACGGGAAGCCCTACACGCGCAATGTCTTCCACCGGCCGACGCCGGCCGACCTGCACCTGCTGCTGAAGGCGATCGATGCGCCCAACATCCCCGCGCTGGCCGGCGCGATCCCGCCCTGGGCATCGAGAGCCTGCAGAAGATGGGCACGAAGTTCCTGCTCTGCGCCAACGCGCTCGGTATCTGGTGCCTGGAACTCGAGGCCAGGGGCCACGGGAAGGCCGCGGACATCGAAAAGGAGCTGCGTGCCAGCATGCTGCCGGGCGTGACCATCGTGCCCGCGATGGTCATCGCCATCGAGCAGGCGCAGGCCGCCGGCATCCGGTACAACCGGCAGTAGCCGGACACGGCGCGCGGAGGACGCCTCCTCCGGCGCCGACGCTGATAGCATGGCGGCGGCCCCCCTCCCGAGGGGCCACGCCCATGCCCAATCTCGTCCTCGAGCGGTTCCTCCGCTACGTCACGTACGACACCCAGTCGCGCGAAGGTGCGACGACGTATCCCAGCACGCCCGGCCAGATCGTGCTGCTTCGCGCGCTGGTGTCGGAGTTGCACACGCTGGGTGTGGCCGACGCGGCCATGGACGAGCACGGCTACGTGATGGCCACCATTCCCGCGACGACGACGAAGCCGGACGTGCCGGTGATCGGCTTCATCGCGCACGCGGACACATCACCCGAGATGAGCGGCGCGGGTGTGAAGCCGATCGTGCATCGCGCCTACGACGGCCGCGACCTCGTGCTGCCGGACGACCCCACCGCCGTGCTCCGCGTGGCCGACTCACCCTACCTCGGCGAATGCCTCGGCCACGACATCGTCACCGCGTCTGGCACGACGCTGCTCGGCGCCGACAACAAGAGCGGCGTAGCGGAGATCATGACCGCGGCCGCGCGGCTGATGGCGCACCCCGAGATGTCGCATGGCGCCATCCGCCTCGCGTTCACGCCGGACGAGGAGGTGGGACATGGCACGACGCACTTCGACGTGCCCCGTTTCGGCGCGCGCTACGCCTACACGGTGGACGGCGGCCCGCGAGGAGAGCTCGAGTTCGAGAGCTTTTCGGCCGACGCCCTCACCCTCGCGTTCCGCGGCTTCAACACCCACCCGGGCTTCGCGAAGGGCCGGATGGTGAACGCCATCAAGCTGGCCGCGCGCTTCATCGAGCGGTTGCCCCACGACCGGCTCTCCCCGGAGACCACCGAGGACCGCGAGGGGTTCGTCCACCCCTACGTCGTCCAGGCGGGCGTGGATCGGACGGCGGTGAAGCTGCTGGTGCGCGACTTCATGATCGCGGGCTTGATGGAGAAGGAAGCGTGGCTCCGCGCCCTTGCCTTGGAAGTGGTGGCGGGCGTGCCCGGCGCCTCGGTTGACGTGCATGTGGAAGAGCAGTACCGCAACATGCGCGAGGTGATCGACCAGCACCCGCTCGTCGTGGAGCGGGCCCGCGAGGCCATCGCGCTGGCGGGGCTCCAGGTCCACGAGCGCGCCATCCGCGGCGGCACGGACGGCTCCCGGCTGTCGTTCATGGGCCTGCCCACGCCCAACATCTTCGCCGGCGAGCAGAACTTCCACTCGCGCCTGGAGTGGGTGTCGGTGCAGGACATGGAGAAGGCAGTGGAGGTCATCGTCGAGCTCGCGCGGGTCTGGGAGGAGCGGGCGTAGCCCGCCCCTCCCGCATCGCTCCGCGCTACGGTGTCGGCAGCGCGGGCATCTTGTCCTTCGGCAGCCGCGGCAGCTGCTCGTCCCGCATCGCCAGGTGATACACCGCCGCGGCAATCACCATCGCACTCTGCCGCGCATCGTCCTCGATGACGCGCTCGTAGGTGTCGAGGTTGGTGTGCCAGGTGTGCGTGCCGTACTCGATGGGGTCCTGCTGCACGCCGATGCCCGGGAGGCCCACCTCGTTGAACGAGGTGTGATCCGACCCGCCGCGGCGGCGGCTGGTGGTGGCGATGGCGCCGAAGAAGCCGTTGTCCTCGAAGGGCGTCGTGGCGTCGCGGATGATCTGCGCCGCTTCGGGCGGGCCGAACACGGTCATGCCGCGCGCGCGGCCCGTCCCCGAGTCGATGTTGAAGTAGCCCGCGAAGGTCGCGTACTCGGGCCTCGGGCTCTCGAAGGTGCCGAAATGCTCCTTCACGTACGCCTGCGAGCCGAGCAGGCCCTGCTCTTCGCCGCTCCAGAGCGCCACGCGAATGGTACGGCGTGGCTTCACGCCGATGGCGTTCAGGATGCGAATGGCTTCGAGCATTGTCGAGCAGCCGATGGCGTTGTCGGTGGCGCCCGTGGCGGAGTGCCACGAGTCGAGGTGCCCGCCGAGCATCACCACCTCCGCGGCCTTGTCCGTGCCCGGGATTTCCGCGATGACGTTGTACTGCGTGCGGCCCTCGGGGTAGGTCTGGTTGACGATGTTCAACTCGATCTCCACCGCGCGCCCGTTCGCGTTCAGGCGCCACAGCCGGCCGAAGTCCTCGTTCCGCATCACCACCGTGGGCACCGCCTTCGCCACGTCGAAGGTGCGGTTGTTGAAGGCGCGGATCTGGCCGTGGTCGCGGCCGGCGTCGTTGACGCGTGCGACCGCGCCGGCGTCCACCAGGAACTGATCGAGCTGCTCGTTCACCTGGTTCGCGGTCAGGATATTCTTGTCGGCTGCCTGCGGCGGTTGCGGGGGGCCGAACGCGCCTGCCGGTCCGCCCGCGCCCGAGAACTGCGCGCGCACGTCGGCGTCCTCGCGTCGCTTGGCGGGCGGGTCGATGGTGACGGGCACCGACTGCGGCGCGTTCACCATCACCACCTTCCCGTTCACCTTCGCGCGTTGCCCGTCGAGGAACGTCGCGAGGCTCTCCTTCGTAGGCCGCTCGGGCAGTTCCAATGGGGTGATCTGCGCGGTCACCGGACCGTTCGTGCCCGGCGTCCAGGCCAGCGCCTCGGCCACGAGCGCGTCCTTCACGGGCGAGACCACGTGCACCGACAGGCGCTCGTTCAGCCAGCCGGGGTGCCCGAAGTCCCACGGCTCGAGGCGCGCGTTCTTCAGCCCCCAGGCCGTAGTCTCCTTCACCACCCAGTCGGACGCGCCCTTCAGGTTGGGCGAGCCGGTGAGGCGCGGGCCGTAGACGTCGGTCAGCACTTGCAGCGTCTTCATCAGCTGCGAGTGGTCGGTGGCCTCGCGGCGGATCTTCCAGTAGATGTCGCGGTCGATCTTCTCCTGCGCCTGCGGGCTGGTGGTGGCGGCAAGCGCCACCAGCGACAGAACGGCGACGAAGCGGAATTGCATCTGTGTGCTCCCTTGCTCAACGAACGACGAGAATCGGCACCGGGCAGCGGTTCACGGCCGCGTCCGTGACAGCGCCCACACGCCCCAGTCGCAGGGTGCGGGATCCGCCCGCGCCCACGACCAGCACGTCCGCGTGACCGTCACGGACGGCATCGAGGATCTCGGCGAGCGGGGCGCCCGTTCGAAGCACCGACCGCACCCGCCAGCCCGCCTGCTTCAACACGGCGGCGGCACGCTCGAGCCTCCGCCTGGCCGCCGTGCGCTCGCTCGCGTTGTGTACCGCGATGTCGGCGCGAATCCGCGACGCGAGTTCCGTGGTGAGCATACCCGTTCGTGGCGGCATCACGGGCGTGATGACCGCGACGAGCGTCACCCGGCCACCCTTCGGGGGCGCACAGGCTTTCAGGTAGCGCACCGCGCGCGCGGCCGCGCTGGAGCCGTCGACCGCGACCACGATGTGGCGCACGGTCCTTGGCGCGTTCCGCACCACCAGGACGGGCACGGGCGCGGTGCGCAGTACGGCCCTCGATACGCTGCCGGCCAGCAGGCGCCGGAACCTGCCATGGCCTCGCCATCCCATCACGATGGCCCGGGCCCGGCGCTGGCGCGCGGCCGCGAGGATGGCCGCCTCCGGATCGCCGTCGCGGACGAGGGCGTCCGGTTCGTCCCACCGGGCCGCCAGGCGCTTGCAGGCATGGTCGGCGATGCTCAAGGCCAGATCCTGGGACCAGGCCCAGGCCTTCTGCGACGAGGACGGCGGCACGAGCCCTCCGCCGCGCACGACCAGGGCGGTGGGCTGCGCTCCTTCGGGCCAGGGAAACCTGCGTGCGGTGTCGATGGCCGCCATGGCCGCTGGTGAACCGTCGACGGCAACGAGGATGCGGAAGGGGGAAGTGGTCATCGGGTTGAATCCTTCTGGGACACCGGGTGCACCTCACCCGGATCGATCAGCTCGCGCGCCGCGGCGCGCGCGAGCATGTGCGACGAAACCGGCAGTGTGGCGAAGAGCAGCAGCACGATGGCCGCCGCCCGCCACCACCACTCCGCGGTTCCGCCCAATACGGCCACCCCGGCCATGATGGTGCCGAGCGCGAGGGTGCCTGCCTTCGTGGCGGCATGCTGCCGCGCGAGCGCGTCGGGCAGCAGGAACAAGCCCAGGCCCGCGATGACGAGCAGGGCACCGCCCGCGGCGATGAGCCCGCCACCGATCCACATCATGACTCCCCTCGTCGCGCGAAGCGCTCGATGATCCGGGCCCACGCGATCGTACCCACGAAGCCCACCGCCGCTAAGCCGATGGCCACGTCCAGCACGCGCGGCTGCCCGCTGGCGAGGGCCGCTGCGGCCGTCAGGGCCACGCTGGCGGCCAGCGCCAGATCGAGCGCGACCACGCGGTCGGCCTGCGTGGGCCCCAGCAGCAATCGCACGGTGGCCAGCGCGAGGGTCGCGCACGCCGCCGCCACCAGTACCGTCGCCATCATCGCCGCTCCTCCGGAAACAGCACCTGCAGGCGCTGCTCGAAGCGGTGCCGAATGTCCGCCACGACGCCAGCCGGGTCGCTTCCGTCGAGCAGGTGCAGGAGCAGGCGCTGCCGCGCGGGGTCGACGTCGATGGCGGTCGTGCCCGGCGTGAGCGAGATGAGACACGCCAGCGCCACCGCGCCGGTCGTGCTCAACTGCTCGTACGGCATGGGTACCAGTGCGGGCGAGGGGCGCGCGCCCGGTCGAAGGATCAGCCATGCCGTGGTCGAACCGGCCACGAGGACCTGCCACCCGAAGACGACGCCGAGCTCGAGAGCCATGAAGACGCGTCGCATGGTCAGGGCCTTTCGTAGAGGAGTGTAGCGGCCTCGAAGGTGAAGCGCAGCACGGGCTCCGGCCAGAGTCCGAACACGGTGGTGAGGCACGCGAGGCCGCCGCTGACGGCCAGGGCAGGCGCCAGCCGAGTCTCAACGGGCGGCTGCCAGTCCTCGCGCGGGTGCGATCGCCAGAACGCTTCCATCCAGATCTTCAACATGGAGTACAGCGTCAGGGCCCCGACGCCCAGCGCCGCGGCCGCCCACACGAAATGCCCGAGGGCCAGGGTCTCGCGGACGACGAGGTACTTCGCCCAGAAGCCCGAGAGCGGGGGGATGCCCACGAGCGAGAAGGCCTGCGAGAGGAACAGCACGCCGAGCCAGGGCCGGGCCTTGGACAGCCCTCCGATGCTGCGCAGGTCGTAGCTCCCCGCCAGCCGGAAGACGATGGCCGCGATGAGAAAGAGGTTGGCCTTCACGACACTGTGGTGGAGGGCGAAGACCAGCGCGGCCTGCGCGCCGCCGGGTGTGTCGAGCGCGATGCCGAGCAGCATGTAGCCCACCTGGCTGATGCTGTGAAACGCCAGGATCCGGCGCATGTCCCAGTGGTGAGCGGCGCCCAGCACGCCGGTCACCATCGTGGCCACCGCCACCCATCCGAGGGCGCTGCTCAGCAACGGCGCCGCGGTGTGGAAGATCTCACCGTTGGCCCGCAGCAGGGCGTACACGCCCACTTTGGTCCCGAGCGCCGCGAAGAGCGCGAGGACCGGGGCCGGCAGCGTGTGATAGGTGGCCGGCAGCCAGGCGAACAGCGGGAAGGCGGCTGCCTTCAGCAGGAAGCCGACGCCCAGCACGGCCACGAACGGCAGGAGCCGCAGAGGATCCATGTCCACCGCCGCGTGCGCGATGGCCGTGTAGTTCAGGTGTCCGGTGGTTGCGTAGATGAGGGCCACGCCCATCAGGACGAACAGCGTGCCGACGACATTGAGCACGAAATACGTGAGTGCGCCGTCCAGGTGACGGGCGCCCCTGCCGAGCACCAGCAGCCCGAGTGATGCGATCAGCACCACCTCGAACCAGACGTACAGGTTGAACAGATCGCCGGTCAGGAACGCGCCGCAGGCGCCGGCCAGGAAGGCATGGACGAGGGGAACGAGGGCGGGCGACGCAGGCGCGGGATCGGCGTCGCTTCGCTGGAACAGTAACGCTGCGATCCCCAGCACGGCCACGAGGACGACGAGGCTCGCGCCCAGCCCGTCGGCCACGAACTCGATGGCAAAGGGCGTGTCCCATCCGCCAAAGGCCGTGCGAACCCGACCCTCCATGGCGACCGCGCGGACGAGCAGCAGGGCCGCGCCGAGCAGGAGGACGGCTCCTCCCAGGCCGATCGCCTGCTGCTCGCGCGGGCGCTCGGCCCACACGGTAGCGGCGAGGGCCGTGGCGAGGGGCACCAGCAGCGGGCCTGCGACAAGAAGGTCCGTCAGGTCAGTGCTCATCGTCGAGAAGCGCGGGAAGCCGATCGGGGCCCGCCGGCGGTTCCGCGGCGCCCAACTGCGTGCTGTCGGTGACACCGAATCGCTGTCGGATGGACAAGACCAGCGCCAGCGCGAAGCAGGTGAGCGAGAAGCCAATCACGATGGCCGTGAGGACCAGGGCTTGCGGCAGGGGATTGGCGGCATCGCCGGCCAGGCGGTTGGCCCCTTGTGCGACGAAGGCCGGCATGAGGCCGTCGACGCGGCCGGCACTGAGGACGACCAGGTTCGCGCCGGCGCCGACGAGCGATACGCCCACCACTGCACGCAACGCGTCGCGGGACAACGCGAGATAGACCCCGGAGGCCACCAGCGCAGCAGCCGACAGCGCGACAGCCCAGATCACGCCGGGTCCTCCTCGTCGAGGCCGATCATGCGCGCGGCAATGCCGCCCAGTGCGCCCCAGACGCTCAGGTACACGCCGAGATCGAACAGCAGGACGGTCGATACCTTGACGCTGGTCACGACGAGTGGCACTTCGCCCCACAAGTGCGTCAGGTACGGGCGGCCAAGGGCCGCCGCGGGAAGGCCGCTGCCGAGCGCGAGGGCCACGCCGATCGCGGCCAGGCGCAGGAACCCGAGCGGCATCCGTCGCTCGGTCTCGGCCGATCCCATGGCGACGGTGCGGATCGCGGTGGCCGCCACAGCCACCATCCCGCCGATGAACCCTCCGCCAGGCTCGTTGTGACCCCTGAGGACCAGCCAGAGCGAAAAGGCCAGCATGCCCGGATAGAGCGTCCGGACGACGACGTCGAGGAGCACGGCACGCGGCGTCATGCCTCACCCCCGCTCCGGGCGACCCGCGTCCGCAGCCACCGCAGCAGGGGCAGCACCGCGACCAACGTGAAGGCGACGACGGCGATCTCACCCAGCGTGTCGAGCGCGCGGAAGTCCACGATGATGACGTTCACCACGTTGCGGCCGAAGGCCTCGGGGAGGGCCCGCTCGCCGAAGTACCGGGGCAGTGCGGAGTCGAGCGGCTCGGATGCGGCAGTCAGCACCAGGATGGCGACGAGCGTGCCCATGGCCAGCGCGGCGAGGGCGCGGCCGCCGGCATGTTCGACAACCGCCGTGGGCGGCGAGCAGGCCCGCACGCGGAGCAGCACCGCCGCCACGACGACGACGAACGCCACCTCAACCGCGAACTGCGTGAACGCGACGTCCGGTGCGCCGAGGAAGAGGCCGAGGACGGCGCTCCCGATACCAGCCAGGCCCGTGACCAGCAGCATGACGAAGGGATCGCGGAGCAGGCACGCGGCGATCGAAGTGCCGAGGATGAGAATCGTGGCGCCCACCACCCCGGCGACTGGTGCGGACCATGCCGGCCACGACGGACCGGAACCGGCGATCATCGCGCCGCCGATCGTGACGATGAGCGTGCCGACGACCAGGGCGAGGTAACCCGGCAGGTGTCCGTGCTGCAGCCGCACGGTGACGGTGCGTGCGGCCAACGGGATGCGCTTCATCGAGCGCGCGTAGAAGGCGGCGAGCCCGAACCGGTCGAACCATCGAAGAATCTCCATCCACACGTGCAGGCGATCCCATGCCAGGAAGATCAGCAGGCCCGTGACGAAGACCAGGAGCGTACCTCCCGTGCCCGTGGCGGAGCCGCCGGCGACGCCCACGAGATCGCGCGTGGCCTCGGGCAGCATGGCGCGGGCGGCGTCGTGGATGAGAGGGAGCGCGAGGGAGGGCACCATGCCGAAGGCGATGCCGAGCGCCGCCACGGCGAGCGGCGGCACGATCATCCCCGGCGAGGCTTCGTGGATCTCGGCCGGGAGCGACGCGCCGCCGCGGTGCCAGAACACGCGCACGGCGGCCACCGATGCCACGGCCACCGACACCGCGCCCGCGACCATCGTCGCCCAACTCACCCATTCGAAGGCCAGCCCCTCGGTCTTCGCGATGCTGATGAGATCTTTGGCCAGGAACCCGAGCGAGAGCGGCACCCCCGCCATCGACAGCCCGGCCAGCAGAGCGATGGCGGCCGTCCAGGGCATCGCACGGGCCATCCCCGCCAGTCGATCGATGCTGCGCGTGCCCGTGCAGTGGTCCACGTTGCCGGCCACGAAGAACAGGGGAGCCTTGTAGAGCGCGTGCGCCAACAGGAACGCGGCGGTGGCCTCGGCAGCGCCGGGGCCAGGCAGGCCGATGAGCAGCACCAGCGTGCCGAGTGACGACACGGTGGACCACGCCAGGATGCGCTTGAGGTCGCGCTCGCGCAGCGCGAGCACCATGGCCCAGAGGGCGGTGACGGCCCCGATGGTGACGAGCGTGGCCTCCCACATGAAATGCAATTCGAATGCGGGATTCAGGCGCGCGAGCAGGTAGACCCCCAGCTTGACCATGGTGGCCGAGTGCAGGTACGCGCTGACAGGCGTGGGCGCGGCCATGGCGTTGGGCAGCCAGAAGTGAAATGGCCACTGGGCCGACTTGGTGAACGCGCCGACGAAGATGCACGCGAGGGCCGCCGGCAAGAGCGGGTGCGCGGGCTGTTGCGGCACGCGCTCGATGAGCGCCTGAATGGAATAGGTCCCGCCGATCGAGCCGAGCAGCAGGATGCCCGCGAGCAGTACCAGGCCACCACCTGCCGTGATGAGCAGCGCCTGCTGGGCAGACCGCCGGTTCGGCTCGTAATCGTGCTTGAACCCGACGAGCAGGAACGACGTGACGCTCGTCAGCTCCCAGAACACGAACAGGACCACGAGGTTGTCGGCGGTCACGGCGCCAGCCATCGCCAGCATGAACGCGGTGAGCAGGGCGAATAGTCGCGAGCGGCCGGCGACGCCGGCCATGTAGGCCGAGCCGTACACGTACACGGCCAGGCCCATGCCGCCGATGAGCGCCAGCATCAGCAGGCTGAGGCCGTCGAGGCGGAGGGCGAGGTCGATGCCGAGCGATGGCACCCACGGGACCGAGACCTGCCACGTGGGTGGGCCGGTGGTCAGCCACCACGCGGTGAACGCCCCCAGGGCCAGGGGGAAGACGATGAGCGGGTGCACGCCCCACGGCGGGCGCTCGAGGCGTGGCTCAGCAGCGGCCATCAGAACGCTCCGGCTCCGATGTCGACGATCAGCCGTGGTTCCCGCAGCGACGAGAATCCGCCGCCCGTCGTGGCGGATGATGCGGCCGCTGGCGGCGCGCCGGGCAATGACCTCTGCAGCGCTCCCAGGACCCTCACCGGGCGGGCACCCCGAGTCGAGATCCAGCTCGACCGCGATGTGATCATCGTGGTCCCTATCATCACCGATCGATCAAGAACGATCGAGGTTCAGCCGGCGCGCCGGCGCGGGCGCCACAGTACTGGCTCTCGGTGGACCAGGAGTTCCAGGAGGGGCGGTTTGCCGAGCGCGCGACCGATCCGCCGCTGAACCTCGTCCGTCATCTCCTGGACCACGTTCCGTACCGGCAACTGGCGGATCCGCCGGTGAAGCTGACGCCGCTGCCGCACAAGCCGAAGCGGGAGCGCTTCACGTGGCGGCTGAAGCCGATCCGCGGCTGGTACTGACGGTCGCGCCGATCGGCCCTGCTATGATCGTTCAGTTATGCAGATTGCCAAGCCCGCCATCCTGAAGCCCGGCGTCACGCTCGAGACGCTGCCGGCTCCGCGCCCGAGCGATCTGGCTGCCGCGGGCGGCCGGCACCTCATTCGCGGGACGGCGCTCATCTTCTGGGATTCACGCACGCCCGGGAAGAAGCTGGACGCGATCGACACGGACCAGATCACCCCCGCGGTCGACTGCGTCTCCGAGAGCCTCGAGACGCTGGACGAGCGCTGGAAGGCCGGCGCCTTTCGCTATCTGATGCCCGATTTCCGCGCCAGGGTGCACGCGGGGCAGACGTTCGTCATCGCGGGCGACCGGTTCGCCATCGGCAGCTCGCGCGAGATGTCGCCGGCCGGGCTGAAGGCCATCGCCGAGGAAGTGGGCCTCGAGATGGTGATCATCTGCGCCAACACCATGGGTGACATCTTCCGGCGCAACGCGTTCAACCTCGGGCTGCACGTCGTGCAGAGCCCCGAGGCGGTGGCCGACGCGCAGGATGGCGACGTGTTCACGTTCGATCCCGTGTCGCGCGCCATTGCCAACGAGACGCAGGGGAAGCCGTACACCCCGGTGCCGCTCAGCGCGAAGGAAGACGAGATCCGCCAGAGCGGGGGCATCTTCTCGCTGGGGCGGCGCGAGTTCCGCTCGTCCGTGGAGCGGAGGCCCGAGATTGCGTGGGCCGACCCGGATCGCGCGCGCCGGATGTCCACCACCGAGCAGATCGTGTGGGCGCACCGCGTGGACAAGGACGGCGAGGTGAAGCCGGGAGCGACGCTCCGCGTCTACGCCGACCTGCTGCCGGCCTCTGATGGCACGGCGCCGTTCTCGATTCACACCTTCAACCAGATCACCGGCGGTGACTCAATCTTCCCGCGCCAGGCGGCGGTGGCCAACGATCACTTCGTCTTCACCGGCAAACAGGACGACGACCGGCAGACCGAGATCGGGCGGCAGTTCGCGAAGCATCACGGCATCGAGAAGCCGTACTACGCCACGCCAGGCGACGGCATCTTCCACTTCTACTTCCCCGAGCAGGGGCTGGTGCTGCCGGGGCAGTTCATCCCGGGGGCCGACTCGCACTCGCGTGCCTACGGCGCCTACGGCGCGGTGGGCATGGGGGTGGGATCCACGACGCTCGGCTTCGGCTGGTCCACCGGCTACATCTATTTCACGATGGCGAAGCAGCGCCGCGTCACCTTCAGAGGCCGGCTCCGTGAATGGGTGACCGGCAAGGACATCGTCCTCGAGCTCCTGCGCCGGTGGGGCGCGAAGCAGTCGCAGGGCATGTCGGTGGAGCTGGTCGATCGCGACCATCAGCTGCCCATCGCGTTCAGGAACACCATCGCCAACATGATGGCCGAGGCCGAGGCGCTGAACGGAATCTTCGCGCCGGACGACATCACCGACGCGTGGTATGGCGCGAAGGGCATGACGAACCTCCCCTATCCGCGCATCTCGTGCGGCGCCGACGCCGTGTTCGACCTGGATGAAGAGCTGGTGCTGGGCAACGTGATGCCGATGATTGCCAAACCGTTCAGCCCGGGCAACGCGTTCCCGGCCGAGGAGGTGGCGCGCGAGAAGCTCACGTTCGACAAGGCGATGATCGGCTCCTGCACCAATGGCAGCTACGACGACCTGCTGTCGGCCGCGCTGGTGCTGGTCGCCGCGCGGGCGCAGGGGCTGACGAAGGCCCGGAAGGAGCTCGTGGTGTTCCCCGGCTCGGGCGGCGTGAAGCAGCAGATCGAGCGCCCCGACCCGCGTCTCGGCGGCGAGTCCATCGCGGACGTGTTCCGCTCGGTCGGCGGGCAGATTCGCGCCAGCTGGTGCGGCCCGTGCTTCGGCCAGGGGCCGGATGCGCTGCAGGCGGGTCAGCGCGCCATCACGTCGTTCAACCGCAACTGGCAGAACCGCATGGGCTATGGCGGCGAGGGCTATCTCGCCTCGCCGTCGGTGGTGGCGGCCTCGGCGCTGGCGGGCTACATGGCGCCGCCGAGCGAGCTGGGGCTCCGCTGGGATCCTGAACGGTACGGTGTCTAGCAGAGCAGGCTGCGGGAGAAGGCAGCCTGAAGTGAGAAGAAAAGTGAGAAGTGAGAAAGTGAGAAGCGAGACGCCTCGAAACCCTATGGTTCGGCCAGCTTCTCACTTTCTCACTTTTCACCGCTCACGTTGATTCAGCAGCGGGTTCGTCCACGACAGTCCCGGGAAGCGGGAGAAATCCCGGTCCGTCGTGTAGAGCGTCGCGCCGTGCTCGACCGCTATCGCCGCCAGTGCCGCGTCCATGGCCAACGGCCCCGCGGCCTGGCCCTCCGCCAACAGACGCTGCAGGAGGGGCCAGTGGCGGTCCGCCGGTTCCAGCACACCCACCATCGGCTGTGCCAGCCAGGACGACACGATCTCGTCTGCCTCGGCGAGCGTCAGCGGTTGTTCGAATACACGCGGGCTCGTGGCGATCCGGATAAACGCCCAGAGCGTGACCCACGCGAAGCGGACAAGGGCGGTTCCCGACAGCGCCTGCTCGAGCCAGGCCCGGCTTCGATCATGATCGGCCGAGCGCGGGTTGTACGCGTGAAGCAGCAGGTTCGCGTCCACCAGGATCATCGATGCAGCGGCCCCTCGACCTGATCCAGGAGGCCGGCGATGTTGTCGAGCTGCACGCCGGGCCGGAGCGCCCCGAGGTCGCGCGCCCGGACGCGAAACGGCGTGCGCGGCGGGGACGGCGGCGCCGTGGCCAACCCGCGGCGCAGCGCGTCGTTCACCACGTCACGGAAGGGGCGGCCGGTCTTTCTGACCTGCGTCTTGAGCTTGCTCGCGACATCGTCATCGAGAGTCAGCGTCGTGCGCACATCATGATGATAGGCATCGGACATCATGATGTCAACGGGTGATCGGGTAGCATGGCCCCAGCCCTTCACATTGCGGGAGACCGTGCCCGTGGCGACACCCATACTGACGACACGCGTGCTCCTGACCGAAGATCGGCTGGCGCAGGACTTCCTGCTCGCGCTCGAGCGGCGCGAGCTGCCGGAGAAGTACTTCTACTGGTTTCCCACGTCGGTGCGCGCCTGGCTCAACCTGTGCGGCGACGGCGCGTACCGGAACTACGTGCGCTCGCACGACCTGCTGCAGGCGCAGGCCGCCGACCTCGTGGCGCACCTGCCCACGGGCGATGTGACGGTGGTGAGCCTGGGCGCGGGCCAGGGCACCAAGGATCTCCTGGTGCTCGAGCAGATACGGGCGTCGGGTCGTCGCCCGTACTACATGCCGGTCGATGCCAGCCAGTCGCTCCTGGAGATGGCGTGCGGGGCCGCGACCGCGACCGGCGTGCCCTGCCACGGCGTGAAGGCCGACGTGGCCGACACCAGTCATCTCGCGGCAATCGGAGAGGCCTCGCCCGCGGACCCTCGCCTGGTGATGATGCTGGGCAACACGCTCGGGGCATTCGACCCGCCCGAGTACGCACGGCAACTGGCGCGGCTGCTCCGAGCGGACGACTACCTGCTGCTCGACGGCGAGATCTTCAGCGACACCGGCACGCTGGCGGGATATGACAACCCGTTGAACCGGCAGTTCGCCTTCGGCCCGCTGCGCGGCGTAGGCCTGGTGGAGCCCGACGACGGAGTGCTGCAGTTCGAGACCATCACGGACGACCGCCACGCAGGACTCTTCCGGCTGCACAAGCACTTCCTGCCGGCCAGGGATCTGGCGCTGAACGTCGCCGGCGAGATCGTGCGCTGGCGCGCAGGCGAGCGCGTCGAGATGAACTGGTCCGGCAAGTACGCGCGCGAGACGTTCCTGGCGCTGCTGGCGGACGCCGGGCTGGCGCAGGCGGCGCACTACGTCAGTGCGGACGAGCGGTTCGTCATGGCGCTGGCACGAGTGGCGGGCTGAGCGCGGACCGTCGCGGTCGGCTGCGCCGATACTGCCTGGCCGTGATGAGAACGACAGCGTGCAAGACGAGCAGTTGGCACTGGCGCGCATCGTGAGGTTCGGGGCACCTTGTGGGCCGGAGGTGACGACTCATGTTCACACACGCCGGCCGCCGAGCCCTTGGATTCGCCGCGCTTGCCCTGGTGCTGCCCGCCATGTCGGTCGCGCAGACGATTGGCACGTTTCACTGGCAGATGGAGCCCTACTGCAACACGCTCACGCTGACCGTCGTCCAGGATGCGGCGGGCATCCGCCTGCAGGGGTTCGAAGACCTCTGCGACTCGATCTATCTGCCGGAGCCCGTCGAAGGATCGGCGGTCCTCGCGAGCGACGGCACGGCCATGGTCGGCCTGAACACGAGCATACCGGGCGGGTTCACGAACGAGGGCGGCCGCGTCGTCCTGCGCATCGACACGACGACCCTCAACGGGAGCTGGCAGGACGACGTGGGCCGGTCCGGCGCGCTCCTGAGAGTCTCGACGCCGACCCGCGCTGGCACGCAGCGAGGCAGCCACAGCAACTCCTTCCTGCACGAAGTGACCGCCGACAACCGCGGCGGCAACATTTCGTGCTTCAGCCATCCCCGGTCGGACGGCAATCCCGGCGCTCTCGTGCTCATGAGCAGGAACCGTGGACCGCAGACGAGCATCCGGCCGGTCGTGCCATCGACCGTGAGCCTGTATTACGACGACAATGGGACAGGGCTGGCTGCTCCTCTCGACATCAACGTCTGGTGCTTGAGTCGCGACGACAGTCAGACCATGCCGATTGGCGCGGGATTCACGATCCGGATTCTTCCCCGCTGAGGTCGGAGTGGAAGAGGGCGCGCGGAACGCAACCGCGGCCGTGAAGACGCGTGGTAGGCTCGTCGCGTGTTCCTGCTCGCCGCCCTCATCGCCCTGGCCTCGGCGCTGGGCGGGCCCTCGCCGCGCACGGCACTGGCTGGGCAGGGCGTGCGCGAGGGACTGTGCGGGTCGGTGGACCGGGCCCCAACCGACGTGGCGCGCCAGCTCGAGCCGCTGGGCGAGTCCGGACGAGTGGCGTTGATGGCTCTTGCCGAGTCCGCCGACGCATCGGAGGTCATGTGCGGGGTGGCCGGGCTCGCCTCGCTCCGCGACCGCCGTGCGATCCCGCTCATGGAAAAGGCCTTGCGCAATCCGGGGATGCGAGAGAAGGCCCACTTGCTGGCCCGGTGGGCCGCGTTCCTTGCCGGGGGCCCCGACCCGGATCTCGGCGCCGCGATGCTGACGGTCGTCCAGGCGATCACCGAGCGGGCCGTGTGGAACGCGGCGGGCCTCGACGCCATCTGGTTTCTCGGCGAAGTCGATCACCGCGCGGCACGGGATCGGCTCCTCCTCGACCTGGATCAACCGTCGAGCGACGCGGGCCTGGACGCCGCCATCCACGCGTTGGCCAGGCACGGCGACCCGCGTGCCCGCGGGCGCATCGCGGCCGTGGGCCTCCAGGCCGCGCGCGAAAAGTCCGGCAACGCCACGCCGGAACAGGCGCGCCGCCTTGGCGCCGTGGCGTTCTATCAGCTCGCACTTGGACCCGAGACAATCACCGAGGGCATGGCCACGCTCGGCACCATTGCGGCGCGGGACCAGGAAGACGTGGGCGCCTGGGCCGTGCACACCCTCTGCGAGCGCGCCGTGCGGCGGCCCTCCGAGGAGGCGGCCATCGAGGCGCATCGGCGGGCCCTGGTCGAGGATCTCGATCGCCTCGGTGTTTCGTGGCATGCGGCCAGGGGGAACTTCGGGTGTGGGCCCCAACCCTGAGACGAGCGTGGACGCTCGAACTCGTCAGTGCGCGCCTGCGTGGAGGCGGCCCGCAACTCTCGTCCATCCTCCGGCGGCCTGACGCCGTCGCACGTGGCAGCCCTCGACCGACGCGAACCCGCCGGCTGTCGTGACCCACGGCCACCCAAGTTAAAGGGATGTGGCCCGCCGCGACGCGCGCGCTCTGGAACACGCCTTGCTTCGGTACGGGCTTGACTTCGACGATCGCCGGATTCTCGACACTCCGGGAGGTGGGCCGTGTCCCTCGGCTCGCTGCGCCGGCAGGACGGTGGACACCATGGCCAATTTCGAGATCGTGGCGCGGGAAGACTTCTCGGACGTCACCTACCTGCTCGAAGTGCGTCATCCCCTGATGGCCAGGGCCGCCCGACCCGGGCAGTTCGTCATCGTCATGCTGAACCCGCAGGGCGAGCGCATCCCCCTCACCATCGCGGACTTCGACCGCGAGAAGGGCACCATCACGCTGGTCATCCAGGCCGTGGGGAAGACGACGCGTCAGATGCAGCAGGAATGCCGCGTCGGCACGCTGCTCCACGCGATGGTTGGCCCCATGGGCATCCCCAGCCCCACCACCCAGGCCAGCACCGTGCTGTGCGTGGGCGGTGGCCTCGGCGTGGCGCCCGTCTTTCCCCAGGCGCGCGGGTTCAAGCAGAGCGGCGCGTTCGTGATCGCGGTCCTCGGGTTCCGCACCAGGAACCTCGTCTTCTGGGAGGACAAGTTCCGGTCCGTCTGCGACGAGCTCATCATCTGCACCAACGACGGGACGGCCGGCCTCAAGGGCCTCACCACCGATGGCATCAAAGCCGCCCTCGCGTGGCACCCCGACATCGACGAGGTGGTCGCGATCGGCCCCCCGCTGATGATGCAGGCGTGTGCCGAGGCGACGCGCCCGCACCACATCAAGACCATCGTCAGCGTCAACCCGATCATGGTGGACGGCACCGGGATGTGCGGCGGCTGCCGTGTCAAGGTGGGTGGGCAGGTGAAGTTCGCCTGCGTCGACGGGCCGGACTTCGACGGCCACCTGGTGGATTTCGACGACCTGATCCTTCGCCTCCGCCGCTACACCACGGTGGAGCGTGCCGCGGAGGAACGCTTCTCCGCCAGTTGCCGCATGACGCAGATGGTGGGCCCGAGCGCGCTGGACGCCCTGGCCGCCGGCAGCGCCGAGCAGCAGGAGCTGCTCGAGCTGGAAGACCTGGAGCACGACGCGCTCGGCGGCTGACCCCCGGGAGACCCGCCGATGGCCACCAAGCGAACCATCCGCAGCATCCCGCAGACGCGCACGCCGATGCGCGAGCTCGAACCGCATGCGCGGGCCAGGACCTTCGACGAGGTGGCTTGCGGCTACACGCTCGCAGAGGCGATGCGCGAATCGGATCGCTGCCTGCTGTGCCCCGACGAGCCCTGTGTTTCGGGCTGCCCGGTCGGCATCGACATTCCCGGCTTCATCCGGAAGATCGGCGAGCGCGACCTGCGGGGCGCCTACGGCATCCTGACGGACACCAACCTGCTGCCGTCGGTGTGCGGCCGCGTCTGCCCGCAGGAGAGCCAGTGCGAAGGCGTCTGCACGGTGGGACAGTCGCTGGAACCGGTCGGCATCGGCCGGCTCGAGCGGTTCGTCGGCGACACGGCCATCCGCGAAGGCTGGGTCAACATTCCATACATCGAGCCGAGCCGGTTCAAGGTCGGGATCGTCGGCTCCGGTCCGGCGGGCATGGCGTGTGCCGCCGACATGGCCAAGGCGGGCTGCGAGGTCATCGTGTACGAGGCCTTCCACGAGGCCGGTGGCGTCCTGAAGTACGGCATCCCGGACTTTCGCCTGCCCAACGCGGTGATCGATGCCGAGATCGAGAACCTGAAGCAGCTCGGCGTCACTTTCGAGTGCAACACGCTGGTGGGCCGCCTCTTCACCATCGAGCAGATGATCGACGAGATGGGTTTCCATGCCGTGTTCGTGGGCGTGGGCGCCGGCTACCCGGCCATGCTCGGCATTCCCGGCGATTCGCTGAACGGCGTGCTCTCGGCCAACGAGCTGCTGACGCGCTGCAACCTGATGCGCGCGCGGGACTTTCCCGCGTACGACACGCCGCTGCCGCTCGGCCGGCACGTTGCCGTCGTCGGCGCGGGCAACACGGCGATGGACGCCATGCGCGTCGCCCTGCGGCTCGGCGCCGAGCACGTGCACTGCATCTACCGCCGCTCGCGCGCGGAAGCGCCGGCGCGGGCCGAGGAGATCCATCACGCCGAGCAGGAAGGCATCGTCTTCCACTGGCTCACCAACCCCGTGGCGATCCTCGACGATGGTCACGGCGGCGTGCGCGGGATGCGGTGCGTGCAGATGGCGCTGGGCGAGGCGGACGACACCGGCCGACGACGGCCCGTTCCGGTGCCCGACAGCGAGTTCGACTTCGAGGCCGACCTGGTGGTCTACGCGATCGGCACGAACGCGAACCCGATCATGGGGCAGACCTCCAGCATGAAGCTGACGTCGCGTGGCTACATCGCCACGGACGAGTCGCTCGCCACCTCGGTGCCCGGCGTCTTCGCGGGCGGCGACATCGTCACGGGCGCGGCGACCGTGATCGAGGCCATGGGGGCGGGCCGCAGGGCGGCGCGCAGCATGAAGGCGTACCTCGGTATCCGCGATCCCGAGCGACCCTATCGCGGCGGTGACGGCGACGAGGGCACCACACTGTTCGGCATCGACACGAGGGAACGGAACTTCACGCGCGTGCGCGTGGCGTAGCGGACGAGATTGAACCCGCCTGAGGATGGAAGGCACACGATGGTCGTCACGCTGAAAGAGCACATCGTCGAGATCATCAGCGATTCGGGCGAAGGCGCGCAGAAGTGCGGCCAGTCGCTGGGTGCGATTGCGGCGCAGATGGGCAACGGCGTCTGGACGACGGAGATCATCCCGGCCGAGATTCGTCCGCCGGCGCGGAGCGTGGCGGGGGCCAGCGGCAACCGGATCCGCATCGGGTCGGCGCGGGTCCAGAACGGCGGTGACCTAACGGACCTCGTGGTGGCATTCAACGAGCAGGTGCTGCTCGGGCGCGTGCGCGCGAAGGAGCTCAAGCCTGGCTGCGTGGTCCTCCTGGAAAACATGTGGCGCAGCCACGCGGATCAGGGCATCGCGGCCGCTTACGCGAAGACGTACGAGCGCCTCGTCGACGCCGGCTACCGGGTGCACGAGATCCCGATGGAGCAGGAATGCCGGGCGATCGTCTCCGACGCGCGCCGCGGCAAGAACATGTTCGCGCTGGGCATGCTGTGCCGCCTCTACAGCCTCGACCTGGCGCTGGCCGCCGACCAGGTCATGGCGACGTTCGGCAAGAAGGACCAGAAAATCGTCGACACCAACATCCGGTTGCTCGAAGCAGGTCATGCGTGGGCTGGCGCCAACCTCGACTTCTGCTATCAGATCCCGACGATCCGCGCCACCGAGCCGCAGGTCGTGGTCAACGGCAACACGGCGCTGGCGCTGGGGATCGTGGCGTCCGGGATGGAGATCTGCGCGATGTATCCCATCACGCCGGCCACGTCGGCGTCGCACGAGCTCGCGGAGATCTTCGGGGGGGTCGGCGGTCTCGTGCACCAGGCGGAGGACGAGATCGCCGCGGTGGCGTTCGCCATCGGTGCGTCCTACGCCGGTAAGTGCGCGGTCACGATCACGTCTGGCCCCGGGTATTCCCTCAAGCAGGAGGCGATCGGGCTGGCGGTGATGGGCGAGATCCCGCTGGTCGTGGTGAACGTGCAGCGCGGCGGGCCCAGCACGGGGCAGCCCACCAAGACCGAGCAGGGCGACCTGTTGACCGCCATCTTCGGCAGCCACGGTGACGCGCCCAAGGTGGTCATGGCGCCGGCCACCATCGAGGACTGCTTCTACGCCGTCATCACCGCGCGCCGGATTGCGGAGACCTTCAACATGGTCGTGGTGGTGCTGTCGGACGCCACCCTGGCCACGTCGCGGCAGCCCTTCGCGCGGCCAGTGTTCAGCGAGAGCTGGATGGCGCCGCCGGCCGACCAGGGCGCCGTGCCGGACGGGGCCAGGCCCTACGACTGGGACGATACCACCGGCCTGATCCGCCGCTTCGTGCCCGGGCAGCCGGGCGGTATGCACACCCTGACCGGCTTGGCACACGACCGTGACAGCCACGTCGCCTACGACGCCGACAGCAACGAGCAGGGCCTGCGCGCACGCAGCCTGAAGCTGGCGGCGCTGCAGCAGACGCTGAAGCCGCCGCCGGTGTTCGGTGACAGCACGGGCGATCTGCTGGTCGTGGGGTGGGGGAGCACGAAGGGCGCCATCGAGGAAGCCGTGGCGTCGCTGCGCGCGGAGGGACACCGTGTGTCGTCCCTGCACCTGCGCTTCCTCAACCCGCTGCCGCCGGGGATCAAGGAGATCATGCAGGGATTCGGGCAGGTGATGACCGTCGAGGGCAACTGGGGCGACCGTCCCGGCGACGCGTTGATCGACGAGAGCAACCGTCGCTACTCGGCCCTGGCCCTGCTGCTGAGGGCACGCTGCCTGATCGACGTCGATTGTTTCAGCGAGGTGCGCGGCCAGCCGATCCGGCCCGGCACCATCCGCCGCGTGCTGGCTGAGCGGCTCGCGGCCGTGCCGGGAAAGGCAGGCGTGTCATGAGTGTCGTGTCGGCGACCGAATGCCTGCTGCAGATGTGCGACGAACGCTTCGAGCTCGAGGACTACCAGGGTGGCGTGCCGCGCTGGTGCAGCGGGTGCGGCGACAACGCCATTCTCGCGGCCGTGCAGCGGCTGTGCCGTGACGAGGGCCTGCGCCCCGAGAAGACCGTCTTCGTGTCGGGCATCGGCTGCTCGAGCCGCTTCCCGCATTACATGAAGACCTACGGCTTCCACGGCATCCACGGGCGCGCGCTTCCCATCGCCGAAGGTGTGAAGATGGCCCGGCCCGACCTCACCGTGTTCGTGAACACCGGCGATGGCGACTGCTGCAGCATCGGCGCGGCGCACTGGATCCACGCGATCCGCTACAACATGAACCTCACCGTGTTCCTGCACGACAACCAGATCTACGGGCTCACCAAGAAACAGGCGTCACCGACGTCGCCGATTGGCACCAGGACCAACACCACCCCGCGAGGCAGCTACCTGGAAGCACTCAACCCGGTCTCGGTCACGCTGGGGGTGCAGAACGTCTCCTTCGTGGCGCAGGCCGTGGATTGGGTGCCCGAGGCCCTCTACGACATCGTCAGGGCCGCCTATCACCACAAGGGATTCTCGTTCGTGCGCATCGTCCAGCGGTGCCCCGAGTGGCTGCCAAAGGCGCTCGATCCGTGGCTGCACGATCCCAACCGCGTGCAACTGCTCCACCATCCCGACGGTCTGCAGCCGAGCGCGAGCCTGGTGAGGGGCTACCGGAACCACCTCGAGCACGACCCGTCCGACATCAACCGCGCGAGGGAGATCGCGTCCGACACGTCAATCATTCCAGTGGGCATCCTCTACCGGAACCCGGAAGTGCCGTGCTACGAGGACGTGTTGCGCTCGCACACGCTTCGCACGGCCGAGCTGACCCGCGCTCGACTCGAGGCCGAGCTGGACAAGCACACCGTGTGGCCGCGCGAGGCCGACGCAGCCAGCGCTGCCGCCCAGCAGGCACAAGGGTGACAGCCATGGACGCCGTGACCCAGGCGCACGTCACGTTCTTCCTGACCGGCCGCCGAACCGGCGACCTTGGGCCGGTCGAGGGGTTGGATCTCCGCCCGGCCTTGGCGTCCGGCTACCGGGACCTGAGCGACCTTCGCTACGACTTCCCGATGGTGCTCGTGCCCGGCCCGGGCGGCGAGGCGTGGGCGCAGTCGCTGTCGGGTCTGTTCGACACGGCGCTGGCTGCGGCCGCGCATGACGGCGACGCGGACCGCATCCGCCATCACGGACTGCGCCTGGAGCGCGAGATGCGCGCGCTGGTCGCTGGCGGCGCCACGGGACCGCTCTCGGCCTGCTGGGACGTGGCGGCGGCGCGGCTCGAGCCGCACGCGGAATCATCGTTTGCCGACAGCCTCCGCCGCATTCGCTCGGCCATGAAGGTGGAGGGCGACGTGGTCGGCTGCGACGCGGAGTTCCCCGGAAGAGCCATCCACCACGCGTGGAGCGCGGCGCAGGCGCGC